>JAJZQS010000040.1 GCA_021806745.1 bacterium
CCACCGACATACCGGCCCGGATTCGGCGCGAGATCGACGCGGGACGCTGCGACTGCGAGCGCATGAACCCCCAGGGCGCCTGCTGCCTGGGCAACGTGGCCGCGGAGGTGAAGCGGCTCGCCGCGGACCTGAAGTCGACGCGCGCGGAGGGCGGCAAGTAGGCTAAACTGTACCCCTCAGGGAGGGCACATGGCCAAGATCGAATCCGTCCGGGCGCTTGAGATTCTCGACTCGCGGGGGCTGCCGACGGTCGCCGCGGAGGTGACGCTGGAGGGCGGCGCCCGCGGCGGCGCGGCCGTTCCCAGCGGCGCGTCCACCGGCGTTCACGAGGCCGTCGAGCTTCGCGACGGCGACAAATCCCGCTACCTGGGCAAGGGCGTGACGCGCGCGGTCGCCCACGTCGAGGGCGAGATCGCGAAGGCGGTCAAGGGCATGGACGCGGCGGATCTTCCCGCGCTCGACGCCAAGATGATTTCGCTTGACGGCACGCCCAACAAGGGCCGCCTGGGCGCCAACGCGATCTTGGCCGTGTCGATGGCCGCCGCGCGCGCGCAGGCCGAGGCCGCGCGCCTGCCGCTGTATGCGTTTCTGCGCAAGGCCTACGGCCTGCCCGAGGGCGAGTGGCTTTTGCCCGCGCCGATGTTCAACGTGATCAACGGCGGCAAGCACGCCGATTCGGGGCTGGACGTCCAGGAGTTCATGGTCGTGCCCGTGGAAGCCCCCAGCTTTTCCGAGGCCCTGCGCTGCGGCGCGGAGGTCTACCAGACCTTGAAGAAGGCTCTGGCCGCGCTCAAGATGACGGTGGCCGTGGGCGATGAAGGCGGGTTCGCGCCCAAGCTCAAGACGCACGCCGAGGCGCTCGACGTGCTCGCGCGCGCGATCGCCGACGCCGGCTGGTCGGGCCGCGCGCGCTTGGCTCTGGACGCGGCCTCCAGCGAGTTTTACAAGGACGGGCGCTACCTTCTTGAGGGGCGTCCCCGCACCGCCGCCGAGATCGGCGAGGTCTACGCGGGCTGGGCCGCCAAATACGGCTTCGTCTCGCTCGAAGACCCCTTGGCCGAGGACGACTGGTCGGGCTGGGCGGCGCTGACGGCCAAGCTCGGAGGCCAACTGCGCCTGATCGGCGACGACCTGTTCGTCACCAACCCCGAGCGGCTCAAGCGCGGTATCGCCGAGAAGTCGGCCAACGCCATCCTCATCAAGCTCAATCAGATCGGCACGCTCACCGAGACGGTGACCTGCGTGCGCGACGCGCAGAAGGCGGGATTCTCCACCGTGATCTCCCACCGCTCCGGCGAGACCGAGGACGCCTTCATCGCCGACTTGGCCGTGGCTCTCAACGCCGGCGCCATCAAGACCGGCGCGCCCTGCCGTTCCGAGCGCCTGGCCAAGTACAACCGCCTGCGCCACATCGAGACGGCCCTCGGCGCCAAGGCCGTCTACGCGGGCGGACGGGCCTTCGCCGCGGCCGCCGCGGCGCGCTAGCCGTGTCCGGCGCGACGCCCAAAAGCTTGGCCGAGTCCGCGCGCGAGCGCGGCCCGCGCCTGCTGGGCGCGGCGGCCGTGCTCGCGGTCCTGTTCGGCAACGGGGGCTTTCGCAGCCTCGTGTCGAACTGGCGAGAGCTGCGCCGTCTGCGCGCGCAGATCGCGCAGCTCGACCGCGACGAGCGCGCGCTCGACGAACGGCTGAAGGCCCTGCGCGCCGGCGACGCGGGCGTGGAGGGCGCGGCGCGGCGCGACCTCGGCTACATCAAGAAGGGCGAGATCGAATACCGCTTCCCGCCGCCCGGCCGGCAGGACCCCTAGCGCGATGCACCCGCTCCTTTTTTCCATCGGGCCGTTTCATCTCTACGGCTACGGGGCGATGATCGTGCTGGGCGGGCTTCTGTCGCTGGGCTGGCTGCGTTCGCGCGGCGCGCGCGCGGGCTTCCGGAACCCCGACGACTTCTGGCTGATCGTCGACGCGATTCTCTTGGGCGGGTTCTTGGGCGGGAGGCTGTTCTACCTGTTCGTCTACACGCGTCCGTTTTCCGCGGACTTCTGGGATTCGGCGTTTTCCGCTTCGCACGGATTTTCGGTGCTCGGCGCTTTCGCCGGCGTGCCGCTGTGCGTGTGGGGCGTGTGCCGCTGGCGCGGCATTCCCGTCGGGAAGCTCTTCGACAACATCGGCGTGGTCGCGCCGTTCTGGCATGTGTTCGGCCGCTTCGGCTGCTTTCTGGCGGGCTGCTGCCACGGCCGCCCCACGAGCGTGCCTTGGGCGGTGGTCTTTCGCGATCCCAAGTCCCAGGTCCGGCCGGACCTTTTGGGCGTGCCGATCCATCCCGCGCAGCTCTATGAGGCCTTCGGCAACGCGTTGATCGCGCTGGCGCTCTACCGCCTGCTGCTCAAGACCGAGGCCGAGGGCCGCCGTCCGGGACTGGTCATCGGCGCCTACTTCATCGCCTACGGACTGGAACGGACTTTCCTGGAGTTCTACCGCGGAGACACCGTGCCCGCGGGCTTTCTGAGCCTGACCGCGGGCCAGGCCACGGGTTTGGGGCTCATGGCGGGCGGCGCCGCCGTCCTCTTCTGGAGGTCTCGATGTTCCCCGTCCTGCTGAAGATCGGTTCTTTCACCTTGGCCACCTACGGGGTGCTGGTGGCCGCGGGTTACGCGACGGCGATCTGGTGGCTTGAGCGCCGCCGCGGCGACATGGGTCTGTCCGAGGACGCGTTCTGGGATCTGGTCTACTGGCTGTTCGCGGGGGCGCTCATCGGCGGCAAGCTCGGCTACGCGATCGTCGAGCGCGATCCCTCGGTGCTGTGGCACGACGTGCGCTACGGCTTCGTGTTCTACGGTGGCTTTGTCGGCGCGGCGCTGGCGGGCTACATCCAGTCCCGGCGCAAAGGCTTCAGCTTCGCCAAGCTCTCCGATTATTTCGGCGTGGCGCTGCCCATCGGCCACGCGATCGGACGCCTGGGCTGCCTGGCCGCCGGCTGCTGCTACGGCCGCCACACGGATCTGCCCTGGGGCATTCCCCTGAACGGCGACCCGTCGCGGCACCCGACCCAGCTCTACGAGGCCGCGGCCCTGGCCGCCATCGCCTGGATCGTGGCGCGCCAGGGGCTGACGCGCGTGCGCGATGGGCGTTGGCGCCCCGGCTCGGCGTTCCTCCTCTATGTGATGCTCTACGCGGTCGCGCGCTTCTTGGTCGAGATCGTGCGCGGCGACGACCGGGGAACGGGCTGGTTCGGGCTGTCTCCGTCGCAGGTGGTGGCGGTCCTCGCGTTGGCCGCGGCGGGGACGATCTTCGCTCTGCGGCGCAAACCGGCGTGAAGAAGATCCTGCGCGTGGAGACGGGGGGCGCGCGTCTGGACGCATTTTTGGCGGCGGAACTCGACGGCTATTCGCGCGGATTTTTGAAAGGGCTGGTCCAGTCCGGGGCGGTGCGCGTCGGCGGTGAGAGACGCGCGCCCGACGCGCGCGTGGCCGAGGGCGAGGTCGTGGTTTTGGAGCTGCCGGAGAAAACGCCGGAGGCGTCCCTCGATTTCGAGTCTTGGGTGCTGTTCGAAGACCGCCGCCTGCTGGTGCTCGACAAGCCCTCGGGCCTGCTGATGCACCCGCTGGGCTCGTCTTGGCTGACGCGTCCGGAGGCGGCGCGCGCCGAAAGCGAAGACAACCTGGCGGCCCTGCTCCAGGTCCATCGCCCCGAGATATTGAAGGCCCGCACCCCGCGCTGCGGCATCGTCCACCGCCTCGACCGTCCCACCAGCGGCGTGCTGCTGGTCGCCAAGGATCCCGAGACCTGGAGCGCGCTGTGCGCGGGATTTGAGCGGCGCGAGATGAGCAAGACCTACCGCGCGATCGCGCGCGGGGCGATGTCGGGCGCGGCGCGGGTGCAAGCGCCGGTGGGCCGCGCGCCGGGTCTGCGCCGGGTGGTGGTGACTTCCCTGGGCAAATCGGCGGAGACGGCCTTTCGCCCCGTGGCGCGCAAGCGCGAGGCGACCTTGGTGGAGGCCCGGCCTCTGACGGGGCGCACGCACCAGATCCGCGCGCACTTGGCGCACGTCGGCCACCCGGTGATGGGCGACCCCGAGTTCGACCGGCCGGGCAAGGGCGAGTGCGTCGCGCCGCGGCTGATGCTGCACGCCTACCGCCTGGCCTTCGCGCATCCGGCGACCGCTCGCCCGGCCGAGTTCACGGCCGAGCCGCCGCGGGATTTTTCCGCTTTCTGGCGGGGGTTGAAGTGATCCGCCTCAGCGACGCGGATCGGGCCGGCATCGAGCAGGCCTGCGAGCGCGTGCTGGGCGACCGTCCGGGGGCGGTCGTGCGTCTGTTCGGCTCGCGCGCGCGCGCCGGGCGCGGGGGGGACATCGACTTGCTCGTGTCTCTGGCAAGCGCGGAAGCGGACGAATTGACGCTCAAGATTCGCTTCAAGCAGGCGGTCGAGGACCGTCTCGGGGAGCGCAAGATCGACGTCGTCGTCGAGGGCCCGGGGGGCGGCGGAGCCTTCGCGGCCTTGGCCAAACAGGAGGGAGTCATCTTATGGAGCCATCCCCGCAAGAACTGAGGCGCGCGCACTTGAAAGCTCAGCTGCAGCTCGCGCGCCGAGCCGGGGCCGCGCTGCGGGAGTCCTTGGCCGCCGAGCCCAAGACCGAGGAGCGCATGGAGGCGCTGACGGCGCGCTTCGCCCGTTTGGCCGATGTGCTGACGCAGAAAGTGTTCCGGGCCGTCGACGCGCTCGAGTTGGAAGACGAGGGCAGCCTGATCGACCGGCTCAACCGCATGGAAAAGCGCGGCGTCATCCCCAGCGCCCAGCTCTGGCGCGACATCCGCGACATCCGCAACCAAATCGCGCACGAATACGCGCTTGACTCCCTGGACGGCCTTCACCGCGCCGTCTTGGCGAAGGCGCCCGCGCTGCTCGACGCGCTTCCCGCCGTCGAGGACTTCGTGCGGCGGCGCGGCCTGGCGTGACGGCCGAGGCGATGAGCGCATCCTGGGGCGTGCGAGCGGGCGCGGCGCTGATGCTCCTGGATGTGGCGCTGGGAGCCTTCGCCGCGCACGGGCTCAAGGGCCGCCTGGCGCCGGAAAGCCTGGCGATCTGGGAGACCGGCGCGCGCTACCAGGCCTATCACGCGCTGGCGCTGATCTTGACGGGAATGCTCCTGTCGCGCGCGCCCTCGCGCGCGGTCGCGGCGGCGGGCTGGTGCTTTTTGATCGGGATCTTCCTATTCAGCGGCAGCCTGTATCTGCTGGCGGTGACCGGCTGGCGCCGCCTGGGGATGGTCACGCCGCTGGGAGGACTGGCGTTCCTGGCCGGCTGGGCTTTGCTCGCGTGGTCGCCGCCGCGTTTTTGAACCGGCGACGCGCGCCGCGGCGGCCAATCATGATAGAATCGCGCCTATGAAGGCACTCACTTTTTTGGCCAGCCGCTTCGTGGCGGGCGACGACCTCGACGACGCCGTGCGGGCCGTGCGCGCGCTCAACGCCGACGGCATCAAGGCCACGCTCGACAATTTGGGCGAAGACAGCCTTACCCGGGAGTTGGCCTCGGCCGCGGCCGAGGAAAACCTCGAGATGCTGCGC
This sequence comes from bacterium, assembly GCA_021806745.1. Lineage (GTDB taxonomy): Bacteria > Elusimicrobiota > Elusimicrobia > UBA1565 > UBA9628 > GWA2-66-18. Next base: position 5,568 of record JAJZQS010000040.1, read on the forward strand.
CGCATCGACCGGACCGGCGTCGACGCCAACATCTCTCTGAAGCTGACGCAAATCGGCCTGGCCGTCGACCCGGCGCTGGCGCGCGACAACCTGGTGCGCATCGCCGAGGAGGCCGCGCGGCTCAAGAACTTCGTGCGCATCGACATGGAGGGCTCGGCGTGGACGCAGAAGACGCTTGATCTCTTCTACTCGCTGCACGACAAATACCCGAACCTCGGCATCGTTTTGCAGGCCTACCTGCGCCGCACCGAGGCCGACTGCCGCGACGCCGTCGCGCGCCGCGCGCGCGTTCGCCTGTGCAAAGGCGCCTACAAAGAACCCGCCGACTTGGCCTTCCAGAAGAAAGAGGAGGTCAACGCGAACTACGACCGCTGCGCGGCCGTCCTGACCAAGGCCCCGATTCCCGCCTTCGCCACCCACGACGACGAGCGCATCGCCGCCGCGCTCAAATCCTGCGACGCGGCGGGCCTGGTCAAAAGCGACTACGAAATCCAGATGCTCTACGGCCTGCGCGCCAAGCGCTGGCGGGAACTGCGCGCGGCCGGCCACACCGTGCGCGTCTACGTGCCCTACGGCACGCATTGGATGCCGTATTTCTATCGGCGCCTGCGCGAGCGCAAGGAGAACGTGATGTTCGTCGCGCGAGGACTCTTCTCATGAACGCCCTGCTCAAGAGCCGCCCCGGACCCGGCGCCGACTACGCGCCCTCCGATGATCTGCGCGTGCGCCCCGACGAGGTGCTCATCAAGGTCCACCGAGCCTCGATTTGCGGCTCGGACCTGCCGATCTACAACTGGTATTCGTGGGCGCCCGAGCGCTTCAAGACCCCGAGCACCTTCGGCCACGAGTTCTGCGGGACCGTCGTCGAGGTCGGCGCGTCCGCCCGCGATTTCAAGAAAGGCGACTTCGTGTCCGTGGAAAGCCACATCTTCTGCGGCCTGTGCTACCAGTGCCAGAACGGCCAGCGCCACGTCTGCCGCGAGATGAAGATCATCGGCATCGACGGCCCCGGAGGCTTCGGCGACTACGCCGCGGTGCCCGCGCGCTGCGCGTGGAAGCACTCCGACGACTCGCTCAAGGACTTGGGCTCGCTGTTCGAGCCGTTCGGCAACGCGGTCTACTCGGTGCTCGTGGAGCCCGTGGCCACCAAGTCCGTCTTGGTGTCGGGCTGCGGTCCGCAGGGGCTTTTTTGCATCGCGGTGGCCAAGGCCTCCGGCGCCGACCGCGTCGTGGCCGTCGAGGCGTCCAAATATCGCGCCGAACTGGCGCTGCGCATGGGCGCGACCGCGGTGGTGTCTCCGGACGAGGATCCGCTCAAGGCGGGCAAGGTCAAGGACGGCTTCGACGTGGTCTGCGAGATGTCGGGCGCTCCCGCGGCCATCACGGCGGCCTTCAAGCACGTGCGCAGCGGCGGGCGCATCACCGCCTTCGGCATCCCGTCGAAGAAAATCGAGCTGGACTGGGCCAACGACCTGATCTTCAAGGGCGTGCGCGTGCACGGCATCGTCGGCCGCGAGATCTTCGAGACCTGGTACAAGACCGACCGCCTCCTGCGCTCGGGCGCCGTCGACTTGCGCCCCGTGGTCACGCACACCTTCCCGCTCAAAGACCATGCCGCCGGCTTCGCGGCGATGAGTTCGCCGGACAAGAAGTGCGGCAAGGTCGTCTTCGTCCCCTAGGTCAGCGCGCGGCCGCGGGCGCGACGCTCCAGCGGTAGTACGGCGGCGACGAGCAGTCCTGGCATTGAACCGCGGTGAACTCGCGCGCGGGGTCGCAGGGCTTGGGATCAGACATCAGATGGTGGAAGTCGAGCGGGATGGACACGAAGCTGTCTTGCTGGCGGCCGATGAGGCAGGCGCCGGAGGCGTCGAAGGCGGAAAACAGCGCGTCCTTGCGCGCGAAGTCCCAGGAGTTCTCCGCGTGGAAGCCGATCTTGAAGCGCAGCGGCCGGCGGTCGGCCGGGGCGCGCAGTTCGCGCCAGAACGCGGCCTGCGCGACGACGGCCGCGCAAGCGCCGAGAGCCAACGCCCAGCGGCGGTCCGGTCGGGGCAGGCGTGCCAGGCCCGCGGCCGCGGACGCGAGCGTCAGGAACTGAATCAAGGAGTAGTAGCGAAACGACGAGGTGTTGCGAAACAAGATGAAGATCGCGGCGTAGGCCGCGGGCCACAGCGCCAGCGTGGTTTCGGCGGGCGTCAGCCCCTCGCGGCCGTGCCAGGCGCGGGCCGCGCGCCAGGCCGCGACGGCGAGCACAAACGCGCCCCAGGCCCATAGCGGCGCGTCGAGCGCGGCCGGGGCGTCCCAAGAGAAGGTCCGCTTCCAGAGCGTCGGCCCGGACAGCGCCTGCCACAGCGGCGCGCCGTGCCAGACCGCGAACGCGGCCAGTCCGAGCGCGAAAACATAAGCGCCGGCGCGGCGCGGCAGCAGGCGCAGCAGCGGCCGCTCCCAGGCTCCGGCGGCGAACGCGGCGGCGGCAAGGACGGGCAAAGCGAAGAACAAAGGCACGGCCCAGACGCGCTCGGCGCTCCACGCGGCCTCGCTCAGGCGCGGCTTGACCAAGAACAGGATCGCGCCCGCGCCCAGCGCGGCCACGGCGGCGCGCAGCCATTGGGCGGCGCCGGGTTCGCCGCGCGCCGCGCGCGCCGCGTAGAGCACGCACAGGCTCAGCGGGATCGACAGATAGATGAAATGATTCTGCGCGCCGACCACGCACAGCGCGGCCAGCGCCAGCGCGCGGGGCCAGGACGCGGGCCCGTCCAACACCCAAAAGGTCAGCGCCAGCAGCAGCGGCTGCAGCGCGTAGCACTCCCAGGCCTGGCGGGACTTGAGCAGAAGATAGACGCTGGCGGCCAGGCTGAGCGCCCACCAGCCGGCCGCGGCGGCGCCCAGGCGTCGGCGCAGGTGGGCGGCGAGCAGAACGAAGGCCAGCGCGTTGGCGCCCGCGCCGAACAGCCGCAGCGAGCGCACGCTCGCGCCCAGCGCCGCGAAGGTCCTCATGATCGCCAGGCCAAACAGCGGGCCGGTGTAGGTGTTCATCTCGTGGGGGGTGAACAGTCCGCGCGCGGCCAGGCGGCCGGCGTAGAGGCCCACCCAGGCCTCGTCGCTGGTCAGCGCGGGCAGGCGCCCCAGCCCGCTCAACAGGCCGACGGCGCACAGGGCCAGCAGGAGGAGCGTCGCGGCGTCCAGGCGCCTCATCGGCGTCCATTCTAGCCTATCGTTCGCTATAATCGGCCTATGAACGCCTCCACTTCCGCCGTGATGGATTTTCTCGACGAGGAAATCGCCGTTCTCAAGAACGAAAACCGCTTCACGCACCTGCGCGTGCTGACGGGCCGCCAGGCGCCGGTGTCGGTGGTCGACGGCAAAAAGGTGGTCAACCTCACCTCGAACAATTACCTGGACTTGACCGAGCATCCCAAGCTGATGGCCGCGGCCAAGGCCGCCGTCGACTCGCACGGCGTGGGCACCGCGGCGGTGCGGCCCATCATCGGCACGCAGGACATCCATTTGGCGCTGGAAGAAAAGCTGGCCCGCTTCAAGGGCACCCAGGCCTGCCTGGTCTTCCAGTCGGGCTTTACCGTCAATGTGGCCTGCTGTCAAAGCCTGATGTCGAGCGACAAGGACCTCTTGATCTCCGACGAGCTCAACCACGCCTCCATCATCGACGGCGCGCGCCTGGCCAAGGCCCCGCGCAAGATATACCCGCACGCGGACATGAAGGCGCTGGAGTCCATCCTGCAAAGCCCCGAGGCGCGCGCCGCGCAGCGCAAGATGATCGTCACCGACGGCGTGTTTTCCATGGACGGCGACGTGGCGCCCCTGCCGGAGATCGTGGCGCTGGCCGAGAAATACGGCGCGTTCGTGATGGTCGACGACGCGCACGCCTCCGGCGTGATGGGTCCCAACGGCCGCGGCACGCCCGCGCACTTCGGCCTCTCCGACCGCGTGCAGATCCAGATCGGCACGCTGTCGAAGGCCGTCGGGGCCATCGGCGGCTATGTGGCCGGCGAGCGCCGCCTCATCGACTACCTGATCAGCGTCGCGCGCCCCTTCACCTTCTCCAGCTCCCATCCGCCGTCGGTCGTGGCCACCTGTGCCGCCGCCGTCGACGTGATGCTGGCCGAGCCCGAGCGCATCCAGAAACTCTGGGACAACGCCCATCATTTTAAAGCGGGCCTCAAAAAGCTCGGCTTCGACACGGGCGCGTCGCAGACTCCCATTACGCCGGTGATGGTCGGCGATACCAAGAAGGCCAAGGAATTCTCCGCGCGCCTTTTCGACGAGGGCGTCTTCGCGCTGGCCATCACCTTCCCCATCGTCGCCCGCGGCCGCGACCGCCTGCGCACGATCGTCAGCTCCGGCCACTCGACCAAGGACCTGGACTTCGCGCTGGAGAAGTTCGGCCGGGTGGGGCGGGAGTTGGGGCTGATCGGCTGAGCTACAACGGGTCGCGCGCGACGCGAAAGACCACGTCGCGGTAGCGCGCGCCGCTGGCGAAGTCGAAGCGTCGCGCCTGCCGCGCCATGTCGGCCGGCGCCATCCAGCCGGCCGGCATCCCGAAGGGCGTGGGCGCGTAGGGCGACGCCCAGCCGGCCTGGGGCCACGGCGTGCCCGCGGCGGGAACCGGCGCCAAGGACGGCGGCCGCCAGTCCTCGGTCCATTCCCAGTCCCCCGACGAACCGCGGCAGAGTTCCTGGGAGCCGGAGCCGCGCCGGCATTCGGCGCCACGAGCGTCGGTCGCCCGGCTCCATTCCTCGCGCGTGGGCAGACGCCCTCCCACCCAATGCGCGAAATCGACGGCCTGCCGCCACGACGCGCAAATCGCCGCGCCGCTGGGCCCCGCCTTGCGTCCGGGGTCCAGCACCGAGCAGGCGTCGTCGCCCGCGTCGATGGGGCGGCAGGCGCCCGCGGAGACGCAAAGTTTGTATTGGTCCTGCGAGACGGGCAGCGTCGAGATTTCGAAGTCGCGGGCGGGGGAATCGGGCACGGACAGCGCGCGCCAAGTCACGCCCGCGCCCGCCGCCGCCCACGCCGACTGCGCCGAGGCCGCGCCGTCGCCGCCGTCCCGGGCGAGGATTTCCAGCGCGGCGCGCGGACGGCCCGGCGCCAGCAGCGGCGCCAGCGCGCGGGCCATTTCCGGCGTCAGCCCGGGAAAGGGCATGTAGGCGGAGGCGAACTCGTCGGCCCACAGAGCCTTGTCTTTCGGCGCCACGACCGAGTAGCCCAACAGGACTTTCAGCTTGCTCCAGTCCTCGTCGCGCGCCGCGGCCCGAAGCCGACGCGCGCGGTCGGTGCGGTCTTGCCCCTCGGCGTAGGACTCCCATTGCGCCGCGCGCCTCTTGGCGGCCGCGGCGAACGACGCGTCCGGCCAGGCCGCGGCCAAGGCGCGCCAGCGGCGGGACTTGGCCCCCGGGGTCGCGTCGCTGCGCTCGAAGTCGTGGGCGGCTTCGTAGTCGGCCCAGGCCGCGGCGTCGACGCTGCGAAAGTCGAGCGGCGTGGCGTTCCAATCGCCCGGCGGGGCGGCGCGGGGAACGGGCGTCAGCGCCGCGCTCGAGACCTGGAACGGGGAGTCGGCGGCCTCGCGCTCGATGGCCGCCAGGTCCGGGGCGGGCTCGCGGCCGCGACCGAGTACGGTCGTCGCGGCGCCCGCGTCCAGTTCCGGCGTCTGAACGCGGTCGTGCGCGAGGCTCAGCGCGCGGCGCGCGAAGTTCACGAGCGCCCCGGCCTCGACTTTTCCCGACGCGTCGGCGGCCCAGCCGCGCAATCCGCCCAGCGTGAGGTAGGCGAAGGCCGGGCGGGGCCTTTTGGAATCCGGCAGGGGGCCGGCGAACTGATCGGCGCTGGCGGCCGTCATCAGCACCAGGCGCGGGTCGGCTTTGCCCAGCGCGGGAGTGACGAGCAGGGGCTGCAGGCCCGCCAGCAGATCGCGCCCGGTGCGGTCGCGCCCGCTGAAGCAGGCGTCGAGCACGACCACGGTGCGCGCCTGCCGTCCGCGCGAGAGAAGCGACAGGATCTCCCCGCGGCGCAGACTGCGGTCGCGAAGGCTCTCGGCCGTGGCTTGCGCGTCCGCGCCCACGAGCAGCCCGTCGCGGCCGTCCGGCGCGGGCGCGCCGTGGCCGATGAAGATCAGCCACAGCGTCGCTCCCGGCCGCACCGCCGCGGCCTGCGCGGCGAGCGCGCGCGCGATCTGCTCGCGCGTGGCCTGGGCGTCGCGCAAAAGCGTCACGCGCTGCACGGGCGTGCGCAAAGTCTCGGTCAGGTAGGCCTGCCAGTCGTCGGCCAGCCGCCGGGCCCCGGGCACCGGCGAGACGAACGCGTAATCCTCGATGCCCACGATCACCGCCGCGTCGCGCTCCCCGCCGCCTTGGCGCGGGGCGGGCGTCGACAGTTCGGGCCAGGCCGCGCGCGCGGACACGGCCGCGGCCAAGGCCAGGACGGCGGCCAGGACCGGGACGCCGCCGCGTGGACGCGCCTTCATGGCAGGCAGTGTAGTGCGCCTCGCCTTCCGCGGTCAAGCCGATAAATGTTCTAAATTCCCTCCATGAAGATCGACCTGAAGGGAAAGTCCGCGGTCGTGACGGGCTCGACGAGCGGCATAGGGCTTGGCGTTGCGCGGGCCTTGGCCGAGGCCGGGGCCGGCGTGATGCTCAACGGCTTTGGCGAGCCCGGCGTCGTGGAGGACTTGCGCCGCGGCCTGGCCGCGGAGTTCGGCGTCGAGGTCTTGCACCATCCGGCCGATCTCTCGCGGCCGGAGGAGTCCGCGCGCCTGGTCGCCGACGCCGAGAAGGCGTTCGGCCGGCTGGACATCTTGGTCAACAACGCCGGCGTCCAGCACGTCGCGCCGGTCGAGGCTTTCCCGGTCGAGCAATGGGACCGCATCCTGGCGCTGAATTTGTCGTCGAGCTTCCACACCATCCGCGCGGCCCTGCCCGGCATGCGCCGCCGCGGCTGGGGCCGCGTCATCAACGTGGCCTCGGCGCACGGATTGGTGGCGTCCGTCGAGAAGGCCGCCTACGTGGCGGCCAAGCACGGCCTGATCGGACTGACGAAGGTCGTGGCGCTTGAGACCGCGCGTACGGCCGTCACTTGCAACGCGATCTGTCCCGGCTGGGTGCTGACGCCGCTGGTGCAGCGGCAAATCGACGCCCTGGCCGAGCGGGAGGCCGTTTCCGTCTCCGAGGCCAAGCGGCGGCTGCTGGCCGACAAGCAACCGTCGCAGGAGTTCGCCACGCCCGAGCAGATCGGCGCGCTGGCGGTGTTCCTGTGCTCGGAGTCCGCGGCGCAAATGCGCGGCGCGGCGTTGTCGATCGACGGCGGCTGGACCGCGCAGTAGCGCGTGCGCCCGCGGGCGACGCCTCTCCTGCTCTTGGCCGCGGCGGCGGCGCTGGCCGCGTCGTCGCTGCGCGCCTCGCGCGCGCATCCGTTCCCGATCTACGACGAGGCCGCCACGCTCGAGCTCTCGCGCGAGTTTTCGCGCGAGGGCGGCGGCGCCGCGCAAGTCGCGGCATATTTGTCCGGGCGCTGCCGCGAAGACAACCGCCACCCGCTGTATTCCATGCTGTCGGCGCCGTTCATGGACGGCACGATCTTCGATTTCGCGCGCGCCAAGCTCGTCAGCCTGGCCTGCGCGCTGGCGCTGCTGGCGGCGGTGTTCTGGTCGTGCCGCGAAATTTGGGGCGAGGGAGTGGCGCTGGCCGCGGCCGCGGCCGTCGCGCTGATGCCGGAGACCGCGGGCCTGTCGCAGGAGGCCGCTGCCGACATCCTCTTCGCGGCGCTGTATGCCGCGGCGGTCTTTTTGCCCGAGACCTTGGGCGAGGGCCCCGCCGCCTGGGGCGCGTTCGGCGCGCTGGCCGGGCTGGCCTACCTGGCCAAGGGCGACGGGCACTTTCTTCTTTTGGCCGCCCTCGTCGCCTCGCTGCGGCGCGGGCGCTCGCGGCGCCAGGCGAGAGTGCTTCCGGCCCTGGCGGGATTTTTCGCGACCGCAGGATTTCTGCTGGCGCGCAACCTGCGCGTTTGGGGCGATCCGTTCCATAACGTCAATTCAAAAGTGTTCTGGCTCGACGCCTGGCCGCAGTTCCGCCGCCTGTCGTGGACGCCGCAGTGGCGCGAGGTCGGGCCGCTGTGGTATGCGCGCACGCACACCGCCGCGCAGGCGCTGGCGCGGCTTGGCGCGGGAGCCGTCGCGGCGGGCGATGACCTTGTGCGCACGCTGTCTTTGCCGACGCTCGGCGCTTGGGGCGAGCGGCTGTGCGGCGCTCTCGTCGCCGCCGCGGCCGCGCTCGGCGCGCGCGAGTGTCTGCGCCGGGGTCGGCGCGGGCTGGTCCTGCGCGCGGTCGTTCCCGGGGCGGCGCTGTTCGCGGCGTTTTCCTGGTACGCGCCCGTGGCCGAAAATCCGCGCTTTCTGTATCCGGTCGCGGTGGTGGTCGTGGTCCTGGCCGCCGTCGGCGCGGCAGCGCTTTACGAGCGGCGGCAAGCCGCGGCGCCGAACCTGCCTCGCCTGGCTCGCGCGGCGCTGGCGGGCCTGGGCCTTTGGGCCGCGCTCGCGCTTGCGCGCGGGGGCGATCCTCTGCGGTGGGCGGGCGTGCCCGCCGACTGGGCGGGGGCCTCGCGAGCCGTCGCGGGACGACGCTATCTGATCGACGACTGGAGCCTATACACGAATTGGGACGCCGGCGCCGACACCGCCGAGCCCTACGCGATGGACGCCCCGCAAGACGAGGTGCGCGCCTTCGCGCGCGCGCGCGGCCTGTCGGCGGGGGTCGTCGACATGCACGTCTGGACGCTTCATGCGCGCCGCGATCTCTACGGCCGCGCCGACGCGCTGGGTCCCACGACGATGCTCGGTTGGCCTCGGTGCTTCCCGCCGCCGGGCGGGAGGGGGAAGTTTCTCGTTTTCGCCCGGGCCTGCGCGCCGGCTCAGCGCGAGGGCGCGCGCAGCGCGCGGTAGTACAGGCGCGCGTCGTAGGCCACCGACAGCACGGAGTCCTTGTAGCGCGAATCGTCCCCGGCGGCCAAGGAGCCGGCCAGCGCGTCGGCGTCGCCGGAGGCCTTCTCCAGGGCCGCGATGGCCTTGGCGCCTCGCCCGCCGAGGGCGCGTTCCAGATGCAGGGAGCGCAGGCGCGCGGTCTCCTCTTGCAGCCGGTCCGCGACGGCGCGATATTCGCGCCCCAGCGCCAGCGGCTTGAGCAGGAAGCCTCCGTAGGCCGGCGGGAAGGTTTCCCGCGTGATCGAGAAGAACTCGTCGAGCGCCAGCGCCGGCTCCTGCCAGAGCTGCGCTTGCGTGCGCGCGCCGTCTTCCGGGCTTTCGTCGGCGACGCGCGCGAGTTCGGCGCGCTCGCGCGCAAGCCAGGCGGGCGCGCCCAGAGCCGGCGAGCCCGACTGAAACCAGGAGAAGACCGCGCGCGCGCGCGACTGCGCGCCATGGGCGGGGTCGGCGATCTCGGCGATGTCGGCGCGGGTGAAGGGGCCCGGCAGCGGCGCGCGCGCGATCCTGCACCCCGAAAGGATCGCCAGGAGGAAAAAGGCCCGCAGGCGCGTCGCCACGGGCGCGATGCTAGCATACCGCCCCTTCGGGCGCAAAACGGCGGCGCGCGCCCGGCGGCGTCGCGCCGCGGCACGGCGTTGAGATAGTATCTTCGCGTGCTCAGCGTCGTCTTGATCCACCCGGAAATTCCTTGGAACGCCGGCAACGTCGGCCGCACTTGCGCGGCCGTCGGCGCGCGGCTGCATCTGGTGGCGCCGCTCGGTTTTTCTCTTTCGGAACGGCGCCTGCGCCGTGCGGGACTCGATTATTGGGAGAAGCTCGCGCCCACTGTACACGAGTCTTTGGAGGAGTTTCTTCGCTTCCTGCCCGTGGACGCCGACGTACACGCCTTCAGCGCGGAGGGCGAGCGCTCGTATTGGGACGCCGGATATCGCGCGGACTCCTGGCTGATCTTCGGCGGCGAGTCCGGCGGCTTGCCCGCGCCGCTGCGCGAGCTCTGGCGGGAGCGCCTGCGCCGCGTGCCGATGCGCGCCGACGCGCGGTCGCTGAACCTTTCGACGACCGCGGCGCTCGCGGTCTACGAGGCGATTCGCGCCGTTGAAGGCCCGCGTTGGGACCCTGGTCCCACGACTCGGTAGGCCGATTGCCGGGGCGCGCTTGCCCCGCTTGCCCCAACGCATCATCGGACTCATCCCCTATAATCACGCCAGACGCAGAAGCCGTTCGTCGTTGGCGTGACCAAGGAGCCGAACATGATCGTCGACAGGATCGCCGCGAGAAAGTCTCTGGCCGTGACGCTGGCGCTGGCCCTGGGAATCGTCGTTCCCGGCGGCGCGCTCGCGCAGGTCGAAGTCCGCGTCGCTCCCGCCTCCGAGGCCGCGCTGTCGGCCGCCGCCGCCGCGCCGGCCGCCCTGGCCGTCGCCGGCATGGGCACGATTTCGTCCATCGTCGTTCCGACCGCGGCGATCGCGCCGATCTCGGCGCCGATGGGCGCCGTCAGCGTGAGCGCCGCCGCGCCGTCGATTCCGTCGGCCGCGCCCGCGGGCGCGGCGAGCGCCTATGCCTTGCCGGACTACGCGCCGTCGGCCGCGGCTGCCGCGCCGGTGTCGGCGCCCTCCGCGGTGGACGCGCACCCGGTCATCGGCTTGATCAACCAGCTCCAGGCCGCCGGAGTGACCCTGCCCGACACCTTGGGAACCCGCGCCGACGCCGACAAGCTCGACGCGGCCGCGCGCGCCCTGCCCCAGGCCTCGCCGGCGCGCGCGCAGCTCGCGCAGTTGGCCGCGGCCATCCGCTCCTCGGCGGGCGGCGACGCGGCAAGCGCGGCGTTCGACGGCGCCGGCCAGTCTCCGGCCGGCGACGCCTCCGGCGCTCCCGGCGCGGCCGCGGCGCACGAACTGTCCCCGTCGCAGGTCCGCTACTCGCCCTCGAGCGATTCCCTGCCCGACGGCACGCGCGCGGTTCCCGCCGCCGGCCAGCGCATCGTGGGTCAAGACGACGCCCTTGAGGCCATCCGCTTCGCGCTGGAGATGCCCGCGGAGCAATACAACCTCTTCGTGGCCGGGCCGGAGGGCAGCGGCCGCGTGCTGGCTCTGCGCCGCATCCTGTCGGAGATCGCGCCGACGCGGCCCACGCCCAACGACCTGGTCGCCGCGACGAACTTCGACGACAAGGACAAGCCGGTGATCCTGGAACTGCCCGCGGGCAAGGGCAAGGCGTTCCAGGAGGGCGTGGCGAATTTCGTCGAGGCGATGAGCAAGGGCCTGACCCAGCAGATGACCTCGGGCCAGGTCGCGCAGCAGATCGCGCGTCTCAATCAGCAGGTCCAGCAGTTGTCGCAGAAGGCCCAGACCGACTTCGACAAAAAGATCGCCTCGATTCGTCTGGCCGGAAAGTTCGGCGTGACCGTCCGGGCCGAGCCGGTGGAGGAAGGCAAGGTCCGTCTGGCCGTCGGCGTGACCTACAACGGCCAGCCGATGACCCGCGAGGACGTCGACGCGAAGATCTCCGCCGGAGAGTTCACTCAAGACGAGTGGAGCCGCGCTCAGGCCGAGCTCAAGGAGAAGCAGCCCGGGATCGTCGAGGCGTATCAAGCGATGATCAGGAGCGTGGGCGAGCAGACGCAGAAAGCCCAGGCGCTGGCCGAGCGGCTGCGCGACCAGGCCGCGGTGGCGCTCGTCAACGAGAACGCCAACGCGCTGCTGGAGGCGGTCTCGCCTCAGGCGAGCTCCCAGATGCGCGCGGTCCAGGCCCGCGCCGACGAGCGGCAGCGGGAGATCGAAGAGGCCTTGGGGCAGGCGGCCAAGCAGAAATACGGGCGCTTCTCGGCGGCGATGGTGCGTCCGGGCGCGATCGTGCTGATTTTCGACAAGACCCCGCTGGTCAGCGGAGAGGTCGTCGCGGCGCAGATCGCCGAGGGGAAATTCACGCAGCAGGAGTTCGCCTCGGCGCAGGAGCAACTCGCGCGCAAGGTCGCCTCGATCCAGAGCAAGGCGCAGGAATACCAGCGGCAGACCGAGCGCGAGGCCAAGGCCGCGCGCGCGTCGATGCCCGCGCCCACCGCGGAGCAGGCGGCGGTCGCGGCCTATGTTCAGCGGCTGGCGCAGTTCGCGGCCGACAACAGCGAAATCTTTCTTGCCGCAGCCCAGCCCGCGAAGCCCGGCATGAAGCCCTCCGATCCGGAGGACTATTTCCGCGTCAGCGTGCTGGCCGACAACGGCGCCACGCGCGGCGCGCCGGTGGTCTTCGAGGACAACCCGACTTTCGAGCGGCTCTTCGGCGCGGCCGAGGACAACGCCCGCAACGTGGTGATTCCCGGCGTGGGCATTGTGAAGTCCGACGGCCCCGGCGGCCCCACGCTCAGGGGCGGCTCGTATTTGAAGGCGAACGGGGGCTTCCTCGTCATCGACGCGATGGCGGCGTTGCGCAACCCCGGAGTGTGGCAGGCGCTGATGCACGCGGTGGCCACCGGCAAGGCGCAGATCGAGGAGGGCGGCCTGCTCGGCATGATGTCGATGAAGGGCGACGCCTACCCCGTGCCCGCGAAGGTGCGCGTGGTCTTGATCGGCTCGCCGTCGGTCCAGATGCTCCTGGCCCAGCACGACGGCGACTTCGTCAAGAACTTCCTGGGCATCTCCCAGTTCCAGTCGACGATCAAGATCACCGACGAGGCGGTGGCCGGCTTCCTGAACTTCCTCAAGCACGCGGTGCTGGGCTCCCAGGGCCGGGTCGCGGACTTGACCCGCGGCGCGATCGCGCGGGTGCTTGAGCAGGCCGCGCGCATGGCCGACAGCAACCAGAACTTCACCGCGCAGTTCGGCGCGCTGCACGGCCTGCTGCAGGAGGCCACCTACTGGGCCAAGCGTTCCGGTCAGACCGAGGTCCGCGCCGAGGATGTGGAGCAGGCGCTGGCGGCCAAGCGCGACCGCGAGCAGGGCTACGCGAAGCGCATGATCGAGCTCTATAAAAAGAACGTGTTCCGCGTGGACACCTCCGGCGCGGCCGTCGGCCAGATCAACGGCCTGGCCGTCATGGGCTCCTTCGGGGTGCCGATGCGCGTGACCTTCGTGGCCGTGCCCGGAAATCCGGGCATCGTCTCGGTGGACAAGGACGCCGGCACCACGGGTTCGAGCTTCAACAAGGCGCTCGGCAACGAGTGGAGCTGGGTGGTCAACGAGTTCGGCGCGACCAAGCCGGTGCGCGCTCAGATCCGCGTCGCCTACGAGCAGAACTACGGCGGCATCGACGGCGACTCCTCGACTTCCACGACGCTCTACGGCATCCTGTCGGCGCTGTCGGGCGTGCCGATCCAGCAGAAGTTCGCGGTGACCGGCTCGGCCGACCAGTTCGGCAACGTGCAGGCCATCGGCGGGGTCAACGAGAAGATCGAGGGCTTCTTCGCCTTGTGCAAGAGCCGCGGCCTGACCGGCGACCAGGGCGTGATCATCCCGAAGTCGAACGTGGCCGACCTGCAGCTCAGCCCCGAGGTCGCGCAGGCGATCGCGGCCGGCCAGTTCCACATCTACGCGGTCGACCACGTCAGCCAGGGCATGGAAATCCTGACGGGCGTGCCGTATCAGACGATCAAGGACAAGGCGCAGAAGCGGCTTGACGACATGGGCAAGTCGCTGGCCGCGGCGGCGAAGGGAAAATAGCCGCGGCGTCGCGCCCGACGGCGGCCCCCGGACTGGAAGTCCGGGGGCCGCTTCGTTTCCGGGGACGCGGTCAGTAGACCGACTTCCAGTCCCGCGTCGTGATCCGGAACTCCACGCGGCGGTTCTTGGCCCGCCCCTCTTCGGTGGAGTTGTCGGCGATGGGAAGAGAGGAGCCGTAGCCCTTGTAGCGGATCGACGGCGGCGGCACGCCGACGCTGGCCAGATAGTCCGACACGGACTTCGCGCGGCGCTGGGACAAATCCAGGTTGTAGGCGGCCGTGCCCACGCTGTCGCAGTGCGCGAGAATGAAGATCTTCAGGTGCGAATTGGAGAGAACGACCTGGGCGATCAGGTTCAGCGTCTTGTAGGACGACGGATCGAGAGCGGCCGAGTCGAAGGCGAAGCGGATCTTGGGCAAGTCCCCGTTCATCGCCCGCTTTTGGATGTCGTCGAGGGCCGCGCGGGCGCGCGCCTGGGCGTCTTGGTCGGACTCGGTCGAGGCGCCGCTTTGAGGGTCGAGTCCGAGCGGCGTCGGCGGCGAGGCGCAGGCGCCCAGCAACGCGAGCGCGAGCAGGAGGGGAGAGCGAATCTTCACGCCTGCAGTGTAACGACTTGCGGGGCGGCGCGCAAGGCGCCGCCCCGCTCTCGGTGCGCCGGGCCTTACGGGCGCTTGGCGATGGGGCTGCTGCCGGTCTGGGGAGCCTGCGGCGTGAACGGCGCTCCGGGGTCGGAGGCCGTGGCCACGCACAGTCCGCGGGAGTTCGACCAGAGGCGCTGGACCGTGTAGCCGGACACCTGGGCCTGCTCGGCGTTGCAGATGTCGCCGATCTCGCCGTTGGCGGCGTCATACCAACCCAGGGGCGCGGCCGGGGTGTTTCCGGTGGCCAGGCCCACCGCGGGGTTGGTGACGGCCTCGATCATTTCGTGAGAGGAGACCGAGGTCTCGTTGTTGAACTGGCTGGGATCGCCGCCGCAGCCCCCGGCGCAGGCGCCGCCCTGGTCGGGGATCACGCCGTAGTTGATCTCCGTCGAGCCGTTGACGAAGGAGCTGTGGTAGGCGCAAAACACCTGGCAGGAGCCCGAGCCCGACATGTCGATGGACATGCCCGGAGGAAAGTAGACCATGTAGAGCGTGTTCGCGCCGGGCGCGGGTACGGCGCCGCTCGAGATGAGCTTGGTCAGTTCGGTCTGGATGTCGGCGTCCTCGATCTTGGCGGGCGCGGGCGCGGAGTCCTGGTAGGCGCCCAGGTACGAGCCGCGGCCGATGGAAATCGACGGGGTGTTGTACTCCGAGAGCCAGTCGAAGTAGGGGCTGTCCGTGATCGTGGAGTAGAAGCCGGGCAGACGGTTGCGGTAGGCGACCTTTCGGTTCCAGAACACGAGCTGGATCTTCACCGAACCGAGCAGAGGGCCGCCGTAGTAATTGAGTTGGGGAAGGCCGTCGGCGCCGAACGGAGAGAGGTCGGGATTGGCGCGGCGGGTCAGGCCCTTGCGCAGCATCAGGCGCCGGTCGAAAGAGGCGGCGGCGGCCGGCCGTCCGTCCGGCGCGGCGGCGGCGGGCGGCGTCGCGGGAGCCGAGGCGCCCGGCGCGGTCAGCGGCTGCAGGGAGGAGGCCCAGTCCGAGTCGCCCGCGGCGAGCGCGGGCGCGGCGAGCGAGGCGGCGGCGGCAAGCGACAGGGCGGCGTTCTTGAAGGAGCTCATCGTTGAGATGTTAGGCCGAACGGGCCCGCGACGCCTGAGCGCTAAGTCCCAGGTCGGGATAGGACCAAAGACCTACCCACCGCGATGCGCCCGCCCGGCGTGAAATGCTATCGTGACCGTCGCACGCGCAGGCGGGGCGTAGCTCAATTGGCAGAGCGCGCGGTTTGGGACCGCGAGGTTCCGGGTTCGACCCCCGGCGCCCCGAGGCGCGCCGCCGCGTCAAGGCAGCGGGCGGCGGCGGTCGAAGCCTTCGTCGGTCCCGTGCCAGTGCGCGACGGTCGTCTCTCCGAGCCGCCAGCACAGGTACACGTCGCGTCCGGCCAGTCGATGCGGGAAATCCACGAGTGCTGGACGCACGCCCTTGACCAGCGCGCCGAGCTCGGCCACGCGCGAGAGCCGCTCCTCGGCGCGGCGGGCCAGGAATTCGATTTGCGCGCGCGCGATCGCGGCGTCGGCGGACGGCTCGGCGGCGCCTTCGTCGCGTCGCAGCAGCGAGGCCTTCTCCTCGGCTCGCGCGGCCAGCGCGGCGACGTCGGCGAAGATCGCCTCCAACTCCGGAATCAGCGCCTCGGCCTCGGCGACCGAGAAGCGCCTCACCGCGGCGCCTCGCCGTATTTTTCGGCGGCGCGCGAGGCGGCGCGGGCCTTGCGCCGGCGCGTTTTGTCGAATTCGGCCAGGCGCGGCGAGGTCTTCGGCGACAGGATCATCTCGGCGCGCTCGACGAGCTCGCGCAGGGCCAGGAAGCGGTTGAGCGACTGGCGGCGTTCGCGCTGGCAGGCCACGCGCAGCTCCAGCGGGGCGTAGTAGAGCTGGACCCTGTTGGCGGACTTGTTGATCTTCTGGCCGCCCTTGCCGCCGCCGCGCGAGAAGGACTCCTCGATGCGGGCCGGGTCGAGGCCGAGCCCGCGCACGCGCGCGCGCAAGCTCTCGGCCTTGGCCGCGGTCACGCCGAAGTCCGCGTCGAGGCGCACGCGCGGGCTACTCGGAGCGCACGATCGCGCGCAGAAACTCCCGGTTGAGCCGCGCGATGTTGGAGACCTTGATCCCCTTCGGGCAGGCCGCCTCGCACTCGTATTCGTTGGTGCAGTGGCCGAAGCCCTCGGCGTCCATCGCCGCGCGCATGTTCAGCGCGCGGCGCTCGCGCTCGGGCTGGCCTTGCGGCAGGAGGGCGTACTGCGAGACCTTGGCGCCCACGAACAGCATCGCCGACGCGTTCGGGCAGGCGGCCACGCACGCGCCGCAGCCGATGCAGGCCGCCGCGTCCATCGCCTTCTCGGCGGTGTCGTGCGCGATCAAAGTCGCGTTCGCGTCGCAGGCGTTGCCGGTGTTGACCGAAACGAAGCCTCCGGCCTGCTGGATGCGGTCGAAGGCGGAGCGGTCCACGCACAGGTCGCGCACCACCGGGAAGGCCCTGGCGCGGAAGGGCTCGACGACGATGGTGTCGCCGTCCTTGTAGCGGCGCATGTGAAGCTGGCAGGTGGTCGCTTCCTTGTCGGGACCGTGCGCCTGGCCGTCGATCATCAGCGAGCACATGCCGCAGATGCCCTCGCGGCAGTCGTGGTCGAAGGCGACGGCCTCTTCGCCGCGGGCGACCAAGGACTCGTTGAGCACGTCGAGCATTTCGAGAAACGACATGTCCGGCGACACGCCGTCGACCTTGTAGTCGACGAGCCGGCCCTCGGACCGGGCGTCCTTTTGCCGCCACACCCGAAGCGTGAGGCTCATCGTCTTGCCTTCGTTCTTTGTGGTCATGTCGTCATTCCTTACGCGTAGTTGCGCGTGGCGATGTGAACGTTGTCGAAAGTCAGGGGCTCCGCGTGGCGCTCGGGCTGCTTGCCCTCGCCCCGGTATTCCCAGGCGGCCACGTGGCAGAACTTCTCGTCGTCGCGCTTGGCCTCGCCGTCGGGAGTCTGATGCTCCTCGCGGAAATGGCCGCCGCAGGACTCCTCGCGCGTGAGCGCGTCGAGGGCGAGCAGTTCGCCGAACTCGAGGAAGTCGGCCACGCGGCCGGCGCGTTCGAGCGTCTGGTTGAAGCTCTCGCCCGAACCGGTGACCGAGACGGTCTTCCAGAACTCCTC
>JAJZQS010000041.1 GCA_021806745.1 bacterium
CGGCCATCTTGACGGTCCGGGCGTGCACGCGCAAGATGGCCTCGCGCCCCTTTAAATCGGGCACCGACACCATGATCTGCCGGTCGAATCGGCCCGGGCGCAGCAGCGCGGGGTCGATCACGTCGGGGCGGTTGGTCGCCGCGATCAGGATGATGCCCTGGTTCTGCTCGAAGCCGTCGAGCTCGATGAGCAGTTGGTTGAGCGTCTGCTCGCGCTCGTCGTGGCCTCCGCCGATGCCGGCGAAACGGTGGCGGCCCACCGCGTCGAGCTCGTCGATGAAGATCACCGCCGGCGCGGCCTTCTTGGCCTGTTCGAAGAGGTCGCGCACGCGGCTGGCCCCCACGCCCACGAACATCTCCACGAACTCCGAGGCCGACGCGGAGAAAAACGGCACGCCCGCCTCGCCGGCCACCGCGCGCGCAAGCAGGGTCTTGCCGGTTCCGGGAGGCCCGAAGAGCAAGACTCCGCGCGGCATCTTTCCGCCCAGCTTCTGGAACTTCTCCGGGTGCTTGAGAAACTCCACGACCTCGCCGAGCTCCTCTTTGGACTCGTCGCAGCCGGCCACGTCGGCGAAGGTGGTCTTCTTTTTCTTGTCGTCGACCATCTTCGCCTTGGAGCGGCCGAACATCATCGCCTGCTTGCCGCCGACCTGGACTTGGCGCAAGACGAAGAACCACCACAGCAGGAAAAACAGCAGAACGCCGCCGACTTGCAGAAGCAGACCCGACATCCAGGAGCGGTCGGGCTCGCCCTGGAAATCGGAGACTTTGTGCGCTTCCAACTCGTCGACGAGGTTGGGGTCGTTGAGCGGCAAGGTGCGGAAACTCTGGGGCTGGCCCTTGTCGTCTCGATATTCGCCGCGGATGAGGTCCGGACGCACGCGCACCTGCGTGACCTGGTTGGCCTCCAGGTGCTGCTTGAACTCGGAGTAGGGAATCTCCTTCTCCACGGGCACCGAGGTCTTGACGCCGTTGAACAGCATCAGCAGGGCCAGGAGGCCGAAGCCCCACATCGCCATCTGCTTGAGAGTCTTATTGTCCATCGTTGGGTGTCCTCAAAATGGCGACGTAAGGAAGCTGGCGGTAGCGTTCGTCGTAGTCCAGGCCGTAGCCGACGACGAACTCGTCGGGAATCTCGAAGCCGACGTACTTGGGCGAAAAAGGCACCTTGCGGCAGACCGACTTGTCGAGCAAGGTGCAGACCTCCAGGCTGGCCGGGCGGCGCGCGCGCAAGGTTTCGGTCAGCGAGGACAAGGTCAGGCCGGTGTCGACGATGTCCTCGACGACGAGCACGTCGCGGCCCTCGGGATTTTCGCGCAAATCGAGCAGGACGCGGATGGTGCCCGTCGACGCCGCGCCCGAATACGACGAGACCGCGATGAAATCGACATGGACGTCGACCTCGGCTCCGATCTCGCGAAGCAGATCGGACAGGAACATCAGGCTGCCCTTGAGCACGCCCACGACCAGCAGGCGCCGGCCGGCGTAGTCGCCGGTGATCCGGCGGCCCAACTCGCGCGCCCGCGCGCGCAAGACGCCCTCATCGAACAGGACGCGTCGCACGTCGGGGTGGATCGCTGCGGAGGGGGCCGGGCTCATCGGGGGGCAAGGATAGCTTTTCGCCGATCGCCTTATCAAGGAAGCCCGCCTGGACGATGCACGGATCGTCTGCTACAATCCCCCCGCATGTCCGCCACCGCCTCCGCGCCCGCGTTCTCCATTCTCATCGCCGAGAATCAAAACGAGAATCGCGCCCTCCTGGACCGGCGCCTGCGCGCGCTGGACGGGGCCACGCTCGACATCGACGGCTGCGTCGACGCCGAAGACGCCATGCGCCGCCTCCAAGGCAAGCGCTACGATCTCGTTTTCGTCGGCCACGATCTGCCCCCCGTCGGCGGGCTGGATCTCCTGGAGAAGATCCGCCAGCACCATCCCGAGTGCGCGGTGGTGATGACCGCCGCCGGAGGCAGCGAGCAGTCGGCGGTGAGCGCGATGAAGCGCGGCGCCATCGACTACATGACGCAGAAGGATCTCCAGCAGGCCGATTTCGGCCGCGTTCTGCGCCGCGTCGTCGAGATCCGCGACCTGGTCAACCAGAACATGGAACTGCGCCAGGTCAACCAGATGAAAAACGAGTTCATCGCCAATGTCAGCCACGAACTGCGCACGCCCCTGACGGTGGTCATCGGCTACGCGAACACGCTGCGCGACGGGGGCCTGGGCGCGGTCAACGAGGCCCAGCAGAAGGCGCTGACCTCGGTCATCGAGCGCGCGGAAGGGCTTCTCGGCACGCTCAACAACATCCTGCGCATCCGCGAGGTCCACGAAGGCCGCAAGCCGATGCTGCTCAAGCCCACCGACTTGCGCGCGCTGACGCAGGAGCGCCTGGACCGGGCCTCCAAGGACTTGGCGCGCAAGCGCCTGCGCGCGCGCGCGCAACTGGGTGCGTCTGCGGTCTGGGTGGCGGCCGACGCCTCGCGCTTGGCCGAAGTGATCGACAACCTCCTGTCCAACGCGGCGAAATTCAGCCCTTCCGGCGGCGAGATCGACGCGCGCCTGGAGGCGGTCAACGGCCGCGCGCGTCTGTCGATCTCCGACCGAGGGCCCGGCGTCGCGCCGGAAATCCTGCCGCATGTCTTCGAGCGCTTTTTCGCCGCCAACCAGGGCCCGACGCGCGAGTATCCGGGCTTGGGCCTGGGCCTGCCTCTGTCCAAGGACGTGGTCGAGCGCCATGGCGGGAGGATTTGGCTGGAAAGCGCCGGCGCCGGCGCCGGCACGACCGCCAAGCTCGAACTGCCGCTCTGCGCCGAAGACGCGCCGGCGGCGGTGGTCGACGACGCCGGCCTCTCGCGCAAGAAGTCCGTGCTGATCGTCGAAGACAACGCCGATCTGGTGGAGGTGCTGATGCTGTTTTTGGCCGGCGTCAGCGGCAATCTCGCCATCTCAAGCGCCCGCTCCGGCTTCGAAGCGCTCGAAAAGATCAAGGACGAATCCCCGAGTCTCGTGATCCTGGACGTGGTGATGCCGGGCATGGACGGCTTCGAGATGCTCTCGCGCCTGCGCCGCCTGCCCGACGGCGAGCGCGTGCCGGTGCTGGTGCTGACCGGCTACTCCGACGCCGCCGAGCGCGCGCGCGCGGCCGGCGCGCGAGAGGTCCTGCTCAAGCCTTTCGACAAGAACGTCTTCGTCAAGACGGTCCTGCGGCTTCTCCAGGAGCCGGCGAGATAGCCCGGCGATGACCCGCCCCACCGTCGTCGTGCTCTGCGGCGGCCGCTCGTCGGAGCGGCGCGTGTCCATGGTCTCGGCCCAATGCGTGGCGGCCAGCCTCGACCCCCGCCGCTGGCGCGTGCGCCTGGCGCACATCGCCGCCGACGGCTCCTGGGCGCTGGTCGCGCCCGCGCGGCTTCTCGCCGAGACCGCGGCCGCGCTGCACTCCGATCCCGCCGCCGAGGTCCGCCTGCGCCGCGGCGCCAAGGCCGTCGATCCGTGGCGCCTGCTGACGGCGCTCGGCGAAAACGACTGCGTGTTCCCCGTCCTGCACGGCCCCATGGGCGAAGACGGCACCCTCCAAGGCATGCTGGAGCTGGCCGGCGTCGCTTATGTGGGCTGCGGCGTGCTGGGGTCTGCCGCGGGCATGGACAAGGAAGTCTCCAAGAAGCTCTGCGCCCAGGCCGGACTGCCCCAGGTTCCCTGGGCCGCGGCGCGCACGCTCGCGCAGGCCAAGGCCGCCGCGCGCCGCTTCGGCTACCCCGTTTTCGTCAAGCCCGCGCGCATGGGCTCGTCGGTGGGCGTGGTCAAGGCCCGGCGCGAGGCTGAGCTCGCCGCGGCGCTGCGCGAGGCCCTGCGCTACGACGACAAGGCCCTCGTCGAAAAAGGCGTGCCCGCCCGCGAAGTGGAGATCGCGCTGCTTGGCGATCCCTGGGCCCCGCCCGAGGATCGACTCTCCCTGAAAGCGTCCATCGTCGGCGAGATCGCCCCCAACGCCGAGTTCTACGACTACCGCGCCAAGTACCTCGACCCCGACGGCGCTCGCCTGCTCGTGCCCGCCCCCCTCGCCGCCGCCGCGGCCGCGCGCGTGCGCGAAGTCGCCCTGGCCGCCTTCCGCGCGCTCGACCTCTACGGCCTGGCCCGGGTGGATTTCTTCGTGCACAAGTCGTCGGGAAAAATATTTCTCAACGAGGCCAACACCCTTCCCGGGTTCACCCCCGCCAGCATGTATCCGCGCCTGTGGCGCGAGTCGGGCCTGGCCACACCCAAGCTCGTGGAGACCTTGATCGCGCTCGCGCGCCGCCGCGCGGTCGGCCGCCGGCGCCTGTCGGCCCAACCCGGAGGCGCCGAGGGCGCGAACCAAACGCGGCCCCGCGCGTAATAATGGCGAGGGGAACGATGGACGCGCAAACGTTCGCCGGCCTCATCGCTCGGGCCGGGGACAAGGCCTACAACTTCGCGTTCCGGCTCTCGGGCAACGAGCAAGACGCCCGGGACTTGGTCCAGGAGGCCTTCTCCCGGGCGCTGGAGCACGCCGAGTCCTACGACTCGACGCGGCCGTTCGATTCGTGGCTTTTGCGCATCCTGCACAACGTGTTCCTGGACGCGATGCGCCGCCACGCGCACAGCCGCACCGTGTCCTTGGACGCGCCCTCGCCGGCGGAAGACGCGAGTTGGGCCGACCTCCTGCCCGAAACGGCGGAGTCGGCTCACGACGGGATGGCGCGGCGAGAGAGCCTGGACCTGCTCCAGCGGGCCCTTGAGCGACTGCCGGCGCCGTTCAAGGCGGCGGTGGCGCTGTGCGACGTGGAAGGGCTGTCGTACGAGGAAATTTCGGCGGTGATGGGAGTGCCGGTGGGTACCGTTCGCTCGCGCATCCACCAGGGTCGCGTGTTGCTGCGGCGGGCCTACGAGGCGTTGGAGACGAATCGAGGTACGATGTCATGAACGAGCATATCGAGGGCGTGGAGCTGTCGAGTCTCATCGACGGAGCGCTCGATGCCGCCGCGCGCGCGCGCGCGGCGGCCCACCTGTCGGCGTGCGCGCCGTGCCGCGCGGAGCTGGAGTCCTTGCGCGCGTTCAAGCGCCTGGCCGCCGACGCACCGCGCCGCGCCCTGCCCGCCGACCTCGCACTGCGCCTGGAGCGCCGTCATGTGGCCGCTCCGCCGTGGGCTCTGCTGACCCGGCCCCGCGTATGGGCGCCGGCCGGGGCCCTGGCCGCCGCGGCGCTCGCGGCCGCCCTGTGGCTGCGCTCGACCCAGGCCCCCGCGGAACTGCCGCTGGAGCCGCTGGTGGCCGCGCACGAGGCCGCCGCGGGACAGACCTTGACTCCCGAACCGGTGCTCGTGGCCTCCGCCGACGCCGATTCGGCGGCCCTGCTGGCCGACGACGGCGCCGGCGGCAGCGCGGAGTAGCCGTGCTCGCGCTGGCTCTGGCGCTGGCGGCGCTGGGAACTTCCGCGCGCGCGCTGCCGTCGGCCGACGAACTGCTCGATTCGGCTCTCGCCGCTCCCGCCGCCGCCTACCGGGGACGGGTGCTGGTGGTGCAGTGGTATGGACGCGCTCCCGACGGGAGCCTGCGCACGCGCGCTTCGGAACTCGCCGTCGCCGTCAAGCCGCCCGACCGGGTGCGCCGCGAACTCTTGGCGCCGGACGGCTCGGTCGAGCGCGTGCTCGTCAGCGACGGCTCGCGCGAACGCGCGACGCTGTGCCGCACCGGACGCACGGTGGTGGCCCAGGTGCCCGGCGCCGGCGAGACCGACGCGGCGCCCGAGGCGCGGCGCGAGATCTTGCGGCGCAACTACGAACTGATCGTCGGCACCGCCGCTCCGGTGGCCGGGCGCGAGGTCTGGCGGCTGAGCTTCGTGCCCAAGTCCGCGGGCAAGGCCCGCCTCGCGCTGTGGATCGACAAGGACTCCAAGACGATCCTTCGCGTCAAGCGCTGGCTGCCCGGCCGTCCGTTCGCGCGCGACTCGCAGTTCCTCGTCTTCGAGCCCGGCGCCGAGCTCGACGACTCCCTGTTTCGCGTCGATGCCGCCACCGCCGAAATCGCCGCCGCCCACCCTCCGAGCCCGCTGACGATGGCCGAGTTGCGCGCCAAGGGCGCGGCCATGCCTGAAGGCCTCCCCGGCGGCTTCGCCTTCGAAAGCGGCGCGGCGCTGAAAGTGCGCGGCAGCGTCGTCTTGCAGGCGCGCTACACCGACGGCCTGAGCACGCTGTCGCTGTTCCAGACCGACCGGCCCGTGCACCTGCCCAAGAACGCCTCGGTGCCCGCCGGGCGAAACCCGCTGCCCGGCCCCTTGAGCGCCTCCGCCGCCGGCAAGATCATGCAGTGGCGCTCCGGCCGCCGCCACTTCGTGATGATGTCCGACGTGTCCCGCGCGCTGATGGGCAAGATCGCCGCCGCCGTCGCCGCCGCGCGCTGATCGATGCGCGCGTGATCGACATCGCGATCGTCGCCGCGTTCCTGGTCGCGTGCCTGGCGCTGGGCGCGCGCGCGCGGCGCGCCTCGGCCGGCCTCGACGATTTCGTGCTGGCCTCGCGCGCGCTGACTTTGCCCCAGTTCGTGGCCAGCCTCGTACCCACTTTTTACGGCGGCGTTCTGGGCGTGGGCGAGTACACCTGGACCTCGGGACTGTCCAACTGGACGACGCAGGCGCTGCCTTATTACCTTTTCGCCGCGGTCTACGCGCTGTGGCTGGCCGAGCGCGTGCGCGTGCAGCCCGGGCGCACGATCGCCGACCACCTGGAGTCCGCCTATGGCGCGCGCGTGGCGCTCATCGGCGCGGCCCTGGTGTTTCTGCTCGCCTGCCCCGCCGACGAGGTGCTGATGGCGGGAACGCTCGCCAGCGCCCTGTCGAAGACGGCCCTGTGGCCGGCAGCCGCGCTGGCGGCCGCCGCGGCGGCGGCGCTCGTCTGGCGCGCGGGCCTGCGCGCGGACGTGGCGGCCAACCGCCTGCAAATCGTCGCGATGTTCGGCGGCTTCGCGCTGGTCTTGCCCTACGCCGCGCTCGCCGTCGGCGGCCCCGCGGCGCTGGCCGCGCGCCTTCCGCCGGGGCACTTGACCTGGCTTGGGGGCATCAGCCCTTGGAAGGCCGTCGGCTGGTGGCTTGTGGCCGTGTGGACCTTGGTGGACCCGTCGTTTCACCAGCGCTGCGCCGCCGCGGGCTCGCCGGCCCAGGCGCGGCGCGGGATATTGATCTCGATCGCGTTCTGGGCCGCGTTCGACTTGATGACGACGACCGCGGGGCTCTACGCGCGTGCGCTTCTGCCGACGCTGCCCAGCGCCACGCTCGCCTTCCCGCGCCTGGCTGACGCGACGATGCCCGTCGTCGCGCGCGGACTGTTCTACGCGGGCGTGTCGGCGTCGATCTTGGCCGCGCTGCAGGCCAAGACTTTGCTGTCGGCGGTGAGCCTCGGCGAGGACTTGGGCGGGCGCCTGCCGGGCGCGCGCGCCGAGGCGTACGGCCAGCGCGTGCGCGCGGGCCTGGTCGCGGCCGCGGCGCTGGCCTTCGTTCTGGCCAGACTCGTGCCCTCGGTCGTGGATCTCTGGTATTGGGTGGGCAGCGCGGTCATTCCGGGACTGCTGCTGCCGATGCTCGGAGTCTACCGCCCGGCCTGGCGCGTGGGTCCGGCGTGGGCGACGGCGGCGGCGCTGGCGGGGTTTTTCTCGTCGCTGGCCTGGGTGGTCGCGGCGCGCGGCGGCGCGGCGCCGCTGGGGCTTGAGCCCATTTTCCCCGGCCTCATCGCCTCGGGCGCGATCTGGCTGGCCGGGCTGGCCGCTCAGCCTTCGCGCAAGGCCGCGGCCCAGCACGCGCCGACGATGACGCCCCAGCAGCCGCAATAGGCCCACACGAGCGTGGCCAGCGCCGAACTGAGCACGCCGTGGAACAGGCTGACGCGCCACACGCGCGGCAGGAAGTACGCGAAGACCAGGCACGTGCCCGTCCAGCATACCGCGGCGACAAGCCCGCCGATGGACGCCTCTCGCCAGGTCGGGCGATGCTCGGGCTTGGGGATGTAGGCGTAGGTGAGCGCGAACGCGGCGTAAAGCAGCAGGAACGCCACCGGATAGCGCACCGCCGCGCCCAGCGCGGCCGGCAGCACCGGAAACACACCCAGGCTGTGGAAAGCGCCCAGGGTCACGGGGATGAGCACCAGCAAGAAGGCCGCCGCGGTGATCGCCAACGCCCAGATCGCGAGCAGGCCCACGGCCTTGAAGCGCCGCGTCCAGCCTCCGGGATGAGGGCGGCGCGCGTCGGAGAAAATGAAGTGCACCGCACGCGCCATCTCGTTGAGCCCGCTCGACGCGGTCCAGGCCGCGGTCAAGGTGCCGGCCAGCCCCAGGCCGCCCGAGCCTTCCACGGCGGCCGCCAAGCCCGCGGCGTGCAGGCGGCTTTCCGGCGGCAACGCCTCGCGCAGAAGTCCGGTCACCGTCGGCAGGACGTTGGCCGAAAACAACCACGCGGTCAAACGCGACACGACGATCAAAAACGGCACCAGCGAGACGACGAAGTAAAACGACATCGCCGCCGCAAAGCTCGGCAGCATCGGGATCTTGTCTTGCAGGCGAGCGATGACCCGGCGCATCGAGACCAGGTTAGCAAATCGGCCCCGCGCCGGAGGACGCCTACTTGAGGCTTTCCAGCGTCAGGCGCCCGGCCGCGGGATCGACGCTCGTCGCGAAATTGCCGAGAAAAGACATCCCCAGCAGGCCGTCGAAGTCTGGTTCTTCGGCGTTCACGACGACGGCCAGCGCGCCGTCCACGCGCGAGTTCCCGACCTGGATGGAGTCCAGCCGCACCACGTCGGCGGGCACCAGCCGGCCGTCGGCCACGCGCGCGTTGGTCTTGCCCACGACCGCGGCCGCCGCGAGTTCGAGCTTGGCCGCCCGCGCGGCGTAGATCACCGTCATCGACGCTCCGGTGTCCACCAGGAATCGCCCCGCGGGCTTTCCATTGATGGTCACGGCCACGATCACCCGGTCCCCGCGCGTCGAAGAGTCGACGGAGTCGGCCTTGAAGTCCTTGCCCATCTCGCGGCTTCGCGCTCGGGCCCACGCGACGAAGGACCGTCCGGCGGCCCCCGACCGCGCGAGCTTGCCCGCGGGCGGAGCCTTCAGCGCCTGGGCGAAAGCGCGCCAGGCGCGCAGATAGAGCCGCGTCTGCCCGGCCACGGCGCGGCGCGCGTCGTCGATCTGCTCCAGACGCAGTTGATCGGCCTGAATGGAGGCGGCGGCCGCGTTGGAGGCGCCGACCGCGTCGTTGTAGGCGCGAGCATCGACGCTTGGAGAGAGCTGGGCTAAATTCTGCGCGGCCTGGCGCAAGGCCTCCTTCTCGTCGGGCAGGCGTCGGCGGATGTCGGCGGCCTCCTCGGACAGAAGCCGGTCCTTGTCGCGCGCGTCGAGAGCTTTCTCCCGCCGCTTCTGCGCCTCGCGGTAGGCGGCATCGAGCGCCTCGCCGCCCTTCGGGACGCGGCGGCCGGAGGCGAAACCCGCCTCGCGCAGTCCGGGATCCCGGCCGAGCGCGACGCGCAAGACCTGATCGGCGCTCAGCGTGACCGTGCCGTAGCCGATGTCGAGCACGAGGCCGGACTTGTCGCGGGAGACGACCTTGCCCTTCATCTCGTTGCCGTTTCGCAGGTAGACCGTGTCCGCGCCCGCGCGCGCCGCCAGCGCCAGCGCGAGAGTTGCGGCAAGCCGGGTCACTTGGCTCCCGGCAGATGCGCCGCCTTCGGCGAGCGCGCCAGCGCGCGCGCGGCCTTGAGCGCGGCCGCAAAGCCCTCGTCGCCGGGCTCGACGACGAGTTCGCGGCGCAGGAAATCGGCCCACTGGAATTCGGCGAAGGGCGCGTCGCTTTTGATCCAGTCGCCGGCGTGGCGCATCGCCCAGGCCAGGCTGCGGTAGGGATCGTCGGCCATCCCGCGCACGTCGTCGGGCAGGAGGCGGGGCTCGTGGGGGCCTGCGCCGAACTGGTCGTAGCGGTGGACCCAACGCGCCTTTTCCATCGCCGGCCAGAACTCGGCCTCGCTCAAGTGCGAGAAGTCCGCCTTGACCTCCAGCGGCAGTTCGTCGACGCCCGCCTCCCAGCACGCGCGCACATGGTGGTGGTGGTCGACGATGCGCCAAAATTTTCGCGGAGACAGCACCACCGCCACCGGCCGGGAATGCAGGTAATCGTGCCTCTCGCCGTGCCCCATCGCGCGAAGCTTGGCGACCTTGCGTTGCACCTCTCGCAGGCCCAGGGCGAACTGGGTGGGCTTGAGCGCCAGCACGGGAGCCTTCATCCCGGCATTGTATCGCGCCGAGCGCGCCGAATCAACGCGGTAAAAATACGGCAAAACGCCTCCCCCCCACTGGACGCGCGCGCGCGCGCGCCTTATACTCAGGGGGCGCGGAGGATTCCATGCTCAAGCAATTGGCGCAGAAGCTGATGGGCGGTCTGGCCGTGGGGGCGTTCGCGGCGGTGGCGCTGTTCGCGCGCGTGGGCGACCAACCCCGGCTTTGGGACGTGCTGATGGACCATTTCGGCTCCAGCCAAACCGTCTTCCGCGGACCCAACGTGATCTGGGCCGACGGAGAGCGGCCGGTCAACCGGATGATGGTCACCGGCGATTCGTCCTTCGCCCCCGCGACGGCGGTGGGCCAGGTCCCCGGCGTCGCGCAAGCCCAGGTTTCCCGCGCCGCCGCGCCGACGGCCGCCCCGGCTGCGGATTGGAAGCGCCACCTCTCCGGCGCGCTGGCCCTGTTCGACATCACCGGCCCCGCCAGCGAGCACAGCAGCGCCTCGGTGTCCGCGGCGGCCGCGCCCGCACCAGCCGCGAGCGCCCCGTCTTATTCCGCGCCGACGCCTTCGGCGTCGGTGGCTTCTCTGGGCACCGCGACCCAGGCCTCGCCGACCTACGTCAGCTACGGCAACACCTCCCGCTCCGACATCATGAGCTCGGCCTCGGGGCCCGTCTACAACTTCGGCGGCGGGCTCAAGCGGCGCTGACGCAACCGCGGACTCAAGCCACGGCCGTCGGCGGCCTCGGATCGTGGTGGCGGCTGTGCGGATCGTCGGGATGCAACGACGGCGGGCGAGTCACCGCTCCGCCTTGGAGAACGGCGATCGACAGCGGCAAGATCAGCAAGGTCGCCAGCGTCGCCAGCGTCATGCCCCCGATCAGAGCCAAGCCCAGAGGGGCCGTCTGTTTGCCGCCCTCGCTGAGCCCGGACGCCATCGGCAGCATGCCGGCGACCATCGCCAGCGATGTCATCAGGATCGGGCGCAGGCGCGTGGCCGCGCCCTCGACCGCCGCGGGGGCCGCGGCGAGACCGCCGTGGCGGTTGCGCTCGGCGAAGTCGGCCAGCAGCACCGCGTTGGCGATGGCCACGCCGATGGCCATGATCGCGCCCATCAGCGACTGGATGTTGACCGTCGTCTTCGTCAGCAACAGAGCCGCGACGACGCCGCACATCGTCGCCGGCACGGTCGACAACACCGCGACGGACAGCCTCAAGGATTGGAAATTGGCCGACAACAGAAGGAATATCGCCAAGATCGCCAACGCGATGCCGACCTCGAAGCCGTCGATGATCTGCTCCAGAGGGATCAGTTGTCCGCGCACGAGCACTTCGGTGCCGCGCGGACGCTCGGAGGCGATCGACGCCAGGGCCGCGCGCACCATCCGTCCGACCGTGCCGAGGTCGGCGCCGTAGATGTTGGCCGCGACGTTGACGCTGCGGTTCATGTTGATGCGGTCGAAGGAGCCGACGGTCGTCGTCGAAACGACGTCCGCCACTTCGGACACTTGCATCATGCCGTAGGAATCCTCGACATGACGCACGGGCACAGGCATGCGCCGCACGTCGTCGAGGTTGCGGATCTGCTGCTGAGGCACTTCCACCTGGACCTCGTAGCTGATCCCGGTGGCGGGATCCGACCAATACGAGGGAACGGTGTAGCGGCTTGACGCCACCGAGTCCCCCAGCGCCTTGCCGACGTCGTCGGCGGTCACGCCGCGGATTCCGGCCTTGCGCCGGTCCATCTTGACGGCGATCGTCGGATAGTCGAAGCTCTCCTCGGTCTCGACATCGCGCAAGTAGGGGATCTTCTTCAGCAGGGCCTTGATCTTGTCCGAATATCCGCGGTCGACGCCCAAGTACGGTCCCGACACCGCGACCTCGATGGGCTTGGGCGTGCCCTGGCTCATCGCCAGGCTCAGCACGTCGTTGGGCTCGAAGGAGACGCCGACGCCGGGAAACTGCCGCGCAATCTCGCCGCGCAGGCGCTCTTCGAGCCGGAAGACGTCGACGCCGCTGCCGCGGCGCAGTTCGATGTCCAGGTAGGCCATCTCCGGGCCCGGCGAATATTGGAAGATGTTGTCGATCGCGTAGTCCGGCGTCTGCATGCCGACCATGCCGACCCAGGTGCGCACCTTGTCCGACCCGATGTCTCGGCCGATCAACTGCATGACCTTTTTGGAAATGTCTTCCGTGTATTCGATCGTCGATCCCGTCGGGCAGCGCAGGACCATCCGGAATTGGCCCGTGTCGACCTGAGGGAATATCTCCATGCCCAGCCGGCGCGCCCCGAAGAAAAGAAACGCCGCCGCCCCCGCCGCGTAGACGGTCAAGATCAGGCCGCGCCGCGGCATCAACACCCGCTCAAGCGTCCTCCGGTAGAGCCTCTTGACGGAATCAAAGGCTCCGCCGCCGTGATGGGAACCCGTGACGCCGGGCTTGAGCAGCCAGGTGGTGAGAATCGGCACCAGCGTCGAGGAGAAAATGTAGGACCCGATCATGCCCGCGCCCACGGCCAGCGACAGCGGCAAGAAGAGGTGCGCCGCGATGCCCTTCATCACCAGCGCGGGAATGAACACCGCCAGCACGCAGGCCATGGCCAGGAAATTCGGAAACAGCACCTCGGTGGCCCCTTCCAGGCTCGCCCGCGCCACGGTCTTGGCCGCGCTCAGGTGCGAGTGGATGTTCTCGATGGTCACCGTGCACTCGTCGACGAGTATGCCGACCGCCAGCGCCAATCCACCCAGCGTCATGATGTTGATCGTCTGGCCCGCCATGTAGAGCAGCGTCATCGCGAAGGCCAAGGAAACGGGAATGATCACGGCCACGATCGCCGCGGAACGCCAATCGCCCAGGAACAAAAGCACCATCAAGGCCGTCAGAAGAGCGCCCATCGCGCCCTCGAAGGCCAGAGAGCCGATCGCGCGCTTGATGTACCCGGATTGGTCGAACTCGAATGTGAGCTTAACCTCCTTGGGGAGCACCTCGCGAAACCACGGCAGGTTTCGCTTGACTTCATCGACGACGTCGAGAGCCGACGCGTCCGCCTGCTTCGAGATCGGGATGTAGACCGCGCGCTGGCCGTTGACGAGCGCGTAGCCGGTGGGGATGTCGGTGGTGTCGCGAATGGTCGCGACGTCCTTGACGAAAACGGTGGGATAGGTACCGAGCCGGATCGGGATTTCGCCCAGTTCCTGGATGTCGGCCACCGGAGAATTCAGCGGAACCAGGGGAAACTTGTTGCCCAGATACATGTTTCCCGAGGGTGAGATCACGTTGTTTTGGGTCACCGCGCGGGCGATGTCTTCCGGGGAGACGTCGTAGTCGCGCATCCTCTGCTCGTTCATGTCCACGACGATCGTACGCGGACTGGCGCCGAAAGGCGCCGGCGCGACCGCGCCCGGCAGGTTTCCGAACAGGCGCCTGACGCGGTTGTACGCCAGATCGACGAGCTTGCCCAGCGAACAGGTCGGGCATGAAAACACGAGGTCTCCGAGCGGAAGATTGCCTGCGTCGTAGCGCAGGATGAAAGGAGGAAATGTTCCCGGCGGCATGAACGCGCGCGCCCGATCCGCGTAGGCGACGACTTCAGCCAAGGCTCCGCCCATGTCCGTACCGGGCTGGAAGTCCAGCTTCAACACGGTGATGCCCTGCGCCGAATGCGACTCCATGTTCTCCAAGCCGTTGAGATAGAGAAAGAATCCCTCGAAACGGTAGGCAAGGAAGCCTTCCATCTGCGCCGGCGTCATGCCGCCGTAGGGCTCGGCCACGTAGATCACATTGAGACCCAAGTCGGGCAAGATGTCCTTCTTCATCTTCCAGACCACGCCCAACGACGCCAGCACGATGGAAACGACGACCACCAGGACCGTCACCGGACGACGCAGCGACAAGCCGACGATATTATTCACGGGATCACTCCTTGGAACCGGCGCCGCGGACCACGCCTCCGCCGTTGAGGATCGCTTTGGAACCGAGAGCCAGCCAAAGATCGGTTTGGTCGTCGACGATTTCGGTCTCGACGCGGGCCATGTCTCGGATCGCCTCGCGCACATCGACCAGCGGACCGACGTAATCCTTGTATCGGGTCAGCGACACGTTGTAGGCGTCGCGAGCCAGGCGCAGTTCGCCGTGCAGGAAGCCGAGTTGGGATTGATCGAAGGCGATGCGCTCGTCATAGATCCGGTTGGCGACGGCCACGAACAGAGTCAACGCCGAGACCGCCGCGTCCTTCTCGCGGGCCTGGGCCTCGGCCTGTTCGATTCTGCTTTCGATCCCGTAGCCCTCGAAAATCGGGATGCTGACGCCGAGGCCGGCGGAATAGTCGCTCAGACCCACCAGGCGCGTTCCGGTCAGGGCGCCGACGCTGGCCTTGGCCGTCAGACGCGGGTAGTTCTCGGCCTTGCGCGACGACAGCAGCGCGTGCTGGCCTTGCGATTCGAGGGACGCCCGCACGACGAAAGCGCTGGCCGTCGCCGTGGACAGCGCCTCGAGCATGGCGCCGTCCATGTCGGAGGCGGACGGACATTCGAAATTCGCGTCTTCGGCGCCGATGAACGTCCCCAAGGTCCGCAGCGTGCGCCGGTAGAGTTCCCCGTGAGCGGCCGACGACATCGCGGCGTCCTCGCGCTGGTCGGCGATCAAGAGTTCGTCGGCCATGTTGTGCTGGCCGCGGTTGACGAGGCGAACGACGTTGCCGTAGACCGGGTCAAGCTGGGTGCGATAGAGGCGGTCCCAGATTTCGCGGGTGCTGCGCTCCCGGACGCAGTGAAAGTAGTACTTCAGCGCGTCCCAATCGACCTTGTAGCGAACGATCTCCGTCTGGGCCTTCTGCGCCTGCCAGCCGTAGCGTGCCGCCTTGATCCGATAGGGGACTTTCAAGTCGAGCAAATCGAACTGGGTGACGAAGCCGCCCGCGGGAGTCTTCGCGTAGGGAGACGAGTACATGCCCTGGGTTCCCAAGTCGTTGTTGTAGCCGGGCCCGGCGATGGACATCTGGCCGTTGAATCCGGGAAACCCCGCGGTGGCCACGCCGCCCGCGTCCAAGGTCGGATATAGGTACGCTTCGTTGATCGCGATGTTTTTCTCCGCCGCCTCCTCGCGCTGGCGCGCGGCCTTCAAGTCGGGGCTGTAATCCTCCGCAAGCACGAGCGCGTCGCGCAACGACAGCGTCGGAGCGTGCGTGGAGGCGGAGTCGGACGCGCCCAGGGCCCGCGCGGCGAGCGGCCCGGTCGCGAGGGTTGCGATCAAAACCAAGGCATGCATGCGTGAATCCTAATCGAACCGCATTGCATATGTAAATACTATTTTAATTTATGATATAATATAAAAAAGATATGGATAGAAAGTTTAACTTCAATCAATTGCGCTATTTCGTCCATGTCGCACAAGCCGGCAGCCTGAGTTCGGCCGCTCGCAAGCTCGGCATCGCCCAACCTACGCTGAGCATCCAGCTCCGGCACCTCGAAAGAACCCTCAACGGCCGCCTGATGCACCGCAGTCGGCACGGCGTGACGCTGACCCCCCGCGGGCAAAGCCTCTATGAGTCATGCCGCCGTCCGTTCGAACTGCTCGAAAACGAATTGGGCGTGCGGATGCCCTCATCCGCGAACCCCATATTGCGCGTCGGGATATCGCTGTCGATCGTCCCCCAGGAGATACTCCGGCTGAACCGCCGACTGCGCAAGCACCCCGGACCCCTGCTCAGCGTCACGTCGCATTCCTGGGAATCGCTGCGCCAGAAGCTCGAGCGCCGCCAACTGGATGTGGCCGTCTGCGACGCCGATTTGACCCCCCAGCCGGCCGTGCAGTTCCGCGCCAAACGCCTCAGCCGCACTCCGGTCTACTTCGTCGCGTCCGCGTCGCTCAAGCTTAAATCCTCGCTGGCCAAAAACCTCGCCGCCTTTCCCTTGCTGCTGCGCGCGCCGGGAAATCCGATCCGGCTGCAGATCGAGAGTTTTTTCAAGAAGTTCTCGATCCAGCCGCACATCGGCGCGGAAGTGGAGAATCCGGACTTGATTCATGAGCTGGCCCGCGATGGAGCCGGCATCGCCGCGCTCGATGTCTACAGCATACGAAGCGACGTGGTTTCCAGACGCCTAGTCCGGCTGCATTCCAAGCCCATCGGCCTGCACAGCGACACTTGGCTTTTCGCGCCGAACGCCGGCACGGACGACCCTCGGATCGTCGCCGCAAAAGAAGCCCTGTTCGGCGCCTGATCACCGCTGGGCCCTCCGGTCCCGCCGGAGGGCCGACGGGCTCAGGACGAACGGCGTGCTTTCCCTCCATCCTTAATCCGTGACCGGCCAAACGACCCGCGCGTCGCGCAAGCTGCTCGTTTTCGCGCTTCTGTTGCCGGCCGCCGCGGCGACCGCGCAGGAAGTCGTCTTCGAGCGAGCGATCACGCCCTCGCCCGGCGCCCCGTTCGCCGTCGCTCCCGTTTCCGCGTCGCTGCCGGCACCCCTCTCGACCCCGGCGTTGCCGTCTTTGCTCGCGCCCTCGGCCGAGGCCCCCGTCGCGATCCCCGCGGCCCTTCCCCCCGCCGCGGCGGCCGCCGCCGCCGCCGACACGGCCGAGCCCGCCCGTCCCGCCGACGACCGCTCCCCGACGGCGAAAAATCGCGCTCAAGACCGAGGCGCCGCCGCGCCGACGCTCGCTCCACGGCTGAACGCCCCCGCCCAAGCGCGCGCCGCCCGCGGGGGAGAATACGCCCGCGAGAGCGCCGACGCCGCGTTCGTGTCGCTGACCGGCGAACGGCTGATCGCCGTCCGCGGGAAAATCCGAGACTCCGCGACGCCCCTCGTCGCGCCCGCCGCCGGCGCGCGCTTGGCGCCGCGCGCAAGTCCTCGCTCTCGGCTGAGCGCGGCGCTGCCCGCGATCCTCGCGGCGGGACTGCCGGCCCTCCACCCCTCGCCGTCGGGCTGGCAATTTCTCAGCGACGCCGGCTACCTGGTCGGCAACGTCGGCGCCGCGATCTTCCCGCTGGTGCAAATCCACGACACCTACCGCACCGGCAAAGCCGCGCCGCGCGCGCGCGCGATCGTGGGCGCGGCGGCGTCGCTGGCGCTGGGACTTGTCAGCGCGACGATCCTGCACAAGGCGCTTTGGGGAATCCAAAACGTGTTCGGCGGGCTGTGCCTGCTGGCGCCGCTGCTCATCGGCGCGCGCCGCGCGCGCGGCGGCGCGCTCGCCAAGACCGCGCTGCTCGCGCTGACGGCCGCGGGCTTGGGGGCGGCGATCTACGCGGCCGCCGCCGCGACGATCCCGGCGGCGCTCGGCGCCGCGCTCTCGGCTCCGGCGGTCTCCAGAATCGCGACGCTCGTGCAGTCTGCGACCTCCGCGATGTTTCTGTGGATGTTCCTGCCCGACACCGTAAAGGCCTTGCGCGGCCGGGCCGCCGGAGGATTCTCGCCCGGCTTCAACTTGATGTTTTTCGTGTCTTCGCTGGGCTCGATGCTGTGGGCCGCGCCCGCCGCGTGGATCGCCGCCGGTCCCGACCAACTCACCTACCGCATGATCTTCGCCGTCAACGCCGTCTACGCGCTCGCGTCTTTCCTCAGCTTCCGGCTGGCGCGGCGCGCCCCGAAGCCGGCGGCGAAATAGCAGCGGCCCGCAAAAGCTATACTGCTTCCATGTGCGGAATATTCGCCGTCGCCGGTTCGCCGGACGCGCCCGCGACGGCGCAACTGGGCCTGTTCGCGCTCCAGCACCGCGGCCAGGAGTCGGCCGGCGTGGTGTCGGTGGGCGTCGACGGCCGGCTTCACGCGCGAGTGGGCATGGGCCTGGTCAGCGAGGTTTTTCCCGGAAGCGAGGCCGCGGCGCTCGGTGGCCTGACCGCCGTCGGCCACGTCCGCTACGCGACCACCGGCGCCAGCCAGCTCAAGAACGCCCAACCGCTGGTCTACAACACCGGCCACGGACCCGTGGCCATCGCGCACAACGGCAACCTGACCAACGCGTTGGGCCTCAAGAAAAAGCTCGAATCGCGCGGCGCGATCTTCCAGTCCTCGACCGACTCCGAGGTCATCGTGCATCTGCTCGCGCGCCAGCCGGGCCCCGTCGAGGACGCCCTGATCGCGAGCCTGCGCCAAGTCGAGGGCGCCTACTCCCTTCTGCTGCTGACTCCGACCAAGCTCATCGCCGCGCGCGATCCCTACGGCTTTCGCCCGCTGATCCTCGCTCGCCTGGGCGGCGCGCATGTGTTCGCCTCGGAGACTTCGGCGCTCAACCTCGTCGGCGCCCAGGTCGTGCGCGAGCTCGAGCCCGGAGAGATCGCCATCGTCGAGGACGGCCGCCTCAGGACCCTCAAGCCCCTGCCGCCGGTCCCCGCGCCCGCGCGCTGCGTCTTCGAGCAGGTCTACTTCGCGCGGCCCGACTCCGTGATCTTCGGGCGAGGCGTGCAGGCCGCGCGGCGCGACCTCGGCCGCGCGCTGGCCCACGAGATGGCCGGAGTCTCGGCCGACGTGGTCGTGCCGGTGCCGGATTCCGGAGTGTCGGCGGCGCTCGGATTTTCCGAGGTCTCCGGCATTCCCTTCGAAATGGGCCTGGTGCGCTCGCACTACGTCAGCCGGACCTTCATCAAGCCCACCCAGGAACTGCGCGAGACCGCGGCCAAGCTCAAGCTGGCGCCGGTGCCCGAGGCGCTGCGCGGGCGCCGCGTCGTGCTCATCGACGACTCGATCGTGCGCGGCACCACCTCCAAGAAGATCTGCCGCAGCCTGCGCGAGGCCGGCGCGCGCGAAATCCACATGGCCGTCACCTCCCCACCCATCGTCTCGCCGTGCTATTACGGCATCGATACGCCGCGCGCCGCCGAGCTCGTCGCCAACGTCCATCCGCCCGAGGAGATTCGCAAGTTCCTGGGCGTGGACCGCCTCACGCACCTGAGCCTGCGCGGCATGCTGCGCGCCGTCGGCCGCGGCGACGAGGCCGGCTGGTGCGACGCCTGCTTCACGCGCCGCTACCCCACGCCGATTCCCGACTACCAGGTCGCCGAAGCACTCAAGTGAGCCCGCGCCCTCGCCGGGCCCCGTTCGACGCCGCGGCCTTCGCGCGCACGCTGCCGCTGCAGCCCGCCGTCTGGTGGCTGGCGCTGGCCGCGCTCTCCAAGCCCGTCTCCCGCGCCGCGGTCTCGGCGCTGGGCGCGTCTTGCGCGGGCTCTTTTCGAGCCGGAGCCGACGCCGCGGCCTTCATCGTCTATGTCCTGCTCGCGCCGCCGCTGGGCGCGGCCGCCGCCTACCTGACCTTCGGCCGTCGGCGCCTGACGCACGCCGCCCATCGCCTGATCGCGGACTTGTCCCTGGCGTTGCTGCTGGCGGTGTCGGGACTGAATGCCGCCGTGCTGGCCTACCAGACCGCGACGCGCTGGTCCGCCCTCGGACCCGGCCTTGCCGCGGTGCGCGCCGCCTGCTGGCCGGGGCGCTAAAGCCGCGGAACTTGATACAATCGGCGTCCGTCATCATGCCCATCGCTTTGTCTAGGCGCGCCCCCGCCTGCGCGCTCGCGCTCGCCCTCGCGATCGTCCGCGCCAACGCCCAGACCACGATCGCCGCCGGTCAAACGCAGCCCATCACCACGAGCAACGCCTCCTCGCTTGGAACGATCACCTTCAACGGCGGCACGCTTCAAAACGGCACCGCCGGCGGGAACTACTCGAACCTGCTCGACATCGCCCCGAACTACAACGGAACCATCGACGCCAACGGCTTGAGCGGGACCTTGAGCGGGGTCATCAGCGGCGGCGGGAACCTCCTGACGCTGACCAACAGCGGCGGAGGAACGCCCCTGCTGAGCCTGACCGGAGCCAACACCTACACCGCCGTCACGGCGATCAACTCGGTGACGGTCGGCGTGGGCAACGCGTCCGCCTTCGGCGGCAGCGGCGGGGGATCGCTGTCGTTGACCGGCGCGACGCTTCAGATGCAGACCGCCGCCACGGTGGCCAACAACGCGCTGCTCGTGGGCAACTCCAACGCCATCGACATCGCCGGCTTCAACTCGGTTTTTTCCGGAACCTTCTTCGGGACCGGCGGCATGAACCTGCAAAACAGCGGCGCCGCCGCCGAACTCGACCTCACCGGCACCAGCTACTACTCCGGACCCACCACGGTCGCCTCGGGCTTGACGCTGGGCCTGGCCAACAGCGGGCTGGGCACGGGAGCGGTGACGCTGGGCTCCGGCGACACGCTGAAGTTCGTCGGCGCGGCGAGCCTGCCCAACGCGATCACCTTCTCCGGCCCGCTGACGCTGGACGCCTACGGCAGCGCGGCGACGCTGTCGGGAACGCTCATCGGCGGAGTCAACGCCGTGACCGTGCAAGACACCAACGGCGGCGCAGGCGTGATCACGCTGAGCGGCTCCGGCAACGCCTGGACCGGAGGCACCACGATCAACTCCGGCACGCTCGCGCTCGGCGCGGCCCAGGGGCTTCCGACCGGAAGCGCCCTGACCATCAACGGCGGCACCTTCGACATGAGCGGCTACGCTCAGAGCCTCGCGTCGGTGAGCTTCGGCGGCGCGGGAACGCTCAAGACCGGCGCGGCGCAGCTGTCCGTGAGCGGCAACTACTCGGCCGCCTCCGGAAGCTCGCTTGGCGTCTATCCGATCTTCACCTCTCCCAACCTCAGCGTGAACGGGACCGCGTCCTTGACCGGGCAGACGTTGTTCATCGAGCAGCGCCCCGCGTCGGGAGACTACACGATCGTCGACGCGGCCGCGGGCCTTGGCGGCACGACCTTCACCGGGACCTCGTGCCCCGCAGGTACGAGCCTGTCGGGAGGGCTGTGCATTCCCTCCGGCTACAAGGACTCGCTGAGCTATGTCGGCAACGAAGTTCTCCTCAAACTGACCGCGCCGTCGCTGGTGCTGCCGAGCCAAACGGCCAACGAGGCCTCCATCGCCTCCGGACTCAACGCCGCCAACGGCGCCTCTTCCACGGACTTGGCCACGACTCTTGGACAGCTCAACTCCCTTTCCGTCTCCAACCCCGCGCAGCTCAACGCCGAGCTCGACCAGATCGGCCCCATCGCCTACGCGGCGCTGGGCGGACTGGCCTTGGCGGGCGCCGGGGTGCAGGCCCAAGCCGTGGCGCGGCGCGCGGCGGCGCTGGAAGCCGGCAACGGGGGCGGCTACGCGCAGGACGGCTCGCCCTACCCCGGTCCGCTCGTCGCCGATGCCGGCGGCGGCCCCGTACCCGCCCTGCTGCCGGCCTACAGCCCTCTCGACACTCCGTGGGGCTTTTTCGGCTCGATGCTCTACGCCTCCGGCCGCCTCGACGGCATCAACGGCGCCTCCGGCTTCCAGCCCGGCTACAGCTTCAGCGCCCTGGGCGGCACCGCGGGCGTCGACTACCGCTTCACCGACGGCTTCGCGATGGGCCTGACCGGCGGCTACACGGTCGGTTCGGCGATGCTCGGCGACGGCCTGGGCACGGCCTCCAACGACAGCCTGCGCCTGGGGACCTACATGGCGATCTGGGACGGCGCGTTCCACGAGACGACCTACCTGGGCACGGCGCTGGACTCGTTCGTCGTCAACCGCAACATCGTCGCGATGGGCCGCACGGCGACCTCCTCGCCCAACGGCCAGGAACTGAATCTCGATTCCGAGGCCGGCTACGACGTCAAGCGCGGCCGCACCGTGCTCACGCCGACCGCGGGCCTGGACTACGACCGTCTCTCGGTCGCGGGCTTCGGCGAAAACGGCGCCGGAGCGATGGACCTCAACGTCGCGCCCGCGGACTTCAACTCGCTGCGCTCCACGCTGGGAGCCAAAATCTCCAGGCGCTTCGGCGACTGGTTCACGGTCACGCCCTCGGCCTCGGCCGCCTGGCAGCACGAGTTCGCCGACCAGAGCCGCGCGCTCTCCGCCCAGTTCGCCGACGGCGGCGGCGGGGCGTTCTCGGTCAACACCGCCGACGTCTCGCGCGAGGCGCTGCTGGCCGCGCTCAACGTCGACGTCGGATTTGGAGAAACCGTGACCGCGCACCTGGGCGCGTCCGAGGATTTACGCTCGGACTTTCTCGACAGGACCGTGGACGCCTCGGTGAAAGTGAGGTTCTAGCGCGATGCTCTCCATCCGCAGGTTCTTCTTTTTGGCCGCTTTCACGACCGCGCTGACCTCACGCGCACGCGCGCAGGTTCCCGCGTATTCGATTTACGCCACCCCGATCGGAGTGTCGTCGGCCACGGTCAACTGGTCGGGAGATCCGGGCACGACTTATCTCGTCGTCACGAGCACGGATTTCCCTCTGACTTCGACGATGACCGCGCTGACCTCGTACTCGGCGACGATCGTCGGATATTCCACGAACACGCTCGCCTCGTTCATGGTCGAGGCCAGCAGCGCCGGACACACGGTGGACTCCTCGACCTCGACGGTCTACACGCTTTCGGCTCAGCCCAACGGCACGACCCTCCTCGCGCAGTTCGGCACCTCCGAAACCCTGAGCTGGGACGGCAGCGGCAACCCATCCTCGACGACCTATTACGTGGTCTGGTCCGTGGCCGGAAGCTCCTCGGTCGTCTTCTCGACGGCCTCGGTCAACGTCGGCTCGACGACGGCCACGATC
>JAJZQS010000042.1 GCA_021806745.1 bacterium
CGTCCGCGGCGACTTCCGCGGCCGAGCCGTCAAGTTCAATGAGCAAAACGGCCTCGTCTTTCGGGTAGCCGCAGTCGCCGCGGGCCTCCACCGATTCCACGGTCGCGCGGTCCATGGCCTCCAGCGCCCGCGGCAGGACTCCCGCGGCGATGATCGCCGACACGGCCGCGGCCGCCGCGTCGATGGATGGGAATCCCGCCAGCACGGCGCGCACGCTCTCGGGCAGCGGCGTGAGCTTCACCCACAGCCGCGTCAGCACGCCGAGCGTGCCCTCCGCGCCGATCAGCGCGCTCAGCAGCTCCGGACCGGAGTCCTCGCGCGAAAAACGCGCCGTGGAACCGTCGGGCATCACCGCCTCGACGGCCAGCACATGGTTGGTGGTGACGCCGTATTTGAGGCAGCGCGGTCCTCCCGCGTTTTCGGAGGCGTTGCCGCCCAGCGTGGAGACCCGGAAACTCGCGGGGTCGGGCGCGTAGAAAAATCCCAGCGGCTCGACCGCCCTCTGCAGAGAGAGATTCACCACGCCGGGCTCGACGCAGGCGATCCGGGCCGCGGCGTCGATCGACAGGATGCGATTGAGGCGCGCCAGGGAAATCACGACGCCGCCGCGCAGCGGCACGCACCCGCCCGACAGGT
Source organism: bacterium (assembly GCA_021806745.1). Lineage (GTDB taxonomy): Bacteria > Elusimicrobiota > Elusimicrobia > UBA1565 > UBA9628 > GWA2-66-18. The sequence goes on from JAJZQS010000042.1 coordinate 637, forward strand.
TGGTGCCCGCGCCGCGCGCGACATAAGCGACGCCGTTGGCCGAACACCAGGCCACCGCGCGGCGCGCGTCGTCGGCGTCGCGGGCCAAGACGACGGCGTCGGGCGTGGCCCTGCGCGAAGCCCCGTCGTAGGAATAGGCGGACAGGTCGGCCGGCGCGGTCAGCAACGCGCCGCGCGAAACCGCCGCGGCCAGTTCCGACAGCGGCATGTCAGCGCTTCGGCGCGGGCTTGGACGGCGCCGCGGGGCCCGTCGGTGGAGGCACGTGGCCGGGCACGGGGGCGGTCGGTCCCGGAGCGGTCGTCGGCGGCGGCGGAATGGGACGCGGCGCGGCCTGAGTCGTCGGCGGCGCGGGCACGGCCGTGGCCGGAGGCGCGGGCACGGCCGCGGCCGGCGCCGTGGACGCGGGCGCAGCAGCGACGGCTACCGCGCCCTTGGGAACGGGAAGCTTGAAGAAAAAGAACGAGCCCACGCCGAGTTCGGACTCGATGCCCATGTCGCCGCCGTGCATCTGAACGATCTCGCGCGCGATTTTCAATCCCAGGCCGAAGCCCGCCTTGCGCATCGTCTGCGCCTCCTTGGTCTGGAAAAAGCGCTCCCAGACGCGCGGCAAGTCCTCCTTGGAGATTCCGATGCCGGTGTCGCGCACGCCGACGATGACCCAATCGCCCTCCAGGCGCACCTCCACGGCCATGCGGCCGCCTTCCTTGGTGTATTGGACGGCGTTCGTGCATAGGTTCTGGATCACCTGGCCGATGCGATGCGGGTCGCCGGCGAGCATCGGGATCTTGGGCGGCAGTTGGGAGGTGAAGGTCAACTGCTTGCGCGCCGCGACGATGTCCACGCGCGAGCGCACGTCCGAGATCACCTGGAACAAGTCGAGTTGGCCGATCTCGACGCGCAGCTTGCCGGACTCGATGGCGGCCAAATCCACCAGGTCGCTGACGAGCAGGTTCAGGGTCTTGGCCGCGTTGTGGATGTGGCCGGCGCACTTGAGCTCGTCGGGGCTGTCCTTGAGCCGCATGCCGAGCACCTCGGAATAGCCGAGGATGGCGGTGAGGGGATTTTTGACGTCGTGGGCGACGGTCGCGAAGAACTTGGTCTGGAAACCGTTGACCTGCGCGAGCTTGGCGGCCAGTTCCTTGGCCTCGTTGTAGAGGCGCTGGTTTTCGACCAGCAGGAAGCGGCGCTCGAGCGCGCGCTGGATCGACAGCACCAGCCGCGCGGGATCGATGGGCTTGAGAACCGCGTCGTCAAGGCCGAGTTCGACGGCGCGGCTGACGCCCTTGAGCGCGGCATCGGCCGGGAACTGGTCGACCATGAGCACCAGGCGCAGGTCCTTGTCCCGCTCCTTCATCTTCAACGCCAGATTCGCGCCGGAGAGCTTGGTGGTCTCCAGCGCCGAGCCGCCGATCGCGGCCAGATGAAACGGTTTTTTCTCGCCGAAACGCTTCTGCACCAGACCCAGGGCCTCTTCGCCGTTGATGGTGACCTCGACCTCGTAGCCGAGCGCGATCAGCGTCTCGCTCAGGCGCGAGAGCGTGGGCATCTCGTTGTCGACCAGCAGCAGCCGCTCCTTCTCGCGCGGTGCGGCGGTCTTGGAGTCCCCGCCGGCCTCGGTCAGGACCTCCGCGATGCGCGCTGCCAACTCGCGGCCCATCACGGCGCACTGAGACCCCTTGAGCGTCGCGACGGCCGAGCGCACGGGATCGACGGCCGTGACGTGATAGACGACCGCCGCAGGCAGAGCTTGACGCAGGCGCTCGTCGGCTTGAGCGGCTTCGGCGGCGCTCCCAGGGAACTTGACCACCGCCACGTGGCCGAGCAATCCCGCGTCGCCGGAGGCCGCCGAGTCGCCGGAGCCGGAGAGGCGGTCCCAGAAGCCGGTCTTCTTGGGCTTGGCTTTGGCCTGCTCGAGCTTGGCGATCTGGTCGCGCATCATCTCGATTACGCCCAGGTCGCTGTCGAGCTGGAAGAATTGAACCCCGGACTGCCGCAAAGCGCCCTGGATTCCGCCGGACACATACAGAGTCGCGTCGACCAGAAAGATGATCGGGATCTCGACGGCCCGCACCTGGTCCAGGAATCTTGCCGGCAGCGGCCAGGGAAGGCGGCGCAGGGGGCCGGCGTTGGCCGGCGACAGGTTGGTCGAGGGCTCCAGGCCGACGACCAAGAAGCCGCCGCGCTCCCCGCGCAGCTTGTCCAACGCCGCGCGGTCGGCCGGCGGCACGCGGGCGAAATCGACGACGACGGCGGTGAACGCCTCCGTCCCGAGCTTGGCCGCGGCCTGCCGGGCGTCGGGCACCGCGGTCAGCTCGAACTCGCGGCCGGTCATGGACGGCGTCAACTCACCGATCAGGCCCGGATCGCCGCCGACGACCAGCACCTTTCCCCGCGGCGGCATCAGTTCGTCTCCGAGCCGGGATGATAAGCGCATTGGCCGCAGCGGCACAGCCTGCGCAGAAGCTCGAACGGGTATATGCCGGTGCCGTGCCCGTCCGAGAACGAAAAGGTCAAAGCGTAGTTGCCCACGATGTCGGCGCGCGACGCGGCCAGGACGTCGGGCACGGCCGCGGGGTCGAGAAGGGGCTCTCCGCTCCACTCGTCCCTGCACGACGCGCACGGACAGTTCCGGCGCAAGAACGAAAAATCGAACTCGCTGCGGTGGCCGTCTTCCCAGACGATCCGAAGCCGCTCGTCTTCGACTTTCTCGATGGAACGAGGCGTGAAATTGAGCATGTCTGCGCGCTTTTATCCTATCATTTGGCGAAGTCCAATGAGGTATAGCTCATGAAAGCCTTTTTCGCCAGTCTCGCCCTGTTGCTGGCCTCCGCGGCCTCGGCCGCCGGCGACCGCGAACTGGTGCGCGTCAACGGAACGCCGATCCGGGAGTCCGAGGTCATCGAGCGCCTGCTCCAGCGCTACGGCCAGCAGATGGTCGACGAGATGATCGACGACCTGCTCCTGCGCGAGGCGGCGCTGGCCCGCGGCATCAAGGCCGACGACGCGGAGGTCGAGCGCCGCGTGGCCGAGCTCCAATCCCAGTTCTCCAGCCGCGACCTTTTCCTCAGCCAACTCCAGCAGGCCGGCTCCTCGCTGTCCAAGCTCAAGGAGCAACTGGCCCAGGAGATCGTGCGCGAGCGGCTGGTCATCGAGGCCGAGAACATCACCGTGACCGACGCCGAGGTCCGCAGCGCGTTCGACTCGCGCAAAGACAAGCTCGGCCGCCCCGCGGCCGTTCACCTGCGCCACATCCTGGTCGCGACCCAAGACGAGGCGCAAAAGCTCGTCGCCCAAATCAAGGCCGGCGCCGACTTCGCCAAGCTCGCGCGCGAGAAATCCCTGGCCGCCAGCGGCAAATCGGTCGGCGGCGACTACGGCTTCGTGCCCAAGGGCCTTCTGCCCGCGCAGATCGACGAGGTCGCCTTCGCGATGAAGCCGGGCGAGATACGCATCGTGCCCGGAGACGGCGGTTGGCACATCCTGCAGGTGCTCCAGTTCCGCCCGGCCAAGCCCGCGGTTTTCTCCGAGGTCAAGGACTCCCTGCGCGAGACCTTGCTGGCCGAGAAAGTGAAGGCCGCCGCGCCGAAGTTCATGGCCTCCCTGCGCGCCAAGGCCGACATCAAGACGGTTCCCCCCGTCTCCTCGAACTAGGCCGCTGGACCCGCGAGACGCGGGGACCTCTAGCCGTCCGGACTTGGGCCGAAAGCCCGTGCTCGCGCGCGGGGGCGGCTGATACACTGCCCCTGATGCGACCGCCGCCGCGCGCGCTCCTCGCGCTGCTGTTGCTGGCCCCGCCGCCCTCCCGGGCCGCCCTCGTCGTCGGCGAGATCGCGCCCGCGCCTGCGGTCGCCGCGCTGGATCCCGCCGCCGCCGTCGCCGCTCCCCTCTCGGCCGCCGCCGCCCTGCCGGCCGCGGCGGCGCCGGAGGCGGTCGCCGCGCCGCCTCTCGCCGCGGCCGCGCCGGTCCTCTCCGCGCCCGCCGCGCCCGCCGCGGCGCGGGCCCTCGCGTCGCCCACGCCCGCCGCTTCCCGCCCGGAAGCATCCGAAGCCGCCGCGGCCGGCGCCGGGCGAGCTTTCGACGGCTCCGGCCCCGCCGCGCCCCCGGCCGACGACGGCGGCGGCGCCGACTATCCGCACCGGACGGTCCGCTTCGGCGGCCGGGATTTCCGCGCCGTCTACTTCCGCCCGAACGCGCCGGTGGAAGCCGAGTTGGCGCGCGCCATCGACGCGGCCAAGTCCACCGTGCGCCTGGCGCTCTACGAGTTCAAGGAAACCGCGGTGCTCGACGCGCTGCGCCGCGCCCGCGCCCGCGGCGTGGACGTGCGCATCATCCTCGACGAATCCAACGCCTTCCCGCAGGCCCACCCCGGCGACGACTACCAACCCAAGCGCAGCCGCGAGATCTGGGCGCTGCTTCGCGAGGACTTCAGCGTGAAGGTACTGCGGGGCCTGGGACGCTACGGCATCAACCACAACAAGATCGCGGTCATCGACGAGGAGGAGCCCGAGTCGCTGGCGACTTTCGGCTCCTACAATTGGTCATGGACGGCCGAAAACAGCCATTACGAGAACATCCAGTTCGCGACCGACCGCGCGCGCGTCCGCGCGTTGGCCGGCTACTGGCGCTGGCTCGACGCCGCGGCCAAGCCCGCGACCTACTCGTCGAAGGCCTCCGACTACTCCTGGCCCGCGTCCTCCGCGTCGGCGCCCGCGCAGGCCGAGACGGTCGAGTTCAACGGCGTGCGTCTGCCCGCGGTCGTTTTCTCCCCCTCGCGCATCCCGGGCCAAACGATCGAGGATCGCCTGGCGCAGGCGATCGGCTCGGCCAAGAGCACGGTCGACGTGTCGATCTTCGCGCTGCGCTCGACCAAGATCGCCCAAGCCCTGGCCGACGCGCTCAAGCGCGGCGCCAACGTCCGACTGATCATGGACGCGGGCCAAGCCCAGACCGAGGTCTTCGGAGTGTACGCGCGCTGGCTGGCGCGCCTGGAGCTTTCCCGCGCGCCGACCGACGGCCACATCCAAGTCCGCACTCTTTCCGGCCCCGACCCGAACAGTTCCTTCCCCCTCGCCCAGAAGGACCATCACAAGTTCACGATCCTGGACGGCAGGCTCGTGGAGACCGGCTCGGCCAATTACACCAAATACGCGGCCGAGGCCAACTACGAGAACGCCCATTTCCTCGATGACCCGGCCGACGCCGCGTCCTATCGCTTCGCCTTCGAGCACCTTTGGGCGCGCGCCGCCCCCCTGGCCGCCCCGTCCGAGGCGGTCGCGCTGCCCACCGACGCCGAACTCCAGGCCGAGATCGACGAACCCGCCCCGCCGCCCGCGCCGCCGCCCGCGACCGGCGCTCCGGCCGACATGCCCAAGGCCCGGCGCGTGGATTTCCACGGCCAGACTTTCCCGTCCTTCGCGTTCCGGCCCTACACCCCGGTCGAGCCGCTCGTCGTCCAAGCGATCCGCGCCGCGCGCAAAACGCTGCGCCTGGCGCTCTACGAGTTCACGCTGGACTCGGTCATGGACGAACTGCGCGCAGCCAAGGCCCGCGGCGTCAAGATCGAGATCGTCGTCGACCAGGCCCACGTCTACACCCGCGGCCAGGACCACACCGGGCGCGCGCGCATGCCCAGCGCTCAGATCCAGGCGCTGATCAACGAGGACTTCGACGTGCTCACGCTCAAGGGCGAGAAGAGCGGCATCCAGCACAACAAGTTCGTGCTCGCCGACGCCGAGAGCGGCGGCATGGTCATGTTCGGCTCCTACAACCTCGCGCGCACGGCCGAGGACGACCACTACGAGAACGTGAAGTTCTCGGACGACCAACGCCGCGTCGCTCACTACCTGGCGTATTTCCGCTACCTGCGCGCGCTGGCCTCGCCGATCGATCCGGACAAGCTTGAGCAGACGCTGTCGCGCAGCGACGAGGCGGCGGCCGCCGAGCTCGCCTCGCCCGAGGCCGCCGAGGCGGGCGTCGAGCCCGAGGACCTGGCCGCGCTCGCCGCCCGCAAGCGCGAGCCCGACGCCGACGGCCGAGTCTCCAAGTTTCCGCCCCCGCCCGAGGACAAAGCGACGGCCATCGCGCTCAACGGCGCCAAGTTCCGACTCGGCTACTTCTCGCCGCAGGGCGGCATCCGCGACGCGTGGATCCGCGCGATCGGCGCGGCCGAAAAATCGGTCGAGATCGCGATGTTCAGCTTCTACTCGCGCGAAATCGCCGACGCGCTGGTGGAACTGCGCAAGACGGCCGCGGGCAAGGGCGTGGCCGTGCGCCTGGTGCTCGACGCGGGCCAGGCCGCGCTGGCCAAGTTCGACGGAGTGCCGGTGGGACGCTGGTTCGCCGAGAGGGGCTTCGAGGTCCGCCTGAACTCGGGTCCCAACCCGCACGGCGATCCGATGTTCGAGAAGCAGCACAGCAAGTTCATCCTCGTCGACGGCAAGTTCCTGATGACGGGCTCCTTCAACGCCTCCGACAACGCCGACCAAAACAGCTTCGAAAACGAGAACGTCGTCGTCGACCCCGTCGACATCGCCGGCTACGCGTGGTTCTTCGAGCAGTTGTGGACGCTCGGCTGGGACCCGGCCAAGCGGCGCGACGCGCCGGGGCGCCCCGCGCCGATGCCCGGCGCCTGAGCCGCGTCCCGCCACCCCCATTTTCGTATAATCGCTCTCAGGCCGTTCACAGGAGAAAATCCCATGACCGTCGCGACCAAGACCAACGATCTCGAAGCCCTGCTCGGGGCCGACGCCAAGTCCCTTCTCGAGCACAAGTGCGTCGGCGTTCCCAAGGAGATGATCCACGCCCCGAACCCGGACTCCGTTGAGAACATCTACGCCCTCTCCGACCGCCCGACCCCGGTCCTGCGCAGCCTCCAACAGCTCCTCAACCACGGGCGCCTGGCCGGCACCGGCTACGTGTCGATCCTGCCCGTCGACCAGGGCATCGAACACTCGGCCGCGGCGTCCTTCGCGCCGAACCCGATCTACTTCGACTCCGAGAACATCGTCAAGCTCGCCATCGAGGGCGGAGCCAACGGCGTGGCCTCCACGCTGGGCGTGCTGGGCTCGGTGGCGCGCAAATACGCGCACAAGATCCCCTTCATCTTGAAGTTCAACCACAGCGAACTGCTCAGCTACCCGAACACCTTCGACCAGACTTTGTGGGCGAGCGTGAAGCAGGCCTACGACATGGGCTGCGTCGCCGTGGGTGCCACCGTCTACTTCGGCTCGGCGGAGTCCCGCCGCCAGATCTGGGAGGTCTCCCAGGCCTTCGCGCGCGCGCACGAGTTGGGCATGGCCACCATCCTGTGGTGCTACACGCGCAACAACGCCTTCAAGACGCCGGAGAAGGACTACCATGTCTCCGCCGACCTGACCGGCCAGGCCAACCACCTGGGCGTGACCATCCAGGCCGACATCATCAAGCAGAAGCTGCCCGAAAACAACGGCGGCTATAACGCCCTCAAGGGCTTCGGCAAGACCAGCAAGCTGGTCTACGAAAAGCTGACCACCGACCACCCCATCGACCTCACCCGCTGGCAGGTCGCCAACTGCTACATGGGCCGGGCGGGCTTGATCAACTCGGGCGGAGCCTCCGCGGGCGCCTCCGACCTCGCCGAGGCCGTGAAGACCGCCGTCATCAACAAGCGCGCGGGCGGCATGGGCCTGATCTCCGGCCGCAAGGCCTTCCAGCGCCCGATGAAGGAGGGCGTGGGAATTCTCAACGCGATCCAGGACGTGTACCTGGACAAGCGCGTCACCATCGCGTAGAGAAGACCCTTCGCGCCGCGGCGCCGGCGGGGCGCGCCCCGCCGGCGCCGCGCTTTTTAGTCCGCGAAGCGAGCATGAAGGCACTGATCTTCGACTTGGACGGAACGCTGCTCGACACGCTGGCCGACATCGCGGCCTGCGTCAACGCCGTCCGCGCGGAACTGGGATTGCGCCCGCATCCGCGCGCGGCCTACCGGCGCTTCGTCGGCGACGGCCTGCGGCGGCTGCTGGCTCGCGCGCTGCCGCCGGGCGCCCTGCGCGACGGCGGTCTTGAGCGCGCGTCGCGGCGTTTTTCTCAACTCTACGACGCCGGCGCGCTCGAGCGCACGCGGCCGTATCCGGGAATCGCGCGCATGCTCGATGGCGCGGTCCGCCGCGGCCTGCCCATGGCGGTGGTCACCAACAAGCCCCAACGCTTCGCGCGCAAATGCGTTTCGGCGCTGCTGCCGCGCTGGCGCTTCGCCGCGGTGCTCGGCGCGCGCCCGGGCGTGCCGCTCAAGCCCCATCCGGCCGCGGCGCTGGCGGCCGCGCGCGCGCTGCGCGCCGAGCCCGCCGACATCGCCTATCTCGGCGACACGGGCGTGGACATGAAGACGGCCCGGGCCGCGGGGATGGTCCCGTTCGCGGCGCTGTGGGGATTTCGCGGCGCGAGGGAACTGCGGCGCGCCGGGGCGCGCCGCCTGCTGCGCCGCCCCACGGAGCTGCTGCGGGCGCTCGACGGGGCGGTTTGATAAAATCCGCGCGATGACCCCGATGACCGCGCTCGTCGTCGACGTCTTGATCACCGCGCTGTGGCCGCTCATCGGCGCGGCGGGCTTGCGCGACTACGGCGCCGTGCCGTTCATGAGCGCGGGCATGGCGCTGGGAGCGCTCAGCGTGCTGCCGTGGCTCGCGCTCGAGGGCCGCTGGCGACGCGTGGTGTCCGGCGGCGCCGCGCGGGCTCTGGCGCTGATGGGGCTTTTTTCGGCGGCGCCCTCGCTGATCTACGTGATCGCGCTCGCCTACACCACCCCGGTCAACGCGGTGATCCTGGCCCAGGTCGAGATCGTCTATTCCGTCATCATCAGCGCGGCCGCTCTCGGCGAGAAGCCCACTCTCAAGCAATCGCTGGCCAGCGCCCTGGTCATCGGCGGCACCGCGCTCATCGTCGCGCGCGACCTGCGTTCGCCGCGCTGGCGCGGGGACCTGATGATCCTGGGCAGCGCGTGGATGTACCAGGTGTCGCACGCGATCTCCAAGAAATTGCCGCGCGACCTGGACTCCTGGACGCTGGCCGGAGGGCGGCTGTTCTACGGCGCGCTGATCCTGGCGCCCGCCGCCGCGTGGGCGCTGTCGCGCGGGGCGCGTTGGAGCTGGGCGCCGGGTCCTCTCGGCACGCTCGCGCTTGAGGGTGTTCTCGCGTGTTCGGCCAACATCGTGCTTTGGTATGTGGCCCTGCGCGGATTGGACCTTTCCAAAGCCACCACGATCATGCTCTCCTATCCGGCCGCGACTCTGGTCTTTTCCTGGCTCTGGACGCATGAGCCGGTGGCCGGGGTCCAGGTGGCCGGACTCGCGGCGACCGTCGGCGGTGCGGCGTGGACCGCGCGCCTGGCCGCGCAAGCGTCATGAACTCGAAAAAGATTCCCTACAAAAGGACGATCCTCGCCTGCGCGCACGCGCGCGCCGAGGGCCGCGTCGCCTGCGGCAACCCCGGCCGCGGCGGCGCGGAACTGGCCGCCGCGCTCAAGGACGGCGCCAAGCGCCTTGGCCTGAAAGGGAGAGTGCGCGTCGTCAAGTCCGGCTGCCTGGATCTCTGCGAACTCGGCCCCAACGTGTTCGTCTATCCCGACGGGGAATGGCTGGCGGGTGCGTGCGCCGCCGACGCCGACGAGATCCTGAAAAAAGCCGCCTCTTAGGCGCGCGGGGCCGGCGACGCCTGCAGTTCTCGGCCGTGGCGCCGCAGCCATCGGCGGTGGACGCGGTGGCCGGGCAGGACGCGCTCGACGTGCGCCCAGAAGAGCCGCGAGTGATTCATCTCCAGTCGGTGGGCGAGTTCGTGCACGACCACGTAGTCGAGCACCTCCGCCGGAGCCTGCGTCAAGCGCCAATTGAAGCTCAAATCGCCGCTCGGCGAGCAAGAACCCCAAAGCGTGCGCTGGTCCTTGACCCGGATGCGCCCGAAAGCCACGCCCAGCCTCGGCGCCCAGTGCTCGGCGCGCGCGCGAAACACCGCCTCGTGGCCGGACGGGACCGGTACGGGAACGGACCTCGGCCGAGTACGCGTCGCGGGGCCGAAGAGATCGGGCAGGTCGCGGCGCAAATCCGACAGGAAGTCGCGCACTTCGCCCAAAATTCCGCCCACGCGGAGATTGTACGATACGCGCGCCACAAATGCGTAACACCGCGCCGGCATAATCGCACCTGCGCGGCGCCGACGCGTCGATCGACCATGGACGAACCTCGCCCCGACGCCTCCAAAGATTTCGACGCCTCCGCGGTCAACGACCTCGACACCGCGCGCCTGGCGCTGCGCTGGGCGCTGGAGCGCCTGCACAAGCTCGGCGCGGAACTGTCCCAGGCGCGCGAGGAACTGGCGTTGACCGCGCGCGGCCGCGACGCGCTGGCCGAGGAAGCCCGGCAGAAAGACGAGACCGTCAAGCGCTGGCGGGAAACTCTCAAAGTCTGGGAAGCGTCGATGGCCGGGCAGCACGAGCTCGAACAGCGCCTGCGCGCGGAACTGCGCGAGGAAGCGCGGCGCGAGCAGACCGCCGAGGCGGCCGAGGAGCGCGCCCAGCTCAAGCGCGAGATCGACGCACTCCAGCGCGCTCTGGCCGAACGCGAATCCGCGCTCGGCGCCCAGCGGCGCGAAACCATCGAGGCGGTCAAGGCCGCGCGCCTGGAGGCCGAGCGAGAACTGCAGGCCGCGCTCGCCCTCCAGCAGAAAGCGCTCGACGAGACCAAGCGCTCGTTCCTGGAAGGCCTGCGCGTGCAGGCCGAAGCCGTGCGCGCCAAGGAGGCCGCCGTCGAGCAGCGCCTGCGCGAGCTCGAGTCGGACTTCCAGCGCCGTGAGGCGCAGACGCGCGCGCAGCTCAAGGCCGCCGCTCAAGAGGAGCTCAAGCTCGGCCGCGAAGAGCTCGAGGCCGCCGCGCGCGCCGAGGCCCAGCGTCGCGAGGCGCACCTCGCCGAACTCGAGCGCCGCTTTTCCCAACGCGAGGCCGAGGCTCAACGCCTGCGCGCCAAACGCGAGGAGGAACTCGACGCGCGTCTGGCCGAAAAAGAGGCCGCGGCGGCGGCCCGGCTGGCCGAGAAAGAAGCGGCCGCGACGGTGCGCTCGGCCGCTCGCGACGCCGCGCTCGAGCGCCGACGCGAGCAGGAAGAGGAGGCCATGGCGCGGCGGCGACGCCAATTCGAAGACGAACTCGCGCGCCGCGCCGCCGAGTTCGAGCGCGGCCTGGCCGAACGCCAAGAGACCGAGGCCGCCCGCCTGGCCCAGAAGCTCGCCGAAGAACGCCGTCGGCTGGAGCGCGAGTTCTCGGCCAAGGAGGAGCGCCTCGTCCAGGCCGACGCCCAACGCCGCCTGGAACAAGAGGCCGAGCGCGAGGCGTTGCGGGCCGCGCAGGACGAGCGGTGGAACGAGATGCGCGCGGAACTCGCGCGCCGCGAGGAGGCCGCCCGCGCCGACGCCCGGCGCCGACTCGACGAGGCCTTGGCCGCCGAACGCGCCCAATTGGCCCAGGCCCGCCTGGCGCTGGACCAGGAGGCCGCCCAGCGCGCACGGGCCGAGGCCGAGTTCGAGGCGTCGCTGCGCGCGCGCCGCGAGCAGTTGGAGCAGGAACATCGCACCAAGGCCGCGCAAGCCGCCGCCGAGGCGCAGAAAAGCCTCGACGAACGCCGCGCGGAACTGGAACAGAGTCTGCGCGAACGCGAGACGGCCCTCGAGGCGCGCCGCGCCGAAAGCGAGCGCGCGCTCGCCGACGAGCGGGAGCGGCTGAGCCTTGCGGCCGCGCAAGCCGCCGCCGAGGCGCAGAAAAACCTCGACGAGCGCCGCGCGGAACTCGAAAAGAGTCTGCGTGAACGCGAGGCGGCCCTCGAGGCGCGCCGCGCCGAAGGCGAGCGCGCGCTTGCCGACGAGCGGGAGCGACTGAGCCTTGCGGCCGCGCAGGCCGCCGCCGAGGCGCAGAAAAGCCTCGACGAGCGCCGCGCGGAACTCGAAAAGAGCCTGCGCGAACGCGAGGCGGCCCTCGAGGCGCGCCGCGCCGAAGGCGAGCGCGCGCTCGCCGACGAGCGGGAGCGACTGAGCCTTGCGGCCGCGCAAGCCGCCGCCGAGGCGCAGAAAAGCCTCGACGAGCGCCGCGCGGAACTCGAAAAGAGCCTGCATGAACGCGAGGCGGCCCTCGAGGCGCGCCGCGCCGAAGGCGAGCGCGCGCTCGCCGACGAGCGGGAGCGGCTGTCCCGCGAGGCCGCGCGCGCCGCCGCCGAGACGGAGCAGACATTCTCCGCGCGCTGGGACGAGCGCGAGAAGAAGCTGCGCGCGGAGCTTCGCGAGCAGGCCGAGAAGTGGCGGGCCGCGGCCGCGGAAAGCGTCGAAGCCGAGCGTCGAGCGCTGGAGGAGACCCTGCTTCAGCGCGAACGCGAGCTCCAGCAGTCTTTCCAGCGCCGCGAATCCGAATTGCGCGCCGCGCTCGCGGCCGAGCAGGCGCGCTGGACCCAAGCCCACGATGAATCCGCCGCGGCCCTGCGCGCCGAACTCCAGGAAAAGGCCCTGCGCGAGTCCCTGGCACTGCGCGCCGCCAACGATCAGGCGCTGAAAGCCGCCGAGGACGCCCTGCGGCGCAAGCTGGAAGACGAGGTCTCGCGCGAGCGCGCCGCCTGGCGGCAGTCCGCGCAGGAGGATTTGGCCGCGGCCCGGGCCGCGCTCGCGCGCAAGTTCGACGAGGAGCGGCGCGCGGCCTTGGAGGCGATGACCCTGCGCGAGGCCGAACTGGCCGCGCGCGAGACGGCGATCAAGGCCGAGGGCGCGGCCAAAATCGAGGACCAGCGACTGACCGCGCAGGCGGCGCTGGAGCGCGAGCGCCGACTTCTGGAGGAGCGCGCGCTGGCCGCGGAATCGGCGATGCGCGAGAGGCTGGACCGGGAGCGCGCGGCGTTCCAGCAGTCATGGGCGGCCAAGGAGCGCGAATGGGGCTTGGAGCGCGAGAGCGCTCTCAAGTCCGAGCGCGAGCGGCTGGAGGCGCGGCGCGCCGAGCTCGAGGCGGCGCTCGACGCTCGCCGCCGGCAGATGGAGGAGGATTTCGCCGCCCGCGCCCGGGAGCTCGACGCGCGCGCGGCCGCCCGCGACGCGCAGGCCGCCGAGCAGGCCGCCGAACTGGAGCGCCGGCGCGCCGAGGCCGAGGCCGCCCACGCGCAGGCCGTGGACGAGCGCTTGGCCGAGTTGGCACGCGCCGAGTCGGCGCTTCAGCAGACCTGGATCCGGAAGGAAGCCGAACTGCAAGAGGAGCTCAGCCGGCGCGAGGCGGCCTGGCTGAAAACCCAGCGCGAACTGCTCGACCGCGAGCGGCGCGACTGGGAGGCGTCTCGTGAGGCCGAGATCGTGCAGCGGCGCCGGGAGGCCGAGGCCTCCTTGGCCCTGCGCGAACGGATGGTCGACGAAGCCTTGCGCGCGCGGCAGAAGGAGGCCGAGGCCGCGATCGTCCAGCGCGAGCGGGAGTTGCTGATCTCCTACGAGGAACGCTTGGCCCAGGCCCGCGCCGAGCTCGAGCGCGGCCTGCGCGAGCGCGAGGAGGCGCTGCGCGCCAAGCTGCGCGAGAGCTTCGAGCGCGAGACCGCGCTGCAGCGCGCGGAGGCGGAGCGGCGCGACGCGGCGTTGGAGGCCCGCCGCCAGGAGCTTGAGCGCGCCTTCGTCGAGCGGCGCCAGAAGCTGGAGGCCGACCTGGATCGCCGCCGCCGAGAGGACGCCGCCGCGCTCGGCGCCGAGCGCGAGGCCGCCGCCGCGCAGATCGAGGCGCGCGCGCGGGAGCTGGAGGCCGAGAAGGCGCGCTACGGGTCCTTCGTCGCCCAAAAGGAAGCCGAGATCGCCGAGCGCTACCAGCAGGCCGAGCGCCAGCTTCGCCAGGAACTGGGTCTGGTCCGCATCGAACTGGCGTCGCAATACGACGAGCGCGCGCGCAAGCTGGCCGAGGAGCGCGAGGCCCTGCGCCGCGACTACGAGCAGAAGCTGCGCGACCTCGAAAAGCGCCGCCTGCCCTAAAAGCCGCTCGACGACAAGTCCGGACGCCGCAAAAACAGCACCCGGAAGCGCGCGGTTTTTCCCCAGGCCTTCTCCACCGCTTGCGCGTACGCCCGTCCCTGCGCGGCGTGCGACTCCAGCGCGCGCTCGCGCGAGCGCTCGTCGACGGGTTCGCTTTTGTAGTCGCCGACGACCAGAGCGCCGTCGGCGGGGTCCCGGTAGATCAAATCGATCGCGCCTCGGACCACCGTCTCGCCCTCGGCGTGGAAAAACGGCACCTCGCGGCCGAGGATGTCGACGCGCGCCAATTCCTCGGCGAGCCCCGAGGAGAGAAATTTTTTCAGCATCGGCTCCGCGATGGAACGCGCCGCCTCCCAATCGGCGCCCGCGTCGAGCCGAGCCAGCGCCAAAAGCGCCCGGGACACCGCCGCCGAGAGGTCTCCTGCGCGGCGGTAATCCCAGTCCTGAAGCACGCGATGGCACAGGCGGCCGACCCGCGCGCCGTGTTCGCCCCCCGGTGCGCGCGGCCCGGACGGCGCGGCCGCGCCCTCGTCCGCCGCGGCGGCGCGAAACGGCGCGGCCTCGGCGGCCTCGCGCCAACGCTCGCTTCGCCGCCAGCGCCGCACGGCCGCGTCCCCATCCGCCGGCGCGGGCGCCGGCGCGGCGGCGGCAAGAAGCTCCGGCGCGGCCGGGACGCGCTCCACGGGAAACCTGCCGTCGCGCCCGTCCTGAGGCCAACAGCCCGCCTCGAGCAGGCGCGCCGCCGCGGAGCCCGACTCCGGCCGTTCGGCGCCCATCAGCCAGAGTTCCTCCTTGGCCCGGGTCATCGCCACGTAGAGAAGGCGCACGAGCTCGGCGCGCTCCAGGTCTCTTTCGCGCTCCAGCGCCAGCGCCGAGGCCGCGGAGCGGTTCGCGCCCAATTCGAGGGCGGGGCGATCCCCGGCGCCGCGGCGCACGCGCGCCTCGGCGCCGGACGCGGAAGGGCGACTCGACAGCGACGCCACGAACACCACCGGAAATTCCAGCCCTTTGGACTTGTGCACGCTCATCACGCGCACCGCCTCCAGGCGCTCGTCGACCAAGGTGTTGGCTCCCTCCTGGAGCGACCGCCGCGACGCGCGCCGCAGACGGGCGCAAAACTCCTTGAGCGTCGCGCCGCGCCCGTCGGAGGCGTCGGCGGCCATGCGCAGGAGTTTGTCCAGGTTCGCCGCGGTCTGTTGGCCGTGGTAGGCGCGCGCGCAGGTCTCGACCAAGTTCGTGCGGCGAAAGGCCTCCGCGGCCAACTCTCCCAACGGCCGTCGGCCGACGCCCGCGCCGAGCTCGCGCAGGGTCGCGAACAACTCCGCGACCCTGGCGCGTTCGTTTTCGTCGAGGCCGCCGCCGACGGCGCGGCGCGCGTCCAGACCTCCGGCGCGGGCCAGGGCCAGCAAGCCGTCGTCCGACACGCACGCCAGCGGAGAGCGCAGCAGCCCGGCCAGCGCGGTCCGGTCCGAAGGATCGTCGAGCGCCGCCAGCAGGTTCAGCGCGTCGGTGACCTCGGGAGAATCGTAGAAGAAGCGCTCGATGTCCACCGCGGCGGGCAGGCCCGCGCGGCGAAAGGCCTCCAGATAGGCCGGCAACGCCCGCGACGAGCGCAAAAGCACCGCGAAGTCCTTCAGCGGTCGGCGGCCTGCGCAAGCGCGGCCCGGGACCCGACCCTCGCGCGCGATGCGCGCGGCCACCCATGCCGCCTCCACCGCGCGCGCGGCGTCGGCGTCTTCCGGCGCGACCGCCGCCACGACGCGCACCGCCGCGCCCTCGCCGCGCGGCGCGCGGGCGGGGAGGATGGCCTTGTAGGCAGGCTGGACACCGGGCTCGGCGCGCATCGCCGACTCCATCGCCGCGTTGACGGGAGCGACGATCTCAGGCACGGAGCGGAAATTCGCGGTCAAGGCGCAGAGGATCGCGCCGGTCTCGCGCAGTCGGCGCACGAAACCCTCGTAGGCCGCGATGTCGGCGCCGCGGAAGCGGTAGATCGACTGCTTGGGATCGCCGACGACGAAAATCCGCCCCGGTTCGGGAACGACATCCTCCCAGCGCCGCGCCGGCGGTCCCGGGCGCTCGGACAAGAACATCAGCAATTCCCCCTGCAGAGGGTCGGTGTCTTGGAACTCGTCGATCAGGATCGCGGCGTAGCGCGCGCGCAGGCGCTCGCGCACGCGCGGGTGGTCGCGCGCCAAGTCCCGGGCGCGACGCAGCAGCCCGTCGAAAGAGACCCAGCCGCGCCGCGCGTGCTCGCGGCGCACCGCCCGCGCCAGCGGCGCCAGCAGCCGCGCCGCCTCCCGCACCGCCGCCTCCGCGTGCGGCGACGCCCGCTCGGCGAGGCGCACGGCGCGCTCGTAGTCCGCGCGGCCGGACTCGTCCTCGATCCAAGATTTCGGCCAGGCGGCGCGAAGCAGGGGCTCCGGCGTCGGCGCGGCGGCGCGGGGTTCGCTCGTCCGCGCGGCCTCGGCCGCCGCGCCAAGCCGCCCGGCGATCTGCTCGATGGCCTCCAGGATGCGCCCGCGCGGCTTGCCGCGCCCCGCGGCCAGCGAGCGCACGCGCACCGCCAGGGCCTCCAGCTCCCGCGCCGAGGCCGCGTCCGCGTCCGCAAGCCCGTCAAGCTCGTGCGGCTCCTGGGCCAAGCCGAAGGCCAGCGCCCTCAAGTCCTCGAGCTTTGCCGCCGACAACAGCCTGCGCCAGAGCGCGGGGCGGGAAGGCCTCTCGCCGAGTTCGTCCTCCAAGAAGCGCGACCACTCCGCCTCGAATATTTCCTCCAGCGCGTCGCCGTCGTCCACCCGGAAGGCCGGGTCGAGACCGGCCTCGATCGGATGCAGGCGCAGCAACTGCGCGCAGAAGGAGTGGATGGTGCCGATGGGCGCCTTGTCGAGGTCCTCGACGGCCGCGCGCGCGCGGGCAAGGACCTCGTCCGCGCCGCGGCCGAAGCGCTCGGAAAGCTCGTCGACGGTGCGCTGCGCGCGCCGCTCGGCCTCGGGCGCCAGCGGCGCGCCGGCCAGCCGCGCCGCGATTTCGGACAAGCGCTCGGCCAGGCGCTCCTTGATCTCCCCGGCCGCCTTCTCGGTGAAAGTCAGCGCCACCACGCGATCGACGCGGGCGGGCTGCGGGCGGCGGTCGCCCAGCAGGAGGAAAAGGATGCGGTCCGTCAGCAGCGTCGTCTTGCCGGTCCCGGCACCCGCCTCCACGACCACATTGGCGTCCAGACGCCAGCGCGCCGCGTCGCGATCGGCCTGATCGGGAACTTCGGCCATGGCCGATTATAGATTTTCACCGCGTGGACAGGCGCGCCCGGCAAATCGCACAATAGGCCCATGCGGACTCTTCGCGCGCGCCTGGCCCTGCTGCTGGCCACCGTCTTGACGGTGTCCACGGCCATGTCCCTGGTCGCCTACATGACCGGCGCGCGGGAGCAGGCCCGGCTGGAGCGGACCTTCGACGAGGAGCTCTCGTTTTTGGCCGCGCTGCCGTCGCTGCGCGCGAAGCTTCGCGCCATCGACCTGGACGCCGACAGCTACCTGCTCACGCGCCGCCCCGAGTGGCTGGCCCGGCGCGAGGCCGGGATGGCCGAATACCGGCGGCGTCACGATGAACTGCGCGCCCGCCTGCGCGGCGACGACCAGCGCCGGGAGTGGGACGCCGTGCTGGCGGCCTTCGACGCGTACGCGGCCGAGCAGGACGCGGCGCTGTCTCGCGCGCGCCGCGGAATCCTGTCCGCCGCCGAAGCCCAGCGCTTGACGCTGGCCAAAGGCCGCATCGACGATCTCGTCGGACGCGTCAGCCGGATGGGTGGCTTCAGCTACCGCCGACTGGAGCGCCGCCGGCGCGCGGCGCAGTTCGCGACCTTGGCCACGTTCGCGCTTCTGCTTCTCATCGGCCTTTTCGGCGCGGGAGCCGTGGCGCTGGCCGTCTCGAACATCGTCGTCGCTCCGCTGGTGCGCCTGCGCGACCAGGCCGCGTCCTGGTCGCTGGGCCGGCCTTGGCCGGAGTTCGACGGCACGCGCGGCGAGATCGCCGAACTGGCGGCGACGATGCGCGCGATGGCCGCCAAGCTCAACGAGCAATACGAGCGCGAGCGCCAAGCCGGCCTGCTGAAGTCCCAACTCGTCTCCGGCGTCAGCCATGAGTTCAACAACGCGCTGACGGTCATCCACACCGCGCAGACGCTGCTGCGCGACTCGCCCAACCCGGCCGAGGCCCAGCCTTGGCACGACATGCTCGCCGCCAACATCCGCGCGCTGTCGGCGATGGCCACCAACCTCCTCAACCTGGGACGCCTGGAGTCCGGACGCTTCCAAGTGGAGACGAGCCGCGTCGATTTGGCGCCGCTTTTGCGCGTGTCGCTGGAACGGCTGTCGATCCTGGGGCAGCGCAAGCGCTTGACGATGTCCTTGGACTTGCCCGAGGACCTGCCTCCGGTCGAGGCCGACCCCGATGCGGCCGCGCTCGTCGTGGCCAACCTGCTGACCAACGCGTTCAAGTACACGCGCGAGGGAGGTTCGGTGACGTTGGGCGCCGCCGCGCGCGGCGGCTCGGTGGCGGTTTTCGTGCGCGACACCGGCATCGGAATCGCGCCGCAGGAGCGCGAACGCATCTTCGACGGCTACTACCGCACCGAAAGCGGCCGGCGCGAGGCCAAGGGCTTCGGCGTCGGACTGGCGCTGTCGCGGATGATCCTGGAGGCGCACGGCAGCGCGCTGGAGCTCGAAAGCGAGGTCGGGCGAGGCTCGACGTTTTCGTTTCGCCTGCCGATCTGGACCCGCGACGAACTCCCGGCAGAGGAGGCGGCGCGATGACGGAGATCCTGGCGTTTTTCTGGCTGGCGTGCGCGCACGCCTTGGCCGCGCCGCCGCAGGCTCCCGTCGGAGCGGGAACGGTGGCGCCGTCCTCGCCGACCTACTCGGGTCCGGCGCTGCGCCTGGTCTCCGGCGACGAGTTGCCGCGCTTCGCGGAGTCGTTCAAGGGCCGCGCGGGACTGATCAAGGCCGCGCGCAAGTCCATCGCCTACCTGAAGACGCTGCCGCCCTCGCGCACGATCCGCGTGGCCGACCGCGACTACGCGCCGGCGGCGCTGATCGATTCCGCCCTGGAGATCATCAAGATCGCCCGCACGGCCAAGACCGACGACGAATTCGACGCGCGCGTTCGCGCCGCGTTCGATGTGTTCGAATCCGCCGGCAGCGACGGGCGCGGCAAGGTCGTGTTCTCGTCGTATTACCAGCCGGTCCTGCGCGCCAGCCTGAAGCGCTCGAAGGCCTACCCGTATCCCATCTACAAGAGGCCGCGCGATCTCGTCGAAGTGGACCTGGCTTCCTTCGACAAGCGCTACGGCGACGCCGTCTTGCTCGGCAAGCTCGGGCGAGACCGGCGCGTGACGCCGTATTTCACCCGCGATCAGATCGACCGGCGCAAGGCGCTGGCGGGCAAGGGCGCGGAGTTGGCGTGGCTGAAGGACCGCTTCGACGCGCTGGACCTGCACGTGCAGGGCTCGGGCATCCTGGTCTTGCCCAGCGGCCGGCAGGTGCTGGCGAAGTATGCCGGCAGCAACGAGAGACCCTTCGCCTCGGTGGGCATGATGCTGGTCAAGGCCGGGGTGTTCTCGCGCGACGACATCACCCACGACAAGCTGCGCGACTATCTCCGCGCCAACCCCGAGACCGAGGGCTGGATATTGGCCCAGAACCCGCGCTACACGTTTTTCGAGCTGGCGCCGCTGCCGCCCGACGGCGAGCCCTTCGGCGCGACCGGCCAGTCGCTGGTGCCCGCGCGCTCGATCGCGGTCGATCCGTCCGCCGTCGCGCTGGGCGCGCTGACTTTCTTCACCGTGCCCGCGCCGCAGGCCGACAAGAGCGGCCGCCTGCTCGGGGTGTTTCCTAGCGCGCGCTTCGCCTTCGCGATGGACACCGGCGGCGCGATCAAGGGCCCGGGGCGAGTCGACATCTACGCGGGCCACGGCGCGCAGGCCGCCGCGACCGCGCGCCATCAGTGGGCGGCGGGCCGCCTGTTCGTGCTGATCAAGAAACTGCCCGACCGCGAGCGCTGAGCGGCGTGCGCGATCTCGCACATTGGCTCAAGCACGCCGCCGCGCGGGGCCGGCGCCCGGGCGCTAGTTCCCCTACAGCTTTCGGATCAGCGAAATGACCTTTCCCGCGATGCGGCCCTCGCCGATGTCGAAGGGCTCGTAGCGCGGATTGTCGGGCACGAGCACGAGCCCCGCGGGCTTGACTTTCAGGCGCTTGACCGTGGCCTCGCCGTCGTCGTAGCGCACGACCACCACATCTCCGCTGGAGGCGGTCTCCTGCCAGCGCACGACCACGGTGTCTCCCTCCCACAACGTCTGTTCCATGGAGTCGCCCTTGACCTTCAGCGCGAACAAATCCGCGGCGCCGCCGCGCTCGACGACGGTCGGCACGTGGCCCGCGGCCTCCGCATAGGCGCCCGAGGACGGTCCCGCCGGCACGCGCCCGAGCACCGGGATCAACGCCACGCGCTCCTCGGCCGCGATCTGCGCGGCGCGCGAGCGCCCGCGCGCCTGCTCCAGCAGGCCCTTGCGGCGCAGGTTGTCGAGATGGTACTGGACCGTGTCCGGCGAGCTCACGCCGGCCAGGCGGCAGAGCTCGCGCACGGTCGGCGGGTAGCCGTTCTCGGTGGAGAAATCCCGCACGAGCTCCAAAATCTTCTGCTGACGGGGCGTCAACTCGTCGTCTTTCATGTCCATCGCTCCTCGCGCGCCGGCACGCGGCGCCGACACGGAGCATAGTCGAACTTTTGTTCGATGTCAAGCCCCCCACGGACTTGATAAGATGCCCGCGTGACCCGCCGCGCGAAGATCGTCGACGCCAACATCGTCGGCCACCGCGCCCTGCCGTCGCCGCGCGACCTGCGCGCCGAACTTCCCGCCGGACGCGAGGCGCTTCAGACCGTCGCGCGCGGGCGCGAGGCGATCCGCGCCGTTTTGCGCGGGCGCGACGACCGCCTCTTCGTCGTCGTGGGCCCCTGCTCGATCCACGACCCCGACGCCGCGCTCGACTACGCTCGGCGCCTGGCCGATGTCGCGGCGCGCGTGCGCCGACGCCTGCTCGTGGTCATGCGCGTCTATTTCGAGAAACCGCGCACCACCGTGGGCTGGAAGGGCCTCATCAACGATCCGCGCCTGGACGGCTCGCACGACGTGGAGGCGGGCCTGCGCGCGGCGCGCGGCCTGCTCGTGGAAATCGCCCGCCTGGGGCTTGCCGCCGCGACCGAGGCGCTTGACCCGGTCACTCCGCAGTATCTGTCGGACCTGGTGAGCTGGCACGCGATCGGCGCGCGCACGACGGAGTCACAGACCCACCGCGAACTGGCCAGCGGACTGTCCACCCCCGTCGGCTTCAAGAACGGAACCGACGGCGGCGTGCAAATCGCCCTCGACGCGATGCGCTCGGCGGCGGCACCCCACCGCTTCCTGGGCGTCGACCCGGCCGGTCGCGTGTCGGTCTACGCGACGCGCGGCAACCGAGACGGCCACCTGGTCTTGCGCGGCGGCCGCGGGCCCAATTACGACCGCGCCTCCGTACTCTACGCCGCCGAGAAGCTCAAAGCCGCCGGACTGCCCCACCGGCTCATGGTCGACTGCAGCCACGGCAACTCCGACAAGGACTTCCGCCGCCAACCCGCGGTGTTCGAGGCCTGCCTGGAGCAGCGGCGGCGGCGCTCGCCGATCGTCGGCCTGATGGTGGAAAGCAA
>JAJZQS010000043.1 GCA_021806745.1 bacterium
CGACGGCGGGACAAGCTGGAGGAGGCCGCGGACAATCTGCCCGGGCTTCTCACCCGCGTCTGCGACGTGGCCTCGCCCGCGGAGCGCGAGGCGCTTTTCGCCTGGGTGCGGGAAAATCACCCGGACACGAACATGCTCGTCAACAACGCCGGCATCCAGCGCCGGTTCAGCATGGACGCGCCCAGGGACTGGGCGCAGGCCGGCTTGGAGATCGCCGTCAACCTGGACGCGCCGATCCACCTCAGCGCGCTGTTCATCCCGCAGCTCAAGGCGCTGAAAAATCCCGCGATCTTCAACGTGACCTCGGGCCTGTCGTTCGCGCCGTTTTCCATCATGCCGGTCTACTGCGCAACCAAGGCCGCGCTGCACTCGTTCACCTTGTCCTTGCGCCACCAACTGCGCAAGACACCCATACGCGTCGTCGAGATCATCCCGCCCGCGGTCGACACGGATCTGGGCGCTCCGGGCCTTCACACCCACAGCGTTCCGCTCGACGAGTTCACGGACTCGGTCGTCGCGAAGATCAAGGCCGGGGAGCTCGAGGTCTCCTTTGGCACCGCGGAGACTTGGCGTCTGGCGTCGCGTGCTGAGCTCGATGAATATTTCCGGCAGTTGAACAAGGACTAGGGCCCGCCATGAGCGAAGAATCGGGAGATTCTGCCCCGTGGCCCCCGCTGCCCTCAAGCGGCTTCATCCGCGGCCGGGAGGCCACATTATCTGCGTGCCGCTCGCAGTACGCGAGGTGGCGGGGCAAGGCGGGCGTCCAGCGCGCGATCTTGATTCAGGCCGAGCGCGCCGGGAGCACCGCGGCCGTCGGACTCAAGATCATCGCGACCGGAGCCCGCGTCGCGGCGACGCTTCCCGAGGTCGAACTGCTCGGAACGGACCCGCCACAAGCCGCGCCTTGAGCGCCGGGCCCGGTCAATACGAGTACCAGGCCTTGCCTTTCGAGTCGGCAGTCTTGCAGTCGATGAAGACCTGGCCGTAGCACGGCGCCTTCGGGTCCGCGACGTAGCCCCACTTTCCGGTGCCGCGCAGGCGCGCGCCGTCGATCTGATTTTCCAGGCTCTTCGAGCCGGTGCAGACTTGCGCGTCGTAATTCTCCACCCCGGCGGCGGCGGGGCATTCCGGAACGGACGGAGACTGGGCGGCCTCGGGCAGCGTGGCGAGGTCGGGCGGGTATTTCCCGTCGTGATCGCCGTAGTAGATCGCCGCGGCGGAGCGCAGGGAGCCCAGGCGCGCCTTGGCCGCCGCCTCCTTGGACAGGGACTGGAGGCGCGCGAAGCGGGCAATCGCGACCGCGGCGGCCATGCCGAGAATCGCCGCGAGAGGAAGCGCGAAGGCAAAGCCGATCACGCAGATCTTGCGTCCCAGGCCGATCTCCTCGACCTGGAGAACGCGCGTGCCCGCGATGTAGTCGTGCAGGCCCCGCTTATTTTCCGTGAACGCCGCGACGATGAAGCCGATGCAGAGCGTGAAGGTATTCACGAGGTAGCCCAGCCAGCGCAAGAACGCCGCGAGGTAGCCGAGCGGCGCTCCGTCCTCGCGCACGATCGCCAGTCCCGCCGCGACCTTGCCGAGCGTTCGCCCGTCCCAGAGCACGGGCACCACGGTGAAGTATGTCAGCGGGACGATCAATTGCGCGATCGGCCGCAGCGGCGCGGGGAGAAGGACGATCGCGATGAGCGACGGGACGGCAAGCAGCAGGCCGTCGATCATGTATGCGCCGCCGCGCAGCCAGAAGCCGCCCGGGATCGGCGTGAACGCGGTCGCAGCCCGCGCGGGCTCGGGAGCGGGCTGCGGCTTGGGCGTCTGGTCCATGGCGTGTCCTCCGCGGGAAATCGAAGACAGCTTAGCCCGGCCGCCGCCGCGCGTCAAGGAATCTTCCCGCGTGCGGGGATTCCCGGCCTGGCTACAATGATCTGGTGTCTACTCCCGCGGATGCCTGCGCCGGCATGACGATCGCCAAGCGAATGGAGTTTTTCGTGTAGAACGGCTGGGTGGCCGTTCCTGGTGCGTTCAGTAAAGCCGCCGCTGCTCCCGAGTGGAGCGACATGCGGCCGCGGGGCGGCGGCACTTTCCTGGCCGCGGCCGCATATGCGCTTGAGCTTACCGGAACCGCCAGTCCGTGGACGAAAACGGCCGCGAGATCGGCGCGTCCAGGCCCGTCTGCGCGTCGGCGGCGCGGCAAAACGGCCGGGGCCGTCCCGCCGCGGCGGCCACGGCCGACCACGCGGCGCTTCTCTGCGCGGCGGTGACCTCGTGCGAGCGCGCGATGTCGCGAAACAGAAAAAAGCTCGGGCGCGGCGTACGGCGCAGGCCGTGCGCGCGGTCAACCGAAAGCAGGCCGAACTTCGGGCAGTAGCCGTCGGCCCATTCCATGTTGTCGGAGATCGTCCACCATAGATAGCCCGCCACCGGCGCTCCCTCGGCGCGCGCGCGCGCGATCGCCTGCAGGTGCTCTATCAAGTATGCCGGGCGCAAGACATCGGTGGAGTCCGCGATCCCGTTTTCGGTGACCACGATCGGCAAACCCGGGAAGCGCCGCGAGATCTCTTTAAGAAGAACATAGAGCCCGCGCGGATAGACCGCGCGTCCGGCCTCGGAATACTCCTCGTCGGGCTCGATGACCAGCCGACCTCCGTCGATCCATTCCGCTCCGTAGTAGTTGATGCCGAAAAAATCCGCCTTGCCGCGGGTGCGTTCGGGAAAGCGCCAGTTGAGCAGGGCGTCGGGAGCGCGCGCCTCAAGCCGCCCCAGGAGCGTTTTGCCGGTGTAGAAGGCCATGTTGTTGGCCGCGCCCATGCGCACGCGGGGGTCTCGCGCGTGCGCCCAGTCGTAGAGGCGGTTGTTCGCCTCGGCCATGCGGTCGATCGAGCGCACGACCGAGCCGCGCCAGGGCCCCAGCCACGCCAGCGAAAGCGCGCCCGCCCGACCGCCCGGCGGCCACAGACCGTCGGCGTAGGCCAGGGGCGCGAACACCGCGGGCTCGTTGAAGGTTATCCAGGAATCGACCTCGGGCCCCAGGTCGGTCATCATGCGCTCGGCGAAGTCCAGATAGTCGTCTTCGGTGCGCGGGTTCAGCCAGCCGCCCTGCGCCTGCACCCATTTCGGCACCGAGTGGTGCATCAAGGTCAGCATCACCTTCATGCGTCGCGCGCGGATCATGCGCAGGATTTTCCGATAGCGCGCGATCGCCGCCGCGTCGAAGCGCCCCCGCTCGGGCTCCACGCGTCCCCAGTCCACGCCGGTGCGATAGACTTGCGCGCCCGCTCGCGCGGCCCAGTCCATGTCGACTTCGGGACGGCTCCAGGCGTCAAGCCGCCTTTGCGGCTCGACTTGATTCTTGTAGGCCGCCGCGCGTCCCGCGTCGGCCCAGGCCTTCCAGATGTCGTCGAGGCCGTCCTCGGTCTGCGCGGGCGCCACGGCCGCGCCGAAGAAAAACGGCGGGTCGAAGCGCGCCTGGGCGCGCGCCGACGCCGAAAGCGCGGCGGCCAGCGCCGCCGCGGCGAGCGCGTTCATCGCACGATCATAGCTTTAAGTTCCGTAAAATCTCCGCGCATGCCCGTGCGCCGGAACACGATTTATCGACGCAAGTCCGAACTCGACCGCTTCTACACGCGAGACGAAGTGGCCGCCGATTGCCTGAAGCGCTTGTTCGCGCTCTTCGATCCCGCGGACTTCGACGAGATCTTGGAGCCTTCGGCGGGCGGCGGGGCCTTTTTCCGCCGGCTGCCCGAGCGCACGCGCCGCGGCCTGGATTTGGCGCCCGCATGTCCGGGAGTGGAGCGCGGCGACTTCTTCAAGGCGCCCGCGCCTCGCGGGCGCGTACTGACCGTCGGCAATCCGCCCTTCGGCCGCGTGGCCGCGCTGGCGGTGCGATTCTTCAACCGAGCGGCGGAATTTTCCCGAGTCGTGGCCTTCGTCGTGCCGCGCACATTCCGCAAGCGCTCGGTGCAAGACAAGCTCGACGCGCGCTTTCATCTGATCGACGACGCCGACTTGCCTCGGTTTTCCTTCGTGCTGGACGGCGAGCCATGCGACGTCCCGTGCTGCTTCCAGATTTGGGAGCGGCGCGATCCGCCGCGGAAAATCGCGCCGCGCAGCCTGGACAACCCGATCTTTGAATTCGTGCCGAAGTCTCGCGCCGACTTCGCGGTGCGCCGCGTGGGCGGCCGCGCGGGTAAGTGCGCGCCCGACCTGGCTTCGGCCGCCGAGGTCTCGCACTACTTTCTACGCCTGAAAGAGCGCGGCGCGCGCGCGGCGCGGGTGATGGCGCTCATCGACTCTCTGGATTTCTCGCGCCAGGCGCGCGCCACCGCCGGCGTGCGCAGCCTCTCCAAGCCTGAGTTCACCGAGGCGTTCCTGGCCGCCTGGCGAAAGAGCCGCGGGCGGGCTACACTGGCCGTCGTCCCGGAGGTCCGATGATCGCCGTCATGCTCGCCCTCGCCGCGTGCGCCGCCGCCGCGCCGACTTCCGCGCCGGGACCCGTGCTTGAGTTCCGCGTGTCGGGCGCGTCCGTGGCCGCGGCGTCCCTGGACGAACTCGAGAAGGCCCTGCCCGCCCACGACATCGTCTTGCGCGGCACGGAATTTTGGCCGAGCCGCGACAAACACTACCGCGCCTTCGCCCTGCGCGACGCTCTCGACTACGGCTTCGGCAAGCGCTGGCTGTCGAGCGACTTCTCGGACGCGGCTTTCGTGGCGCTCGACGGCTACGCCGCGGTGGGGCCGCTCGACAAGCTCGAAGAGAGCGGGGGCTACCTCGCGTTCAAGGACTTGGACGCGGCCTCCGGCTGGGAGCCCATCGGCTCGCACAAGGCCGATCCGGGGCCTTTCTTCGTGGTGTGGACGGGCCGCGATCAGAGCACGACCAACCAGTATCCATGGCCGTGGCAGGTCGCGGCGATCAACCTCGTGCGCTTCGAAGACCAGTATCCGCGCACGGTCCCTCGGGGCGCCGCGCCGGGCTCGCCCGAGCGGCGCGGCTACGCGCTCTTTAAGGGGCGCTGCTTCCGCTGCCACTCGGTCAACGAGGAGGGCGGCAAGATCGGCCCCGACCTCAACGAGCCCATGAGCGTGACCGCCTACCGCTCCAAGCGCATGGTCAAGGAGTTCATCCGCAACCCGTCCAAGTACCGCAACACCTACATGCCCGACCACCGCGACCTCAGCGACCGGGACTTGGAGGACTTGTGGCGCTACTTCCACTGGCTCGACAAGCACCGGCCGAAGAAGAGCGACTGGTAGATGTCCTGGTTCTTCTTTTTCTATTTCATCTCCGGCTTCTGCGGTCTGATCTACGAGGTCGTGTGGTTGCGTCTGGCGACGGCTCAATTCGGCGTCAATAGCGCGTTCGCGGCCATGTATCTTTCGGCGTTCATGGCCTGGCTCGGGTTGGGAGCGTGGATCGGCGGCGGCATGGCCCGACGCGGCCGCGCCGATCCGGCGTCCCGCGACTTGGCTCGCTACGCGGCGGCGGAATTGATCGCGGCGCTCGGGGGCGTCCTGCTTCCCGCGACTTTCACCTGGGGACGCCGAGTGCTGGAGGGACTCGGCGGATCGGTCGAGTGGGCGTCGTCGAGATACTATGCGGTTTCGGGCGCGTGGATCGCGGCGGCGCTGGCCGTTCCGTGCATCGCGATGGGATCGGCGATGCCTTCCGCGTCGGCCGCGTTGCGCAAGATGTTTCCCGGAAAATCGGCGCGGTCGTACAGCTACCTCTATGCCGCCAACGTTCTGGGTGCGGCCGCGGGCTGTCTGGCGTCGGCGTTTATTTTTGTCGAGATCCTGGGCTTTCGAAGGACTTTGGTCGTCGCCTCGGTCGTGGAGGGCGCGGCGGCGGCGGTCGTCGCGGCGCTTGCCGCCGGACGCGCGGCGACGGCCTTCGGTCCACGCGAGCGTCCGACGGGAGTTCGCTCGGCGCGACGCTTCACGGCCGCGACGGCCGGCCTGTTTTTGACCGGGTGCGCCGGAGCCGCCATGGAGGTGATCTGGAGCCGGGCTTTTTCGCCGTATCTGGGCACGTTCGTCTACATGTTCGCGGGAATGCTGTCGCTGTATCTGGCGTCGTCGTTCGTCGGCGCGTGGCTGCATCGGCGGCTGTCCTCGGACGGAGGCTCGGCGGCCGCGTCGGCGCTGGCGGCCGCAGGACTTGCCGCGGTCGCCGCGGCCGCCCTGCTCGATCCGAGGATGCCGTTGCTGCCGCCATCGAGCGCGGCGGCGGGCTTGACGAGGCTTGTCCTGTCCGTGGTTCCCTTCTGCACGGCGACAGGGTTCGCCACAGCCGCGCTGGCCGACGAGTTCGTCGGCGGCGATCCGGAGTTGACGGGGCGCGCCTTCGCGATCAACGCCGCGGGTTCGATGCTGGGGCCGTTGCTCGCGGGGTTCGCGCTTTTGCCGTTTCTTCCCGTGCGTTGGGCGATCTTCGCCTTGGGCGCGCCGCTGATCGCGGCGGGGTTTTCGAACAGAGGCGGTCGCTTCGCGCTCGCGCTGGCCGCCGCGGCGACGGTCTGCGTGCTGTCGCGGGACTTCGACGACGATTGGCCGGGCGCGATCGTGCGCCGCGACGCCGCGGCGACGGTCGTCGCGGTGGGCGCGCCGCGGCCGATCGACAGGCGCTTGTTCATCAATGGAATCGGGACGACCTTGCTGACGCCGACCACCAAGATCATGGCGCATCTGCCGCTGACGCTTCTGCCTCGGCCGCCGAGGCGAGGGTTGGTGATCTGCTTCGGCATGGGAACGGCGTTTCGCTCGATGCTGTCTTGGGGGATCGAGGTCACGGCCGTGGAATTGGTCCCGGACGTGCCGCGGGTTTTCGGGGTATTCCACGCTGACGGTCCCGCGCTCGCGGCTTCGGAGCGCGCGCGAGTCGTGATCGACGACGGGCGCCGCTTCCTGGAGCGCTCACACGAACTCTTCGATGTCATCGTCGCCGATCCGCCTCCGCCGGAGGAGGCCGCGGCCTCGGGGCTCCTCTATTCGCGGCAGTTCCACGCGTTGGTGCATCGTCACCTGTCGCCGGGAGGGATTTTTCAGCAGTGGTGCATCGCCGAGGATCCCGCGGTGCTGGCCGCGACCGCCTCATCTTTGCGCGAGGAATTCGCGCACGTCCGAGCGTTTCGCGCGATCTCGGGGCCCGGCTATCACCTCTTGGCCAGCGACGCCCCAATCCTCGATCTCTCCGCGCGCGACTTGGCGCGGCGCATGCCGCCTCAAGCCGCGGGCGATTTGGTGGAGTGGGGGCCGGCCCGCGGAGCGCAGCGGCAACTGCGCCTGATCTTGGCGCGGGAGACTCCGGTGGACGACTTGATCGGCCGCGGTCGTCGGACGGCGCCGATGGACGACGACCGGCCGGTCAACGAGTATTTTCTGCTACGCCGGTGGGGGCTTCTGTCGGGCCGCGGCTACCGGTGAGGCCGACCCGTCAGGCCTGTGCCGACCGCCCCGCCTCGGTGGAGCGTATGTATCGGCGCAGGACGACCAGGCCCGCCGGCGTGGCCGCCGCCATCAGCGCTATGATCAGCCACAGCGTGCCCGAATGGCGCGGCCCTTGGGCGGGACAGTAGCGCGTGAGCAGCACGCCCGACAGTCCGCCGGCGAAGAACTTGGCCACGAAGAAGGGCAGGTAGGACAGAGACATGTAGGATCCCTCCTGGCCCTTGGGCGCGATCGCGGCGGTGTATTCGTAGAGGCGCGGGGTCCAGAACACCTCGCCCACCGAGTAGATCGTCACGAAAACGAAGATCATGACGTAGTACGGATTGACTTCGCCCGTCACGCCCAGCCAGTCGCGCGCCACGATCCTGCCCAGCGCGCCGTCGGCCAGGGTACGCCACAGCGCCGGCGGCGTGGCCATCAAGAACGCCGAGCCGGCCGCGAGCGCCGTGCCGAAAAGCACCATCCGATAGGCGGAGATCTTTTGCGTCAGCGCCCCGACCAGCGGCACCAAAGCGATGACGACCATCGAGTTCACCGACCACAGCCGGCCGATGGGCGCGCCGGGGCCGAGTTCGCGGATGCCGAACTTGGGATAGGTGTAGTACATGTGCAGCAGGATCAGCCGCACGGGGACCACGAGCGTCAGGAAGGCCAAAAAGCGGTAGAACTCCGGCTGGCGCCAGAGCCCGGCGAAGATGCGCGCGGTGTCGCTGAGCGCGTCGCGGCAGGTCAGGCTCAGGCCGCGCAGGAGGCTTTCGCCGCGGTACTTGGGCGCTTCCGGCGCGATCTTGAGCCCCTCGTCGGTGGCCTCCACGCCGTCGCGCAGGCCGAAGTAGACGATGAATAGGTTCGGGATCGTGGTCAGAAAGCTCAGCAGAAACAGCACGCGGTAGGTGCTGAGGTTCAGTCCCAGAAGACTCATGTGCCCATACTCGCCAAGCGCCTTGCGCACGAAATCGAAAATCCAGGACGAAAAAAGAAAGCCCACGTTCATCATCGCGTAGAAGATCGAAAACGAGACCGAGCGCTGGGCGGTGGTCGAGTAGCGGCGCACCGCGGCCACCATCACCGGCGTCATCAGCGCCTCGCCCAGCGCCAGCGGCAGAAGCCCCGCGCCGAGCGCCGCCCACGGCGAGACGAGCAAAGTCATCGCCCCGCGCGCGGCGATGCAGACCGCGAAACCCAGCAGGAACGCCCGGCGCAGGCCGATGGCGTCGACGAGCGAGCCGACGAGCACGGTGAACAGCGTCATCGCCGTCGACCACGCGGTCACGATGACTCCCGCGCGGGTGTCGGAGTAGCCCAGGTCGGAGGACAGCCAGAGCACGAGCGTCGAGTTCATGATCCCGTAGGCCATGATCGCCAGCAGCTTCGCGGCGAAGATGATCCACAGCTCGCGCGCCGCGCCGCGCAGGACCAGGAAGCGGTCGACGAGCGAGGGCTCGGCGGCGCTCGAGGTCTCGGGCATGGGCGCGAAGATAGCAGTTTAGGGCGGCGGCGGAGGCGATTTCGTTGTAGAATCAGCCGCTTGAACCTCGCGATCTCGGCTCTGTGCGCGCTGGCGCTCGTCGCGCGCGCCCAGGCGCCGCGCGACCCGGACACCTTCGTGGAGGCGCAGACCGAGGACTTGTCGAGCCTCGATCCCGCGTTTCCCTACGACGCGGCCGGGCAGTCGCTGATCCTCAACGTCTACGACACGCTCATCGCCTACCGGGGCGCGTCGCTCAAGCTCCTGGAGCCGCGGCTGGCCGAAGTCGTGCCCTCGCGCGCCAACGGACTGATTTCTAAAGACGGCCGAATTTACAGATTCCCGATCCGCCGCGGGGCGCGCTTTCAAGACGGGACCGAGGTCACGGCCGAGGACGCCCGCTACTCGCTTCTGCGCTTCATGATCACCGACCCCGACGGGGGGCCGGCGTCGCTTCTGCTTGAGCCCATCGCGGGGCGGCCGTCCACGCGCGACGCGCGCGGGCGCTTGGTGCTGGATTTCGACGCGCTCTCGCGCCGCGTGCGCGTGGAGGGGCGCGACCTGGTGGTGGAGCTGCCCCGGCCTTACGGGCCGTTCCTGTCGGTGATGGCGCGCTGGTCCTATGTCCTGCCCAAGGCGTGGTGCGCGGCTCACGGGGAATGGGATGGGAGCGCGGCGACGTGGAAGCGCTTCAATAATCCGCCGCGGGACAAGTCCTATTTGTTCGACCACATGAACGGCGCGGGGCCTTTCCGGCTGGCGCGCTGGGACCGCGCGCAGCGCTATGTGCTGCTCGAGCGCTTCGACGGCTATTGGCGCGGCCCCGCGGCGCTCCAGCGCGTGCTGATCAAGACCGTCCCGGATTTCGGCGCGCGGCGCCTTCTGCTTGCGGGCGGCGACGCGGACCTCATCGAAACGCCGCGGCCTTATCTTGCGACGCTCAGGGGCCTTTCCGGCGTGCGCGTGGTCGACGGCCTGCCGCGCCTGGCCACGGACCCGGTGCTTCTCTTCACGGTGGCGCTCGACACCGCGGGAAACCCGGACGCGGGCTCGGGGACATTGGACGGCAACGGCGTTCCTCCGGATTTCTTCGCCGACGCGGAGGTCCGCCGCGCGTTCGCCTACGCGATGGACTCGCCTTCGCTCCTGCGTGAGGCGCTGGCGGGCGGCGGGGTGCTCGCAACCGGCCCAATCCCGCCCGGAGTCTTTGGATATGATCCGAAGGCACCGGGCTACGCTTACGACCCGGCTAAGGCCGCGGCCTTGCTCAAGCGCGCCCGCGGCGGCGAGCTCTGGCGCAAGGGGTTCCGCTTCACTCTGGCCTACAACACCGGCGGCGAGGAGCGCCTGGCGGCCGCGCGCGCGCTGCAGCGCGGAGTCGAGGCGCTCAACCCGCGCTTTCGCATCGACTTGCGTCCGGTGGACTGGTCGACCTTCGTCGACTTGGCCCAGAGACGGCGCATGCCGATGTTCGTGCGCGGGTGGCTGGCCGACTATCCCGACGCCCACGACTTCGTCTACGCGTTCTACGACTCCCGGGGCCGCTACGCCGAAGCACAGGGCTTCTCCGACCCGGTGTTGGACGATTGGATCGAGCGCGCCGCGCGCGAGCCCTCGCGCGCCGGGCGCCTGGCGCTCTACCGCCGCATCCTGGCGCGGGGCGCGGCGGATTGTCCGGCGATCTTCACCATGCACCCGTTCGGCGTCTACGCGATGCGGACCTGGGTGCGCGGGTTTTTCGACAACCCAGTGAACCTGGGCGTCTACTTCTACCGGATCTCGAAGCGCTGGCCAGAGGGCCGTGCGGCCCCTGCGGCTCCGGGTCCAAGGTCCCGCTGAGCGGGGTCAAGTCCGGCGCTTGGCCCCGGTCATGTTCCGGCGCGCGCGGGCCCTGTAGAATGACAGCATGATGATTCTCTCTTCGATCGCTTCCGCCGCCGAGCGCCGCGCCGAGCTCGAGATTTCCGAGGCCCTGGACCGCGTCCTCGGGCGCGAGCGCCGTCGCGACGTCTTCGAGCTGGTCGGCACCGAGACCGGCCGTCCCGCGAGCGCGCGCTCCGCGCTCTACTGGATGCGCGTGAACATGCCCACCGCCGCGGGCCTCATCGACGAGTCGCGCTAGCGCGGCTATTTCCCGCGCGCGACGTCCGACATGTAGTCGCGCAGGCCCTTGACCAGCGCGCGCGCCAGCGTCTGCCGGAACGCGGCGTGGTTGAGCAAGTCTTCCTGGTCGGGCAGGATGATGTAGGCGTTCTCGATGAGCAGCGCCGGCATCGCCGTCAGTCGCGCCACGAGCAGGTTGTCCCACTGCAGTCCCTCGTCGGGCAGGCGCACCGCGCCCGCGTAGGCCGCGTGTACCGCGCGCCCCAGCGCCAGGCTGTGCGGGTGATAATAGAAGACGGTGAAGCCCCGCGGCTTGGCGAAGGGGTCGGTCCCGTCGGGCAGGGCGTTGTTGTGCAGGCTCACGAACAAATCCGCGTCGCGGTCCACGGCCTGGCGCGGGCGGTCGGTCAACGAGACCTCGTCGTCGGGAGACCTGCGCGTCATCAGCACGACCGCGCCCTCGGCCTTGAGCAGCTTCTCCGCGGCCTGCGCGATGGCGTAGTTGGCGTCCATCTCCTTGGTCTCCAGCGGGCCGATCGCGCCGGGCGCCGAGGGCATGTGGCCGGGATCGAGCATCACGCGCAGTCCGGCCAGCGGCCGGCGCGGGTTCACGCGCGGCGCTCGGCGCAGGCTCACGCGCACGGAGCCGTCGGCGCCGTAGCGGGCGTGGTAGCCCCACAGGCGGCGGCCGGGCTTGAGCAGAATTCGATAGGCCACTACGCCGTCGGCCTCCTGGCGCCAGCGCACTTGGTCGACGAGATCGTTCTCGCCGCCGTCGAAGATCACCAGGTTGGTGTGGCCGACGGCGCCGAACAGGCGCAAGGTCAGTCCGCCCAGGTCGTCGTCTTCGACGATCTCGAAGGGAACCCGCTCGCTCAGCGCCACGCGCACGACGGCGCCGAAGCTCTCGGAGAGGACGCCGACGTTGCCGGTCTGCGCGGCGGGCGGGGCGGCGTTGGTGGACACGAGCACGTCTTTGGCGTCGACCCAGCCGTCCAGGCCCGGGCCCAGCGCCACGCGCAGCTCCGGGCCGAAGCGTCCGGTGACGGACATGCGCGCGCCGTTGGGCGGGAAGATCAGAAAGCCGTCGGCGGGGCCTGTTTTGAGATTCGCGTAGCCGGCGCGGCCGTGAACGACGGCGACCTCGTCGCCGGGCGCGGGAGCCTGGACGCGGGCCGAGCCCTCGGCGCGCACCGACGACCAGCCGGCGCCCAGCCGGTAGTCGACGGCGCCGGGGCCGAAGCGCTCGCCCGGCTGCACGCAGTGGACGCGCTCGTAGAGCCCGAGCGCGGGATTGACCGGCTGCATCTCCTCCCAGTCTTCTCCGGGCAGGCGCGCCCAGGCCTTGCGCCCGCGCGAGGCCTTCATGCGCAGCGCCAGGCAGTCTCCGGCGCGCAGAGCCTCGTCTTCATGGGGCGACAACGACGCCGGGTCGATGGCGGGAGGCGAATCGGGCAGAGGCGCGGGCGGCGGGGTCACGAACACGGAGCGGTCGGCCGCGGCGGGGACCGAGGAGATCTTCAGCTCGGCATGGAAGGTGAAGGTGCCGGGCGAGACCGGCAGCCAGGCGATGAAGCCGCCGCCGCGGTGCACCGCCACCGTGGCGCCGTTGATGCGAAAGGGGGCCGTCGCCACGGAGACGTTTCCGAACACGAACTCCCCGCCGGGCGGGATCACAGCTCCGGGCGCGGGCCAGACGAAGGTGATGGGCTCGCTCGACACGCGCGGGGGGTGGAGCACGTCCTCGTCGGCGCGGGAGCAAACCGCGGCCGCCGCCAGAAGAGCGGCCGCCAGCGCCGCGCGCGATTTCATGAGCGGCATATTACCAACTTTGGCGGCGCTCGGCGCCCGCGGCCGGGGCGACCTTGACAGGGGAGCTCGGTCCGCCTATCCTGGGCGCGGCGGGAGACGAACGGGGGGAGCATGGCCTTCGCGCTGGTGGTCGACGACGACGAGAGCTACGGTCCGTTCATGGAGTCGCTCCTGCGGCGCTTCGGCTACAGGACGTTCTGCGCGGTCCGGGGCGAGTCGGCGCTGGGCCGCGTCCGGGAGCTCCGCCCCGACTTGATCATCCTCGACTCCTGCCTGCCGGGGGCGTTCACGGGCGAGAGGACGCTGCGAATCCTCAAGACGCAGGAGTCCACCAAGGATATCCCCGTGGTCGTCGTCTCCGGCGAGCGCCACACCGCGGCGCACGAGCGCGCCGCGCGCGACGCGGGCGCCGAGCTCTTCATGTCCAAAGGCGAGGTCGGAAGCCTCATCAAGAGCGGCTTTCTCGAGCGCCACCTGGCCGCGCTGGTCATCCGGCGGCGAGCGGCGGGGGCGGCGTCGCATCCGATCCTCCGCTTCGGCGACGATTTGATCATCGACGAGACGCGGCGCTCCGTCGTCGTGCTCGGACGTTCGGCGGACGGCGTCACGAGCCGGTTGTTCGTCTTGCTTTGCGAGTTCGCCCGCTTCGCGGGGCAGACGCTGACGCGCGACCACCTGGTGGCCCGGGTGTGGGACGGGGAAGACGTACATGACCGCGCCGTGGACCGAAGCGTGGCGCGGCTGCGCGAATGCTTGGGCGAGCCGGTGGGGCGCTGGATCGTGACTTGCCCCGGACACGGCTACCGTTTCGTCCCCGCGATCCGTCCGGTTGGGAAGTTCGCGCCCGCTGACTAATTATTGTCGTTTGGACAAATTTGAGACACGGCTTTAAATTACGCTTATTCGAAAATCATTATTTTGGTGGGGGATTGACCGGACGCCAAAGCGGGTTATACTCACGCGGGACAAATTCGCGGATTTTTTGGAAACCGCCTTGAGCGGACGGAATATGCAGCATCGGTGACCATCGAGGTCAAGGAACGCCTTCTACGAATCAGGGCTTCGCCGAGGTCCGAGCGCGCGCCGGGATCGCCGCCGCGATCCTGGCTTTCTCATTGCCCGCCACGGCGCTGGCGGCAAGCATCTCCTGGATCGGCGGAACGGACGATAGCTGGTTCACGGCGGCGAACTGGTCGCCGGCTCAAGTTCCGACGTCCGCGGACTCCGTCGTCATCGACGCGTCCGTGCGCGTGACGGCGCCCACGCCCGGAGCGGCCTTCCAATCGCTGACGCTCGGCGACGCTTCCGCGTCGTTCACGCCGACCTTGGCTCTTTCCGCCGCGGCGACGGGCGGCACGGTGACCGTCAGTTCCGGCGCCGTCTTGGAGCAAGACACGGCGGCCGCGCTTTCTTTGTCCGGCCTGCAAGTCCAGTCCGGCGGCTTGATCACCCAGTCCGTGAACGTCTCCAGCCGCGCGGCCGTGGTCAACCTCTCCGTGTCGGGAAACATGACTGTTTCCGCCGGCGGGGCGATCATCGTCGACGGCCGCGGCTACGCGGGCAGCACGTCTCCGACCCAGGCGGGGTTCGGCACTGGCGGCGGTACGCCCGGCGGGTACTATTCCGGAAGCGGCGGCGGTCACGGGGGAGCCGGCGGCGCCTCGGACCACGCGACGGCCGGCGGCTCCGCGTATGAAAGTCCGCTCAATCCCACCGACATGGGCTCCGGCGGCGCGTCGAGTTGGACCGGTTCCTCCGGCGGCGGCGGCGGCGGGGCGGTCTTGCTGAGCGTGGCGGGAACTCTGACCTTGAGCGGCGTCATCTCCGCGCAAGGAGCGACGCCTGGGCCGGACGTCTACAACGGCACCGGGGGCGGAGCCGGCGCGGGCGGGACGGTCAACATCAGCGCGGGGAGCTTGGCTGGAACGGGGGCCATTTTCGCCGGCGGGGGCAACGGGACGGCGTATGGCGGCGCGGGCGGCGGCGGCGGGCGCGTGGCCGTCAGCGTTTCCGGGACGGATTCTTCATCGCTTGCGGTTCATGCGGACGCTGGAATTCCCTCGCATCCTTCGTCTTTCGACAACGCAAGATACGGCTACGCCGCGGGAGCGGGGACGATCGCGATCCAGGAGCCAGGAAGCTCGACGTACAACTTGACCATCGGAACGACGACGATCGTCCCGCAAGCGGCAACGCCGTTGTCCGGCGCGGCGCCCGCGTTCGGGGCGGGCGCGTTCGGAAACGCGATCGTGACGTTCGACCCGGGAAGCTCGGCAATCTTCTCGTCATTGGCGGTCACGGGGGCGTCGACGGTGACTGCGTCGGGCCTGACGATCGGCGGCGTCACGGAGATCAAGCCGGGCGGCTTCTTGTCGGTCAACGCCGTGGGCGGCGGAGCGCTGACGGTCGACGGGGGCGGAACGCTCCAGCAGACTTCCACGCAGACTTTCAGTTTCGCGACGGTGCAAGTGCAGGCCGGCGGCCTGGTCACCCATGCGCCCAACGTCTCCAGCCGGACGGCGGTGGTGGACCTCGCGGTGTCTGGCAACATGACGGTCGCGGCGGGAGGCTCGGTCGTCGTCGACGGCTTGGGGTACGCGGGTGGATCGTCGCCGGGCCAGACGGGATTTGGCCCCGGCGGCGGCGCTTCCAATGGAAACCATTCGGGCGCCGGCGGCGGACACGGTGGAAACGGCGGCGCCTCGGACACGGGCGGCGGGAACGGTTCCGCCTATGATTCCGTCACTAATCCTCTCGACTTGGGATCGGGCGGAGCTGTCAGCAGTCAAAGCAACTTCGGAGGCGCCGGCGGCGGGTGCGTCATCTTGTCGGTGGGCGGGACGCTGACGGTCGACGGCCTCGTCTCGGCAGCCGGGTCGGTCTCGCAGGGCTACGGAGGCTTCGGCGGCGGCGCGGGCGCCGGAGGAACGGTCAACGTGAGCGCCGTGAATTTGGCCGGTTCGGGTCAGATCTCGGTCATGGGCGGAAACGGCTCGTCCTCGGGCGGCGCGGGGGGCGGCGGCGGGCGCATCGCGGTGGCGGTCTCGGGCTCGGACGCCTCGGCGCTGACGCTGAGGGCGGACGCGGGAATTCCCTCGCGGCCGTATTCGAACTACGGCTACGCGGGGGGAGCGGGCACGATCGCCGCCCGCGAGCCTGGGAATACGCTCTACAACCTGTCGATCGGAACGATGAGCGTCGTTCCCCAGGCGGCGACGCCGCTGTCCGGCGCGGCGCCCGCGTTCGGCGCGGCGACGTTCCAGAACTCGGTCGTGGCGTTCGACGGCGGCAGCGCGGCGAATTTCTCGTCATTGGCCGTCACGGGCGTATCGACGGTGACGGCGGCGAATTTGACCGTGACCGGAACCTCGGAAATCAAAGCGGGCGGCTTCTTGACCGTCAACGCGCTCAACGGCGGTTCGTTGTCGGTAGACGGCGGCGGGACGCTGCGGCAGTCCTCGACGCTGACGCTCAGGTTTTCGTCGGTCACGATTCAGTCCGGGGGGTTGGTCACGCATATGCCGAACGTGTCCAGCCGGACGGCGGTGGTGAACCTCGCCTCATCGGGAGACATGACGCTCGCGGCGGGAAGCAGCATTATCGTCGATGGGTTGGGTTACGCGGGCGGAGCGTCGTCGGGACAGATGGGGTTCGGCCCCGGCGGGGGCGCTTCCAGCGGAAATCATTCCGCCGCCGGCGGCGGTCACGGCGGAGACGGGGGCGCCACGGATGCCGGCGTTGCCGGGGGAGCGGGCTATGATTCCGTCACCAACCCCGTCGATCTCGGGTCGGGCGGCGCGGTGAGCAGCCAAAGCGAGCCCGGAGGGGCGGGGGGCGGGTGCGTCATCTTGTCGGCGGGCGGAACGTTGACGGTCGACGGCCTCGTCTCGGCTGCCGGAGCGGCCTCGCAGGGCTACGGGGGCTACGGCGGCGGCGCGGGCGCCGGAGGAACGGTCAACGTGAGCGCGGGGAATTTGGCGGGCACGGGACAGATCGCGGCCGTGGGCGGAAACGGCTCGTCCTCGGGCGGCGCGGGGGGCGGCGGCGGGCGCATCGCGGTGGCGGTCTCGGGCTCGGACGCCTCGGCGCTGACGCTGAGGGCGGACGCGGGAATTCCCTCGCGGCCGTATTCGAACTACGGCTACGCGGGGGGAGCGGGCACGATCGCCGCCCGGGAGCCCGGAAATGCACTCTACAACTTGTCGATCGGAACGATGAGCGTCGTTCCGCAGGCGGCGACGCGGATCCTGGGGGCTTCCCCTTCGCTTTCGACTGTGACTGTCGTGCTTGCGGACGTGGTTTTCGACGGCGGCAGCGCCGCGCAAATCGGCTACTTGAACGTCGTGGGTCAGGCGACGATGACCGCCAGCGCCGTGACTTTTGCGAGTGGAGGCGCGATGGCCGTCGTCGGCGGGACCTTGACCGTGAGCGCGGCCTCGATCTCCGGAGGAAATCTCGTCGTCGCCGGCGGAGGTAGTCTCCGGTCCATGACGCCGACGGCGCTTGTTCCCTCGCCGGGCTTCTCGCTGAATTTCCCGCTCATCACGCTTGGGGCTTCGAGCGTGTTGCTCGACTCGGCGACCTCGGTTCAAGCCGGGGGCATTGAAGTATACGGCCCGTCGACAATGTCCGCGGGCGGACTGACGTTTCCCTCCGGGGGAGCGCTTGAGATCAACAACGGCGGTCTGCTGGCGCTGAGCGCGGGCGCGCTGTCCGGGGCGAACTTGCTGGTCCACGGCGGCGGGACGTTCATGCAGGCCAACGCCGCGCCGCTGTCGCTGAACTCGGCATCCGTGGACTCGGGCGGTACTTTGACGCACGCGAGCAATGGGGCGCTTAAGACGGCGATGCTCGCTATGAACGTTTCCGGGAACTTCAATCTCTCGTCCGGCGGACAAATCAACGTAGATGGGCGAGGTTATCAGGGTGGGACCCCTGGCGTCGGCGGCGGGATAGGCTACGGGCCGGGTGGCGGCGGTCCCAACGGCTCCAGAAACGGCGCAGGCGCCGGGCACGGGGGAGCCGGAGCCGACGGCGACAACGGAAGCATCGGGGGGCTCACTTATGACAGTCCCGTGGAGCCCTCTGACTTGGGTTCGGGCGGAGGCGCAGCCGCCGCCGGAACGCCGGGCGGGGCGGGCGGCGGCGAAGCTCGGATTCAAGTGGGCGGAACCTTCGCTTTGAACGGGACGATCAGCGCCGACGGCGCGACGGGCTTCAATAACAACGGTTTTCTGGGCGGAAGCGGTTCCGGCGGAACGGTCGTCATCCATGCCGCGAACGTCACGGGGTCGGGTTTGGTTCGAGCCAACGGCGGCCAGGGCGCCGGAGGGGGCGGCGGCGGCAGGGTGGTCTTCGTCTCCGCCGGTTCCAAGCCGTCCGTGACTCTCCAGGCCAACGGCGGGACGGGGTACAGCAACGGGGCGCAGGGCGTGGTCACGGGCAACTCCGTCCAATTCGACCCGACGGCGCCCAGTTCGTCGACACTCTCCGCGTCGCTGCAGCAGCAGTTGACGTCAGACCAGGCTCTCACTGAAACGCTCTCGGCGCAGTCGCTGGATTTCTCGGGAGCGACTTCCACCGGCGTCTTTCCGGCGACGTTTCTCTCCGCCAAAATGAAGATCGTGACCGTGCAGTCGGGCTCGTTTGCCGGTATGGGATTTTTCACGGGTTCGTGGAGTCTTCCAAACGGTCAGAACCTTCCCATGACCGGTCAGTGGATGGGAACCGTCCACGTCCTGTCTTCTCCGCGGGAGATCGTCGTCAAAGGCGCCATCGAGGGCGGCTTGCGCGGTGTGCTGGACGGGGTTTTGACGGAGTCGACGCCGGGCAGCGGGAACTTCAATCAGCTCGCGCTCAACGGGAGCGTGTTTGAGTCCGACGAGTTGCTAGGCTCCGGCGGGCTTTACATCACAGGCAGTGGCGCGGTGTCGCCGGCAATCACGTATTCCGGTGTGAACCTCGATCTCTCGCAGGCGAGCTTCAACGGCCAGACGGACGGAGATTCGGTCGGGCCGCTGCAAACGACGTTTTCGCTTCTGCGCGTCAATAACCCCGGAAACCCGTACAACGGGATGGGTTTCTTGCTCCCGACGTATTCCGCGGCGCCCGGCGCCGGCTCGGGATGGGCGTATGCCTCGACATACGGGAAAGTCGTGACGGTCGCGGGTTTGTTCGATGTTCCATTGCGGCGCTTATTTGAGGCAAGCCTCGTTCTTGGATTGCCGGAGTCGTTCTTTTTGGACCTCGAGAGGCTGACGATTCCCAATATCGGAACGCCATTAACGCCGCAGTTGGTAGTCAACACCTACTACCCGCAGGCCGCCGCTTCCGGCGCGGTCGACACGTATGACATTCAGATTCAGAACGTGGGGAGGGCTGGGGACAGCGTGACCGTCGTGGCGGAGTATCCGAACTGGACGGACTTCGTGTCGGCGTCCAGCACTTATACGGTGTACATGGTCTCCGCGGCGTTCGGCAGTCAATATCCGCCGCGGCCTTTCGTGCGATGGGACAACGTCTTCATTCCGCCGCTGAGTTATGTCCAGCTCTATTACCAGGTGCACGTTCGTTTGCCGACGGTGGGCGCGCCGGGCGGGGATACGGGGATAGGCGGTTCGGTTCAAGTGGTTGATCCCGCGTACGCGAACAAGGTTTTCGCTGGAGTGCCTACGGGAATGGTGCCGTATGCGGGCGAAGTCGTAGGGGGAGCACCATAGGCCGTCGCTGCGAGGCAATGATTATGAATCGACGAAAGTCAGTTCGACATTCGATGTGCCTGTTTTTTGCGGCGAGTTGTCTGCTCTGTTGCGTCCTGTGCCTATGTCCGACCGATGCGGAGGCTTCTACGTATGATGACGCTGTGAGAGCACTGGTCGGCTCTGACCACGCGGCGGCGACGCAGGCCTGGAGCACACTATCAGCGGGCGGCAATGTGGCCCTGGGAGCATTGGTTCGCGCGCTGCCCGGTCAGGATCAAATGACCATGGCGCGGATGATCATCGCGATAAGGGCCATCAAGCGGCGCAACAACGCCGTTCAACTCAACGATGCCGACGCGGAAGCGTTCGGCTCGGAGATGCGAGCGGAGAAAAGGACGGAGGTGCGGGCCGTTCTGCTTCAAACATTAAGGGACATCGGCGGCACGGCGGCGTTGCGCGTGCTGGAACGCGCCGCTCACGATGATCCAAGCGAAGGCAACAGACGAGACGCCACGCTGTTCGTGGGTTCGATCGCAGGCACCGAGGTCGCTTTTTTCAAGAAGCAGACGAAGGACCCCAGTCGATGGGTCAAATTGTCGGCCTACGAGCAACTTGCGGCAAACGGAGACGCCTCCGGACATGGTCTGGCATTAGCCGCTTTGAACAGTGCCGTCGGCTCCGCCGAGAGACAGGAGGCGATTTGGGTGCTT
This sequence comes from bacterium, assembly GCA_021806745.1. Lineage (GTDB taxonomy): Bacteria > Elusimicrobiota > Elusimicrobia > UBA1565 > UBA9628 > GWA2-66-18. The sequence goes on from JAJZQS010000043.1 coordinate 20,237, forward strand.
GGGGAAATTGGCAATGCCGGTGACGCGGGAGTTCTGGAGGCAATATCTAAATCATCGAAAGAGGCGCTCTCGACGCGTTTCTTGGCGGAAGAGGCAGCCCACACTATAGCCCTGAAACAGATTCCCGCCGATCAGCAGGTGGCGTATCTGGTGAAGACGCTGGATGACGATTCACCTACGGTGCGTCACTGGGCTGCGAATCGGTTGCTGCGTTCCCCCGATTCTAGCATGCGAGAGAAACTGACGCGGTATGTCGGGGAGCCGGGGCACAAGGGCTATTCTGAGGCGGGGTTTGTCCTGCATGCGCATCAGCGGTGAGCGCCGGGCAAGAAATCTGAAGAGACCGACGAAGGGAGAATTAGATGACGGCATCGCTAGAAACAGATGAAATGAGATGGCGCCGCGCACGAAGGAATAAAGTCTTCTTTTGGACCATGACCACTGGGTGGGGGCTTTTTCTGCTCTATGGGGAAATGATTCGGGTACGTGGGAATGGATGGACTCAAATGTTTTCCCAAGTTGGCGGGATTCTTTTTTTTGGCCCGGTAGCTATTCTTTGGTTCCTTGTGGAGTTGTTGGTTTGGGCGGTATGGCTTCGATTGATCACGAACGGATGGGGAATCGCCGCCCCTTTTTTGTTGGCGTGGTGGATTTATTTGGCGTCCGGGGAGTCGTGTGATGCTCCGGCATCTCAACTCCTCTTTTATGCCCTGCTCGTGCTGCTCATCGTTGTCATTATTTTTGGATACATCGGCATTGAACGAGTGCGCGCGCGATGAGAAACGCTGAGAGATTTCAAGATGGCGCGAAGACATAGGTCAAAGAATTCGGGCAACCAACCGCCCCGGTTTCTTCATAGGGCTTTATCGGGCTTACTCGCCGTTTCTATTTGTTTGCTCCCTCAAATTACGAATGCATGGGAAAATGAATGTACGCACCCTCATATCGTATCCCAGGCAAATGAGATGCTCAACGACGATCCAAAATTATCGTTTCACTCCGGATTCCAAGAGTTCGCAGTCTATCTTTCCACGATTGAAACCGGAAGCACCATTGAGGACAACCCTCTTTTTATCGCGGTGGATCACTTCTATGACCCCAAAGATGGACTTCCGCTGCATACTGAAGAACCAGCAGACAATGCTGTGCTTGAGCAGCTAACCGAAGGCGGCCCTATTAGTATTCTGGGTAAAAGTCCAAATGTCCCGCAGACAACGGCGTTGGCACGCGGCGAATACTGGTTTCGAACTGCGATCAATGATTACAGGTCGTGGGACAAAGTGGCAGCATATGTCGACCTCGGGAGGGCCGCCCACCTTTTAACCGGGGACATGGGACAACCTGCGCATACGCAGAACGACCCACATGTGCCGTATGCCGGTCTAACGAATGGCGGTCTACTACAGCTGCTGTTTAGAAATGCTCCCGCTACGTGGCTGCCATATGGAGCCACTATTGGCGGCGCGGACCATTCGCCGTTGGAAATCAGCGCCGAACAGATGTGCAACAACAATGTCACCGCTTTCCCTGTGGGCGATTCTTTCCCCAGCGACGTCCAAGCACTTACAGGACGGCCTGAGTTGGATTTGGCGACGAGTTTGGCAAGACTGAGCTATTCCGCAACGACATTTGTCGGCGACAAGGCTTTTGGTCCAATCGTTTCGCCATTGCCAGAAACGGGAAGCGGCTTCCTGCCGCAAGCCGGGTACATCAATATAGGCACTTCCCAGGTTCCCGTCTTTTCGAATCGCCCCATTCCCGGAGAGCCCTCCTTCGAGTGTCTAGGGTCTGAACATTTTGAAATCGTTCCCCTTAATCCCAATGACCCGATCGCTCCGCTGAATCGAGTGATGTGCTACGACCCGCTTGAGTCTTTCGCGGGAACCTCATCTAGCCTCCAAGTTCATGGGGTTTTGAAATGTGGCTCATGACGATGCGGCAAGTCGCGGTGACGGGAAGTCCGCGGCGAGCAGACGCAGCAAGCGGCCCATGGTCAGTTCCCCCGTGGACCTTGCGAAACGA
>JAJZQS010000044.1 GCA_021806745.1 bacterium
CCAAGGCGCCCGTGTTGTTGATGCCCACCGTCGCGCCCGTGTTGATCGTCGTGCCGCCGCTGTAGGTGTTGGCTCCGCTCAAAGTCAGCACGCCGCCGCTGCCGCTGTTGCTCACCGTCAGCGCCCCAGCGCCCGTGATCGGGCCCGAAAACGTCGACGAGTTTCCGTCGATGTCCACGGTCCCTGCGCCCGAAAGCGAGATCGCGTTGCTAAAACCCGTCAGCCCCGCCTGCGTCTGAAGCGTCCCGCCGTTGAACGTCACCGCTCCCGTTCCCAAGGCGCTTGTGTTGTTGACGCCCACCGTCGCGCCGCCGTTGATCGTCGTGCCGCCGCTGTAGGTGTTGGCGCCGCTCAAAGTCAGCACGCCGCCACCCACGCTGTCTTGAACGTTCAGCGAGCCCGGGGCTGCGCCGTCTCCGATCACCCCGGAAATCGTGCCGCGCACGCCGGACATGTTCATGATCAACGGTCCACTGAGATTGATCGCATCCGGAATCGTCAGCGCCGTGGTATTGGCCGCGTTGACCGTGGGACTGTTGGAAATGCTGAGGGGCGAGCCCAGAGTGATGTTGCCGTCCGTCCCGCTGAATTCGATGATGCTGTTCGGGGAGAGCGCCGCCTGGCTGACCGCGTCGAAGAAGGACCCCGAGCCGCTCGCGTTGTCGTTGGTGACGAGAATTTGCGCGCGGCCGGAGGACCGCGTCAGACACAGCGTCGCGGAGATCCCGACGACCGCAACCAGAACGCGCCGCAAGCCCCTCAATCCTGGACCAACCTTCAACTTCAACGCCTCGGCAAGCGCAGGGCCTGCTCCGGAATTTCCGGCGTGGGCGCCTGCGGCAGGCCGGACGGAGAGAAGGCCTCTGGAGCAGGTAACACGTCGCGGTCGATGCGGATGGGGGGCAAGATTGCGTCGGGCGTCATCTCTCCGATTTGCAGCAAGCCCGGCGATTGGGAGAGGCGGCCGTTGAGGTCGCTCACGCGGCCCATCAGAGACAACTCGTAGATTCCAGAGGAGAGATGGTCGAAGGAAAAAGCGCCGTTTTCATCCGGGAAGGCGGCTTGCGACAGCAGACGGGTCGTCGCTCCGGTGGCCGAACTCGTCTCCACCAGGAAAAGCCCCACGCGCACGGCCAGCGCGGGGCGCCCGTCAAGCAAGACGGAGCCGGCCACGCGGCCGGAATGGAATTCATCCAGCGGCGTGATCTCCACCTTACGGTCGCTGAACGCCCAGAGGCTGTCGGTGCGATACAGCCAGCGCCGCTCGCCGTCTTCGTCGTTGAAACGCGCGTAGGCGGCCGCAAAGCCCTCGAAGATGTACTGACTTTCGTCGACGTCCTCGAAGCCGGCGGAACTGGCCTGCGCCGCCGCGTCCAAGCGCGCGAGCGCCGCGCGGCGCTCGCGCGTGATGGGCCCCGCGCGAAGCAGCGCCAGAGCGGCGCGGTAGTCGGGATGGACGCGCCCGGGCACGACGAGCATGTCCGCCGCCAGCGCCCGCTCCGGATCCCACCATTGCCGCCAACCCAAGCGAAGATCGGCCAGCGCCTCCGCGGCGAACACCCCGCGATAGTTCGTGCGGCGCAGGAATTCGTCCAAGCGCTCAAGACTGTCGGGCGACAGGTCCACGCCCTCGCCCGCCATGCGCAGAGGCTCGCGCCGATAGGATCTCCCGCGGTTGGGCGAAAGACGCAGGACCGTCAGGCGCGGGGCCTCCTCGTTGGTCGGGATGCCCGCCGCCTCCGCCAATGAGCGCGGCCCGAAACCCCACCAACGCGTCAGCGAGGCCTCCACGGCCAGCGTGCCCGCCGCCCAGAACGCCGCCACGGCCAGCGCCAGCGCCGGGCCGCGGCGGCCGAACTCGGGGCGCGTCAGCGCCGCGGCGCACAGCGCCGCCGAGGCCGCCAGCGCCCAGGGCAAAAGCGCAGCCGCCGCCGGCCCCGCGAACACGCCCCCGCTGAGTTCGACGGCGCGGGCCAACTGCGGCCAACGCGAGGCGCAAAAGCCCATCGCCGCCAGCAGCGCGCCGAAGGCCGCTGCGCGCCGCGCGCTCGCGCCCGCCGCCGCGAACGCCGCGACCGCCAGCGCCATGCCCGCCGACGCCGCCGCCAACGCCGATCCGGGCGCGATCTCCGGAGGCAAAGTGTCCGGGAAGGCCAGCACCGCCCGCGTCCAACTCATGGCCGTAGCTCCCAAGGCCGCCAGCAGCGCCGCCGTCAAGACGCGGCGCGCCGTCGACGCGTTTTTCTCGGGCTCGAGCAGCAGCCACAGCGCCGCCGCCAGCCCCAGAGCGCACGCGGCACGGGAGAGCATCACGACTCCTCGTCCTGCTGCAGCCGCGCCAGGACGGAGAGGTCTTCAAGCGTGGTCACGTCGCCCTGGATCGCCCGCCCGGCCGCGACCTCGCGCAGGAGCCGGCGCATGATCTTGCCCGAACGCGTCTTGGGCAGCGCGTCGGAAAATCGTATCTCGGAGGGACGGGCGATGGGACCGATGGCGCGCGCGACGTGCTCGCGCAGTTCCTCCTTGAGTTCCGGCGACGGAGCGCGCCCGCCCTTGAGCGTGACGAACACCGCCACGGCCTGGCCCAGCAACTCGTCGGGACGACCCACCGCCGCGGCCTCGGCCACCGCCGGATGTCCGACCAGGGCGGACTCGATTTCCATGGTGGACAAACGGTGGCCGGCCACGTTGAGCACGTCGTCGATGCGGCCGAGAATCCAGAAATAGCCGTCCTTGTCGCGGCGCGCGCCATCGCCGGTGAAATACATCCCCGGGATTTGCGACCAATACTGCGATTTATAGCGCTCCTCGTCGCCCCAGACCGTGCGCAGCATCGCCGGCCAGGGGCGGCGCACCACCAAGTAGCCGCCGGCGCCCGGCGGCACGGGCCTGCCCGCGCGGTCGACCACCTCCGCGTCCACGCCCGGCAGCGGCAGCGTGGCCGAGCCGGGCTTGGCCGCCGTGGCTCCCGGCAGAGGGGAAATCAAGATCGCGCCGGTCTCCGTCTGCCACCAGGTGTCGACGATCGGACAGCGTCCGCCGCCGATGACTTCGCGATACCAGCGCCACGCCTCGGGGTTGATCGGCTCACCGACGGTGCCCAGCAGGCGCAGGCTCGACAAGTCGTGCGCGCGCGCGTGCTCGTCGCCGGCCTTCATGAACGCGCGAATGGCCGTGGGCGCGGTGTACAGGATGCTGACGCGGTGGCGCTCGACGATGTCCCAGAATCGATCAGGACGCGGGTGCATCGGCGCGCCTTCATACATCAGCACGGTCGCGCCGCAGGCCAGCGGGCCGTAGACCACGTAGGAGTGGCCGGTCACCCAGCCCACGTCGGCGGTGCACCAATACACGTCCTCCTCGCGCAGATCGAAGACGTTCTTGGTCGTCCAGGCCGTCTGCACGAGGTAGCCGCCCGTGGTGTGCAGTATCCCTTTCGGCTTGCCGGTGCTGCCCGAGGTGTACAAAATGAACAGGGGATGCTCGCTGTCGAGAGGCTCGGCCGGACAATCCGCCGACGCCTTCGCCGTCAGCCGGTGCCACCAATGGTCGCGCCCCTCGTGGATGGTCACTTCCGTGTTCGTGCGCTTGAGCACGACCACCGCCGTCACCGACGGGCACGACTTCGCCGCCTCGTCGACCGCGTCTTTCAGGCGCACGACCGCGCCCTTGCGCCAGCCGCCGTCGGCGGTGACGACGACCTTCGCGCCCTGGTCGTTGATGCGGTCGCGCAAGGACTCCGCGGAAAATCCGCCGAACACGACGCTGTGCACGGCGCCGATGCGCGCGCAAGCCAACATCGCGACGGCGGCCTCCGGGATCATCGGCAGGTAGACGGCCACGCGGTCGCCCTTGACCACTCCCAGTCCCTTGAGGGCGTTGGCGAACAGGCACACCTCACGGTGCAGCTGGAGGTAGGTCAGCGTGCGCGTCTCGCCGGGCTCGCCTTCCCAAACGATCGCGGCCTTGTTGCGGCGCGGACCGCTCAAATGGCGGTCCAGGCAGTTGACGGAGGCGTTGAGGCGACCCGCGACGAACCAGCGGGCGCGCGGAGCCTTCCAATCCAGCGTTCGCCGCCACGGCTTGCTCCAGACCAACTCACGCGCGGCTTGCTCCCAAAATTTCTCGGGAGACTTGCGGCCCCGGGCCTGCAGACGCCCGCGCGCCGCCGCGCTCGACACTCGCGCCGACTTCGCGAACGCCTTCGGGGGCGGATATGAACGCTTTTCCTTTAGTAAGACCGAAATCGACGCTTCGTTTTCTTCGGGGGCCATGCCGCGAGAATAACATTTTCCGGTTTTACCGGGCGCGCGCGAGCTGAAACGAAACGAATAGAAATGCGTCTCGCGATTTCCTATAATCGCCCATCATGCTTCCCACTTATCGACCCCACAACCGTAAACGCGCCAAGAAGCTGGGCTTCCGCGCGCGCATGTCCACGCCGGGCGGCCGCAAGGTGCTCAAGTCGCGCCGCCTCAAAGGCCGGCACACGCTGATCCACAAGCAGGCTTGACGCAGGGTTGCGGCTTCGGGCGCGCGGCGCGCCTGCGCGGCCGCAAGGATTTCCAGGCGGCGTTGCGCACCGGACGCAAGACGACGGGTCGCTGGCTGTTGCTCTGGCGCCGGGAAAATCCCGGAACAGGGGAGCCTCGGCTCGGCCTGTCGGTCGGCTCGAAAGTCGGGCCGGCCGTGCGACGCAACCGGCTCAAGAGATTGTTGCGCGAGGCCTTTCGTCTTCACCGCGGCCGAATCGCCGAGGGTCTGGACCTCGTGGTTCATCCGCGGCCGGGCTGTCCGTGGAATTCGCGCGCCGACGCCGAGAAGGACCTGCTGGATCTGCTGGACAAATCGAACAGCTTGAAGCGACCGTGAAACGAGCGCTGATCGCCGTGATCGACCTCTACCGCGCCGCCGCGCGGCCTTTCCTGCCGCCCGCCTGCCGCTTCCACCCGAGTTGCGGCGACTACGCGCGCCAGGCCGTGTCCGTTCACGGCGCCGCGCGCGGAGCGGCGCTGGCCGCCGCGCGGCTGCTGCGCTGTCACCCGTTTCACCCCGGCGGGGTAGACCCCGTGCCCAACGCCTAACCCAAGGACCCCATGGATCGAAACCTCTTCCTGGCCGTGACGCTGTCGATCGCCGTTTATGTCGGCTGGTTCGGCTTCGTGGACAAGCGCATCAATCCGCCCGCCGCGGCGCGAGCCGGGGCGACCGCGACCTTCGCCGCCGCGCCCGCGGCCGCGACCTCCGCGCCGGCCGCGCCGGCGACCGCCGCGGACTCGCGCGACGCCTCGGCGGTGCTCGCCGCGGCGGTCTCCGTGGACATCGGCGGCGTGCAGGCCAAAATCGGCGACCGCGGCGCGGCGCTGGTCGGCGCGAAAATCCCGGAGCCGCTCGGCCTCGTCGAACTCGTCTACGATCCGCGCGGCGGGCTGCTGTCGACGATGCCCGATCTCTCCTTTCGACGCGACGAAAGCGCCGCCGCGCCGACTTTCGTGGCCAAGCGTTCCGACGGCCTTGAAGTCGTCAAGGAATTCCTGCCCGGCTCGGCCGCCGAGTTGCCGCGAGTGCGCCTGACCGCGCGCAACGCCGCGCGCCGGCCTCTTGAGGTCGGCGCCTGGACGCTGAGCCTCGGCCCCGGACTCAACACCATCGCCGGGGAATTGAAGGAAAATCCGAAGGTCTGGCGCGCCGTCGGCCTGACGCCCAACGGCGGGGGACTGCACGGAAAAATCGAGAAGCTCAAGCCCGGCGCGCACGAAGGGCCCTACCGCTGGGTGGCGTTGGACAACCGATATTTCTTGGCCGCGATCCTGCCCGACTTCTCGCAATTCGGTCCGGTCGACGCCTCCGGGCCGCCGCCCGCGCTGGCGCTGACGGCCAAATCCGTGACGCTGGCTCCCGGCGCGAGCGCGAGTTGGGAAATTCCTTATTATCTGGGACCCAAGAGCCAGACCGCGCTTTCGCGCTACGGCGTGGGCCTTGAGCGCGCCATCGACTTCGGATTCTTCGCCCAGTTGGGCCGGGCCATGCTCGACGCGCTCAAGTGGCTGGACGCGCGCCTGGGCAATTGGGGCTGGTCGATCATCGCGCTGACGCTGGGGTTGCAGTTGCTGCTGGCTCCGCTGACCTACAAGAGTCTCAAGGCCGCCGCCGCCATGCGCACGCTCCAGCCGCAGATCGCGCGCCTGCAGGAGCGCTACAAGGACGATCCGAGCAAGCTCAATTCCGAGATGATGGCCCTCTACAAAAAGGAAGGGGCCAACCCGCTGGGCGGCTGTCTGCCCATGGTGTTGCAGATGCCCATCTTCCTGGCGCTCTACACGATGCTGCGCAACGCCTGGGAACTGCACGGCTCGGGCTGGATCTTCTGGATCCACGACCTGTCGGCCAAGGACCCGTACTACGTCTTGCCCCTGGTCATGGGCGGACTGATGTTCCTGCAGTCCAAGCTGAACCCTCCCGCCGGCGATCCGACCCAGCAGCAGATGATGATGTTCATGCCCGTCATCTTCACCGTGATGTTCCTGAACTTCCCGTCGGGACTGGTGCTGTACTGGCTGACCAACAGCCTGGTCAGCACGATTCTTCAGTTGTCGCTGCGCAGCCGCCTGAATCCGAGTTGACCGAGGCCACCATGGAATCGACCGAGACCCGCATCCCGCCCACCCCCGAGCAGATCGCCGACGCGTGCGCGCGCGCGCAGACTCTGCTCGCCGAGCTTTTGCGCCTGTGCGGCGTCGCCGCGCCGAGCGTCGCCGCCTCCTGGGACCGGGAAAACGAACGCGTGAAGGCCGTCGTCGAGTCCCAAGACGCCTCCGTGCTCGTCGAGCAGGGCGGGCGGCTGCTGGAGGCCGTGCAGACGGTGGCCTCTCTGATGCTCAACCGCGGCGCCCAAGCGCCGGTCGCGCTGCAAGTCGACGCGCTGTCGTTCTGGGAGAAACGCGAGCAGGCCGTCTTGGACGCCGCGCGGCGCGCGGCCGACTCCGTGCGCGCCACCGGCAAGCCATACCGCCTGGAGCCCATGGACGCCGCCACGCGCCGGCTCGTGCACCGCGCCCTGGCCGGCGACCCCGAGGTCGCCACCGTCTCCGAGGGCGAGGGCCCCTGGCGCAAGATCGTGCTGCGCCCGAAGGCGCGGTGAACGACACGATCGTCGCTCCGGCCACTCCGCCGGGGCGCGGCGCGCTGGGGATCGTGCGCGTCAGCGGTCCGGGCGCGCGGGCCGTGGCGCAAGTCCTGCTTGGGAGCGTTCCGCCCGCGCGCCTCGCCAGCGCGCGCTCGGCTCGTCGCGGCGGCGCGCTCATCGACCGCGTCGTCGCGACTTTCTGGGAGGCGCCCGCCACGCCGACCGGCGAGGATCTCCTGGAAATCTGCGCGCACGGCTCGCCCGAGATCCTGCGAGAGCTCGTCGACGCCGCCGTCGACGCCGGCGCCCGCCCCGCCGAGCCTGGAGAGTTCACCCGGCGCGCGTTCGTCTGCGGCCGCATGGACTTGGCGCAGGCCGAGGCCGCGGCCGAACTGATCGCCGCGCGCGGCGCGCGCGCGCGCGCCGCGGCTCTGGCGCGTCTGGAAGGCGGGCTGGCGCGGGCGCTGGCGGGGCCTCGGGCCGAACTGCGGGCCGCCGCGGCCGAGCTTGAGGCTCGCCTCGATCATCCCGACGAGGACCTGCCGCCACCCGCCCCCGGCGAGTTCGCGGCGTCCCTGAGAGGCCCCGCCGAAGCGCTCGACGCGCTCCTGCGCGCGCACGCGCGCGCAGCCGCCGCGCGCGCGGGACTGCGGGTGTGCCTGGCCGGACGCCCCAACGCCGGAAAATCGAGTCTGCTCAACGCCTGGTGCGGACGGGAGCGCGCGATCGTGCGTCCCGAGCCGGGCACCACGCGCGACCTCATCGAGGCCGAGGTCGTCGTCGAAGGGCTTGCGGTCACGCTCGTCGACACCGCGGGCCTGCGCGAGGACGCGCACGATCCCGCCGAACTCGACGGCATCTCGCGCGCCGAGCGCGCGCTGGCCGACTGCGACGTGGCGGTGCTCGTCGGCGACGCGACGCGCCCCGACGACGAAACCTCCCGCGCGGCCGCGCGCCGCGCCTTGGCCGCCGCCGCTCGCGCGGGCCGGCCCGTCGTCCCGGTGTGGAACAAATGCGACGCGGCTGCGGCCCCGCCGGGGGGCCTGGCCGTGAGCGCGCGCACCGGCGCCGGGCTCGACGCGCTGGCGCGCGCGGTGTCGGCCGCGGCCGGCGCCGCGCCGGGAGACGAGGGCGAAGACCTGCTGTCGGGCGCGCGCGACCGCGCCGAGATCGCGGCCGCCCGCGAGGACATCCTCCAGGCCGCCGCGCGCGCGCTCGACGGAGGGGCGGAGTGGACTTTGCTCTGCGCCGAGCACCTGCGCCGGGCGCACGCCGCGCTCGGCCGCGCCCTGGGCGAAGGCGCCCCGGACGAAATCCTGCGCGAGGTCTTTTCGCGCTTCTGCGTGGGAAAGTGAGGCCGAGATGAACTCGAACAAGAAATTCCGGACGAAAAACAAGCGCGCCGCCGTGAGGGCCCCGCGCCGCACGCCGGTGGAGGCGCTGAACCCTCGCCAACAGATCGTGGGCGCTCCGCTGGTGGGGCTTGTGCGCGACTACGACGCGCGCGCGCGCGCGCTGTCGCTGCGCCTTGAGGAGCCGCTGAGCGTCGGGGACTCCGTGCGCGTCAAGGGCAAGGACACGGATTTGACCCAGCGCGTCGAGCGCCTCAGCGTGGGGCGGCGTTCGGTCCAGAGCGCGCTTGCCGGCGAAACGGCGGCCTTCGAGATCGCCGACCGCGTGCGCGTGGGCGACGCGGTCTACAAGGTTCGCCGCTCGTGAGGATCGCCTCGCCGCGCGCCGTGCTGGCGCTGCTGCTGGCCGTCAACATCCTCAATTACGTCGATCGCCAGCTCGTCTACGCGCTTTTGCCGTTGATCCAGGGCGACCTCCGCCTCAGCGACGCCCGCGCGGGCGCGCTGGCCTCGGCGTTCATGCTCGTCTACATGCTGGCCGCCGCGCCGATCGCGTGGCTGGCCGACTCGCACGGCCGCCGCCCGTGGATCGCCGGCGGCGCCGCGCTGTGGAGCGCGGCGACCGCCTCCGCGGGTTTCGCGGTGGGCTACGGGTCGCTGTTTTTGTCGCGCGCCGCGGTGGGAGTGGGCGAGGCGTGCTACGGAGCGATCTCGCCGTCGTTCGTGGCCGAGCGCTTCCCGCCGTCCAACCGCAGCCGGGCGCTGTCGGTTTTTTCGATGGCGATCCCCGTGGGCTCGGCGCTCGGCTACGCGGGCGGGGGGCTGGCCGGGCAAATTCTGGGCTGGCGGCGCGCGTTTTTCCTGGTGGGAGCGCCGGGGCTTTTGTTGGCCCTGCTTTGCCTGGCGCTTCCCGAGGACGCCGCGCACGGCCGCACGCCGCCGCCGACCGCGGGCTATCGCGAAGTCTGGGGCGTGCCCACGTTCCGGCTGGTCACCTTCGCCGGCGCCGCGATGACCTTCGCGCTGGGGGGATTCGCTGTGTGGATGCCGACCTACTTCCACCGCGCCTTCGGCCTGAGCGTGGCGCGGGCGGGGACCTTGTTCGGCGCGATCACGGTGCTGGGCGGGCTGCTGGGCTCGCTTTTGGGCGGCTGGGCGGCCGACGCGCTGCGCGCGCGCTCGCCCGACGCGGATTTGATCGTCTCCGGCGCCGGGCTTCTGGCCGGCATGCCGTTGGCTGCGGCCGCGCTGTCGCTGACGAGCCTTCCCTCGGCGGCCGCGGCGCTGTTGGCCGCCGAAACCCTGTTGTTCTTGAACATGGGCCCGCTCAACGCGGCGATCGTGTCGGTCACGCGAATTGAGACGCGCTCGATGGCTTTCGCCGCCAACATCTTCGTCATCCACCTGCTCGGCGACGCGGCCTCGCCGGCACTCATCGGCTGGGGTTCGGATCATTTCGGCCTGACGCGGGCGCTCTTGGCCGCGTGCGCGGCTCTGGGCGTGGGCGGCGCGCTGTGCCTGTTCGCGCGCGCGGGCTTTTGCGCGGACGCGGCGCGCGCGCTGGAGGCCGCGGCATGACCGACGCGCTGAAGCTCGCCTGGCTTTTCCTGCGTCGGCCGACGGCGGCCGCCGACGCCTGCCGCAAGCCCGGCGCGCTGCGCTCGGCGCTGATCATCTACGCGCTTTCGGCCGTCGTGAGCTTGGCCACGTCCTACGCGGACCCGCTGGATTTCGCCAACGCCAACGCGCCGATCGTCGCCGCGCACGGCGCGGCGTTCTGGGCGCGCGTCGCGCTGTGGGAGCCGACGCTGACCGCGCTGAGCGTGGCCCTGGGAGTGATCGCCGTGGACTGGATGGACGGCGGCTGGCTGCCGCTGAAGGCCGCCGTGGCCGGACTGTGGTCGGCGATCCCGGCCCTGCTGGCGCTGGGCTTCGTCTCGCCGCGTCTGAACTTGGGGCGGGGCGCGCTGACGGCCGCGCTCGCCGTCTGGTCGCTTCCGGGCCTGGCGCTGGCGGCTCGCGCCAAGAAAGACGACTGGCGCGAGATCGGAGCCTTCCTGCTGGGGCTTGACGCGGTGCAGGCGGTCGGCCTCGCGCTGACTTTGCTCGCGGCTCTGGCGCGCTCCGAGGCGCTGCTCAAGACCGTGGACGTAGCGGTGCTGATCTGGATGCTGTCGGTTTCGGCGCTGGGGCTGCGCCGCCTGCGCGGACTGACCACTTCGCGCGCGACTTTCGCGGTCCTGTTTTCCTTGCTGCTCGCCACGACGGTGCCGGTGCTGGCCTACTTGCTGGGGTTGGCCAGCCTGGAGGTGCTCAAGGTCGTGCTCTATGTCTGAGTCCCTTTTTTCACGCCGCTACGAGGTGGCCGTGATCGGCGCGGGCCATGCCGGCATCGAGGCCGCGCTCGCGGCCGCGCGCGTGGGGCGGCGAACCCTGCTCTTGACGCAGAACCTCGACACCGTCGGAGCGATGTCGTGCAACCCGGCGATTGGCGGAGCGGGCAAGGGCCAGATGGTGCGCGAACTCGACGCTCTCGGCGGCGAAATGGCCAAGGCCGCCGACCGCGCCGGGCTCATGTTCCAGACTCTCAACCGCGGCAAGGGCCGCGCGGTGTGGTCGCCGCGCGTACAATGCGACAAAGCCGAGTATCGGCAGGGACAGAAGGCGGTCGTGGAGCGCGCGCCCGGCCTCGACGCGATACAAGACGAGGCCGCCTCGCTGTGGCTGGAGGGCTCGCGCCTGCGCGGCGTCGTTTCCGCGCGCGGAACGCGCTACGAGGCGGACTCGGTCGTGGTCACGACCGGAACCTTCCTCAACGGCCTCACGCACGTGGGACTGGCCAGCCGCCCCGGCGGACGCGGCGTGGAAGCTCCCGCGTCGGGTCTTTCCGCGTCCCTGGCCTCGGCCGGACACCGCGTGGGGCGGCTGAAGACCGGCACTCCGCCGCGCCTGCACGCGCGCACGATCCGCTGGGAAGCGCTGGAGCGCCAGGACGGCGACGCCGACCCCTCGCCGCTGTCGCATTTTCACGCGAGCGTCGAGCGCACCCAGATGCCCTGCTTCATCGCCTACACGACCGCGGCCACGCACGCGGCCGTGCGCGCCAACCTGGATCGCTCTCCCTTGTACAGCGGCCGAATCCGAGCGCTTGGACCGCGCTACTGCCCGTCCATCGAGGACAAGGTCGTCAAGTTCCCGCACAAGGAGCGCCATCAGATTTTCCTGGAGCCCGAGGGGCGCGCCACCAGCGAGATCTACGTCAACGGATTGTCCACGAGCTTGCCCGAAGACGCGCAGCGCGAACTCGTGCACTCGATCGCGGGGCTGGAGGACGCGCTGATCGTGCGCCCCGGCTACGCGATCGAGTATGACTTTTGCGACCCGCTCGATCTGTGCGCGACACTGGAGAGCAAGCTCGTGCCGGGGCTGTTTTTGGCCGGCCAAATCAACGGCACCACCGGCTACGAGGAGGCCGCCGCGCAGGGCTTCATGGCCGGGGTCAACGCGGCGAAGGCCGTGCGCGGCGAGCCCGGACTGACGCTGCGACGCGACGAGGCTTACATCGGCGTGATGATCGACGACCTGATCACGCGCGGCGTCGACGAGCCCTACCGGATGTTTACCGCGCGCGCGGAGCGGCGCATGAGCCTGCGCGCCGACAACGCGGACCTGCGCCTGCTGGAGCGCGGCCGCGAGCTCGGACTCGTGGCCGAGGAATCGTTCTCTCGTTTTCGCCGCTATCGCGACCTCGTCGAAGGCGGCGGCGAGGCGCCGGATTGCGAGCTGTCGCCGTGGTCGATGGACAAAGTCCGCGCCCAACGCGAGATCGCGGCGCTCTACGCGCCCTACATCCGCCGCGAAAACGCCGAGGCCGAGCGCCTGGGGGGGGCCGAGTTCGTCTTGATTCCCCGCTCCTTCGACTACGCCCGCGCCGGCGCGCTCAGCGCCGAGGCGCGCCAAAAACTCTCGCGCGCGCGCCCGCAGACCTTGGGGCAGGCCGCCCGCGTGCCCGGCGTGACGCCCGCCGACATCCAGGTCCTCTGGGCGCTGGCCGCCCCGCGGCCGTGAGCGACCCCGCGCTGGAGCGGCTGGCCGAGACCGCCGCGGGCTGGGGCGCGGCGCTGGACGCGGCGGCGCTCGCGCGCCTGGAGACCTACCTGCGCTCGGTCCGGGAGCGCAACCGAGAGACGAACCTGACCGCCGACGATTCTTGGGACGACCTCGTGAACAAGCACGCCGCCGATGGGGTGCTTGCCGGCGCCGTCTTGCGCGAGATCGTCCGCGGGCGCGCCGCGGGCGCGCCGCGGGTGCTTGATCTCGGCTCCGGGGCAGGCTTCATCGGCATTGCGCTCAAGATCGCCTGGCCGCAGGCCGAGGTGACCTTGATGGAGGCCGTCGAGCGCAAGTTCCGCTTCCTGAATTCAGCCGCCACCCGCGTGGGCCTGCCCGGCCTGCGCGCGCTGCGCCGCCGCGCCGGAGACGGCGCGCCGCCGTCGTCCTACGCCGCCGGCTTCGACGCCGTGATCGAGCGAGCGCTCGCGCCTTTGCCCGAGGCCGTGCGGCTTGCCGCGCCCCTGCTGGCGCCCGGCGGCATCTTCGCGGCTTTTCAAAGCGTTCCGCCGGACGCGGACCAGCCCGAACTGCGCTCGGCTCTCTCCCGCGCGCGCCTGCGCTCTCTAGGATCGCGCGCCTACCGGCGTCCAGGCGAAGCCGCGAATCGAGCTCTGGCCCTGTTCGCGTCGGCGCCCGGCAACGGATAAACTATCCCCGTGGACGCACTCGTCAAGCTCCGCGTACTGATTTGGGTTCTGGTCATCAGCCTTTGGGGGGTGATGGTCTACCAGTATCTGGGCGACGATGAAATCCCCGACGCCGCGCGCATGCGCGCCGTCGCCTATCACCCCGCCGCGCCGGAGCCGGCGGCCGCTCCGCAGCCCGCGGCGGCCCTGCCCACGCCGCAAGACCTCGCCGCGATCGCCGCCTCCGCCGGCTCCTCCGCCGCCGCGCCGTCGGGCCCCGACATCGCCGTGATGCCCCGCGGCGAGGACTCCCAAGTGCTTTCCGGACTCGACGCGGACCCCGCGCGCAACGTCCGCCCGTCTCCCGAGCTCGCCGGACCCGCGCCGTCGGACGACCGACGCCCGCCCGAAGACGACGACACTCCCGTGCCCGAGGCGCCGCCGTCGCAGGCCTTTCGCGTCGCGCGGCGCGCGCCCGCGCGCGCTCCCGCGCCTCCCGCGTCCGCGCCGCCTCAGGAGCAGGCCGCCGCGCCGCCGGAGCCGGCGACGCCGCCCGGCTTCAGCAAGGTCGCCACGCGCCACTTCAACATCTACTCGGAGGGCGCGCCGGCCTCCGAGGCGCTCATCGAACTCGTGGAGAACATCCACGGCAATCTGATGCTCGACCTCGCGCCCTTTTCGCCGTGGGCCGACGATCACCGCGTGTCGATTTTTCTCTTTCGCACGCAGGGCGCCTACCGCCGAATGACCGGCCGCCCCGCATGGTCGGGGGGAGCCAGTTCCGTGGCGCGGCGCAAGGTGTATTTGTTCGACAGCGAGGAACTGCCCGGCATCCTCTCGCACGAGCTCACGCACATCTACTTCGACGGCTTTTTCCTGGGCGGCACGACCGACCCGCTGTGGCTGTCCGAAGGCATGGCCACGCTCGCCCAGGTCGAGCGCGGATTGGCCGCGCCGTCGTGGCTGAGCGAGAATCTCGCGACGCTCGAGTCCGGCGGCGGGATCGAATTTCGCGAGTTCGACTCGGCGACGACGACCTCCGGCTGGAGCGACGAGAAAGTCCGCCTGTGGTACGCGCAGGCCTACAGCGTCGTGCGCTACCTGATCCGCGCCCAGCAGCGCTCGTCGTTCTATCGCTTCGCCGTCTATCTGCGCGACGGGCGCCCGCAGGCCGAGGCGCTCTACCGCGCCTACGGCGCGCCCTACACGCGCATGCACGCGCTCGAGCTCGCCTGGCGGCGCTCGATCACGCGGCGTCCGGCCCAGCCCGCGCTTCCCCACCTGCCCCCGCTCAAGTCGGGCTTCTAGGACCCGCTGGGTCTTGACAGAAATCGTCGAGTCCTCTATACTCGCGTTCCCCGGTGGGGAAAAGTGGAAGAAAAAAACAAACGAGTGGATGAAAGTGGGAAACGATGTCTCTGCTGATCGGACGCCACGAGTACTCCCTCGACGCCAAGAACCGCCTGCCGGTGCCGCCGCGCTACCGGGAAGCGCTCGCGGCGGAAAAAGGACGGTGTTTCTATCTGACCAGCGGAATGGAGGGTTGTCTGTATCTGTTCCTGCCCTCGCAGTGGGAGAAACTGCTGTCCGGGGACCTGAAGACCTTCTCGCTGCCGGACAAGGAGCAGGAGCGGGCCTTCAAGCGGAAATTTTTCTCGGAAGCCGTGGAAGTGGAGCCCGACGCGCAGGGCCGGGTTCTCGTTCCTCAGTATCTGAAGGAACACGCGGGCCTCAAGGCGGCGACGCTGGTGCAGGGCGCGGGCAACCGCGCCGAGGTCTGGGACCGATCGCGCTGGCAGGCCTACGAGAAGTCGACGGTCGCGCCGGCCTACCGCCGCATCGCCAAGAGCCTGGAGATATGATCGTGAGCGACGAGCCGCGCTGGACGCACGAGCCGGTCCTCCTGGAGGAGACTCTCGCGCGCCTGGTCGGCGATCCCGACGGACTGTACCTGGACGCGACGCTGGGGCTGGGCGGACACGCGCAGGCCGTTTTGAACCGCCTCGGTCCGAGCGGACGCCTGCTCGGGCTCGACGCCGACCCGGAGGCGCTGACGGAAGCGACACGCCGACTGGCGCCGTTCGGCGAGCGCTTCCGCGCGGTCCGGACGAACTTCAGCCGCCTGGCCGCGGCCCTCGAAAGCGAGGGATTCTTCCCGCTGTCGGGAGCGCTCTTCGACTTGGGCGTCAGTTCCCTGCAGCTCGACAAGCCCTCCCGCGGTTTTTCATTTCGCCGCGACGGGCCGCTGGACATGCGCCTGGGCCCGGACGCCGCGCTGACGGCCGAGCAAATCGTCAACCGCTGGCCCGCTGAACAGATCGCCATGCTGCTGCGCGAGTTCGGCGAGGAACCTCAGGCCGAGCGCATCGCGCGCGCGATCGCGGCGGCGCGAGCCAAAGCGCCGCTGTCGTCGACCATCCAACTGGCGGCCGTCGTCGAGTCCGTCGTCCCGCGCGAAGGCAAGCATCCGGCCACGCGAACGTTCCAAGCGTTGCGCATCGCCGTCAACCAGGAACTGGAGTCCCTGACCCGCGGACTGGAGACGGTCGCGCCCTACCTGAAGTCGGGCGGGCGCCTGTGCGTGATCTCCTTCCATTCCTTGGAAGATCGCATCGTCAAGAACGTTTTCGCCGCGCTCGTCGCCGAGGGGCGCTTCCGCCACCTCGGCCGCGGCGACGCGCGCTCGGCCGTGGCCGCGTCCCCCGACGAACTCGAACGCAACCCGCGCGCGCGCAGCGCCAAGCTCCGCGTCGTCGAAAAATGCTGAGGAGGACACGAGAATGAAGAACGTCGTCGCCTTCGCCGCGCAGGCGTCCCGCCTCGAAACGACGGTCGCATTCCTGCTTGACCGACGCCAGGCTGTCGGGGTGGCTCCGCTCGGCCGGCGGTCGGGCTCGGCGTATGTGTGGCAGCGCGTGTTTCTCAAAGGGAGGGACCGCCGCCACTGACAGATCCAGGCGGACGCCGTTCGGCGCGGCGTCCGCCGTCGTTGTGGCGGCCTACTCGGCGTGGGCCGCCCGTTTTGACGCAAGTACGATCAGGGCGCAAGCCGTTCGGCGCGGCTTGCGCCCGCCGGTCCGGCGGACGCCGTTCGGCGCGGCGTCCGCCGTCGTTCCGGCGGCCTACTCTCGGCGGTAGGCCGCCGTCCATTTGCAACGGGAGCGTGGTATGGGTATCATGGGCGTGCGAATGAACGCGTGGGGGGCGGCGCGGTGGCTCGCGGCGGGGGCTCTGCTGATGTCGTTGTGCTGGCAGAGGGTCCAGTCCGTGCGCCTGGGCTACCGAGTGGAAGCGGCCCGACAGGAGGCCGCCCGCCGCGGGGAGCGCGTGGCCGCCTTGCGCTTGGAACTCGACGGGAAGCTCTCTCCCGCCCGCCTGGCCTCGGCCGCCGCTCGCCTCGGACTGGTGCCGTGCGACCCGAGCTCGCTTCGCACTCTTCCGTCGGCACCCGCACGCCCCGCGCCGAGCCTGCTGGGCTTGTTGGGACGGACCGGGTTTCCCCTGCCCGTCAGAGGCTGACCCGCCATGGACCTGGGCCTGCGCTTGACGACCGCGGCCTGCGTCGCCGCCCTTCCCATTCTGCCGCTGGGCGCGCGCCTCATCGACTTGCAAATTCTCCGCCACGGCTCGCTGCAGTCCCGGGCGCAAAGCGAGTTCGAGCGCGTCGCCCAGGAGGCCGTTCCGCGCGCGGACATTCTCGACCGCGACGGCCGCCCGCTGGCGGTTTCCGTGCCCTGCTGGACCGTGTTCGCAGACAAGGCCATGATCAAGGACCCCGGCGCGTTCGCCGCGCGCCTGTCGCCTCTGATCTCCATGCCCGCGGCCGACATCGCCGGCAAGATTCGAGCCGCCTCCCGCTTCGCCAAGCTCAAGGTCGGACTCGACTTGGCCCAGGCGTCGGCCGTGCGCGCCGCGCGGCTGTCCGGCGCGGGGTTGGCTCCTTCCCAGCGCCGCGTCTACCCGAACGGCGATCTCGCGCTCGGAGTGCTGGGCAAAGTCGGCGCCGATGGGCGAGGCCTGGCCGGACTGGAGCTCGCGCTCGACGCGCGCCTGCGCGGCACGCCCCGGCGGCTGGAAATCCTGCGCGACGGCGCCGGCCGCTCGATCTACCAGAGCGTGGCCGACGACGGCAGCACGCCCGCGCCGGTGCGGCTGACCATCGATCGCGACGCCCAATACCTCGCCGAGTCGGCCTTGGCCGCCGGCGGCCGCGCGGGACGCTTCAAGGGGGGGGCCATCGCCGTCGAAGACCCCCGCGACGGAGAACTTCTGGCGCTCGCCTCCTGGCCCTCCACGCCGCTGCGCGAGCCCCTGGTCCAAGACGCCTACGAGCCGGGCTCGACGTTCAAGATCGTGACCGCGCTCGCGGCCCTCGACGCGGGCCTGGTCCGCCCCGACGAAACCTTTTTCGGCGAGCACGGCCGCTACGAGGTCTCGCCGGGAGTCGTCATCACCGACCACGAGGGCCAAGGCGACATGACGCTGGCCCAGATTCTGGAAAAATCCTCAAACATCGGCATTTCGAAGGTCGTCGCGCGCGTCGGCGCGACGCGCTTCTACCGGATGGCGCGCCTGCTGGGATTTTCGACGCGCACCGGTGCCGGGCTGCCCGGCGAGACCTCCGGCGAGGTCCGCCCCGTCTCGGAGCTCACCAAAGTCGCGCTGGCGTCGTCGTCGTTCGGCTACGGCGTGCAGGTCAGCCCCCTGCAGGTCGTCGGCGCCTATTCGGCCGTGGCCAACGGCGGCACTCTCTGGGAGCCGAAGTTGCTGCTCGACGGCCAGCCGCCCCAGGCCGTGCGCCGCGTGGCCGCGCCCGAGGCCGTGCGAAGCCTGGCCGCGATGCTCGAGGGCGTGGTCGAGCGCGGCACCGGAACGCGCGCTCAAATTCCCGGCTATCGTGTCGCGGGCAAGACCGGCACCGCGCGGCGCATAGACCCGCGCACTCACCGCTATTCGACCACCGACTACAACGCGTCCTTCGTGGGCTTTTTCCCGGCCTCGGATCCGCGCTGGACGATCCTTGTCGTGCTGAACTCCCCGCGCGGCTCGTACTACGGCGGCTCCACGGCCGCGCCGATCTTCGCGGACCTGGCGCGCGCGCTGCTGTCGCGCGCGGGCGCGGCGCCGGACGCGCCTCAGCCGCCCGCCGCCGCGCTCGTCTCGCGGCGGTGAGGCGATGACTCTGGCGGAACTCGTCCGGGCGATGGGCCCGGGCTCGGTCGCGGGCGACGCGAACCTGCGCATTACCGGGCTCGCGCACGACTCCCGCGCCGCGCGGCCGGGCGACGCGTTCTTCGCGCTACCCGGCGCCCGCACCGACGGCAACCGGCACGCACGCCAGGCGCTGGAGCGCGGCGCCGTCGCCGTCGTCAGCGAGCTCGCGCCGCCTCCTGCGCCGGCCGCGCTGCCCGCGGTCTGGGTGCAAGTTCCCGACGCCGCGCTGGCGCTGGCGCGCGCCGCCGACGCCTTCTACCGGGCCCCTTCGGCCGCGCTGACGACCATCGGCGTGACGGGCACAAACGGTAAAACGACCACGACTTACCTGATGGAGTCGATCGCTCACGCGCTCGGCGCGCGCGCCGGGGTGATCGGCACCGTCGAGCACCGTCTGCGCTCCGTCTTCATCGAGAAGGCGGCCAACACCACGCCGCCGGCGCTGGAGCTGACTCGTCTGCTGGCCCGCCTGCGCGACGCCGGCGCCACGCACGCGCTGATGGAAGTCTCCTCGCACGCGCTGGCGCTCAAGCGCGTGGAGGCGGTGCGCTTCGATGCGGCGGTGTTCCTGAACCTGACGCGCGACCATCTCGATTTCCACAAGTCTCCCGAGGCCTATTTCGAGGCCAAAGCGCGCCTGTTCGACCTGCTCGCGCGCGCCGACAATCCCAAAGCGCCGAAAATCGCGGCGCTCAACGCCGACGATCCGCGCTCGGCCGCGTTGGCGCGCCGCGCGATCGACTGCGAAGTCGTGCGTTTTTCCGCGTCCGGAGCGCCCGCGGAGTTGTCCGCACGCGTGGAGTCGGCGAGCCTGGACGGCTCGCGCCTGATCGTGAACTGGCACGGACGCAGCGCGCCGGCGTTCCTGCGCCTTCCCGGGCCCTACAACGTCTCCAACGCCCTGGCAGCACTGGCGCCCCTGCTGGGGCTGGGCGCGCCGCTGGAGCGCGCGCTCGAGGGCGTGTCCGCGCTGGCGAGCGTTCCCGGACGCCTGGAACGCATCGACGAAGGGCAGGATTTCCGCGTCTTCGTGGACTTCGCCCACACCGACAGCGCGCTGGAAGGCGTTCTGGCGCTGCTGCGCGGTCTCAAGCCCCGGCGGCTGATCACGGTCTTCGGCTGCGGCGGCGACAGGGACCGGACCAAGCGCGGACCCATGGGCGCGGCGGCCTGCCGCGGTTCGGACATGGTCTTTGCGACCAGCGACAACCCGCGCACCGAGGATCCGGCGGCGATCCTGGCCGACATCGAGGCGGGCATTCGCGCCGAAGGCTTCCAAAATTATAGGATCGTGCCCGATCGCTCGCACGCCGTCTCCGCCGCGATCCGTGAGGCCCGCGGCGGCGATGTGGTGCTGATCGCCGGCAAAGGCCACGAGCAAGGCCAGATCCTGCGCGATCGCACCGTCGCATTCGACGATCGCGAAGCGGCGCGAGCCGCGCTGAGAGCCCTGAAATGAAGCTCGACATGACCTGGCGGGAGTTGTCGCGCGCGGCCGGCGGCCGCTTGACGCGGGGGGAAGGCTCCGACCGCGTCGACGCGGTCTGCGTCGACACCCGCACACTGCGCGAGGGCGAGGCCTTCCTGGCGCTGAAGGGCGCGCGCGTGGACGCCCACGACTTGCTGGACGCGCCGCTGGCCGCGAAGGCCGCGGGCTGGATCGTGGCGCGCGGTCGCCTTCCGGCCAAGGCTCCCAGGCCCGCGCACCTGGTCGTGGTGCCCGACACGCTCAAGGCGCTGCAGGCCTTGGCCCATCATCACCGCGGGCGCTTCGACATTCCCCTGGTCGGCGTCGCGGGCTCAAACGGCAAGACGACGACCAAGGAGATGCTGCGCTCGATCTGCGCTCTGGTGGGACCGACTTGCGCCAGCCCCGGAAACTGGAACAACGAACTCGGCCTTCCGCTGTCGCTGCTGGAACTGACCGTCGAACACCGCTACGGTGTCTTCGAACTGGCCTCCTGCCGCCGAGGCGACGTGGCGGAGTTGGCGCGCATCGCGCGTCCGACCATCGGCGTGCTCACCAACATCGGCTCCGATCATCTGGAGAGCTTCGGCACGGTCGAGAACACCTTCCACGCCAATTCCGAACTCGTCGACGCGCTTCCCGAAGACGGCCGCGCGGTGATCAACGCCGATGATCCGTGGCTGTCGGGACTGGAGCCGCGCTTGGGCGCGCGCGCGGTGACCTACGGCGCCGCCGCGCGCTGCCGCGTGCGCATCGACGGCCCCACGGCGCTCGTCGTCGACCGCCACCGCATCGAAGTCAAGCTGCGCAGCTACGGCGCCTACAGCCGCTACAACGCGGCGGCGGCGGCCGCCGCCGCTTGGGCGATGGGTATCGACGCCGACACCATCCGCCGCGGCCTCGAGGCGCACGCGCCGGGACAAATGCGCCAAGAGCGCCTGACCCACCCCAGCGGCGCCGAGATCGTACTGGACGCCTACAACGCCAACCCGGACTCGATGCGCGCGTCGGTCTCGGCTTTCGTCGAGGAATTCAGCGGGCGGGAGAAAATCGTCGTACTCGGAGACATGAAGGAACTCGGGCCCGAGGGCGCGCGCCTGCACCGGGAGCTCGGCGAGTGGCTGGCCGGCCTGAAACTGAGCGCGGTCCTGCTGACCGGACCCGAGATGGCGCCGGCCGCAGAGGCCCTACGCGCGGCGCGCCCCGCGTTTCGCGTCGCCTACGCCGCCGAGCCCGTGCAATTGGCGGCGGAACTGGCCGGTAAGCTTTCCTCGCGCGACGCGATACTGCTGAAGGCGTCGCGGGCGATCAAGCTCGAAGACCTCGCGCGTCGGCTCTGATGCTCTACTACCTTTTCGGCCTGCGCGGCAGCTTCCGGCCGCTGAACGTTTTCCAGTACATCACCTTCCGCGCCGCCGGCGCCGCCTGCACCGCTCTCGCGGCCTGCCTGTTGCTCGGCCCGGGGCTCATCGAGTCCCTGCGCGCGCGCAAGGTCGGGCAAGTCCAGCGCACGGACGGACCGCAGTCGCACCTGTCCAAGCACGGCACGCCGACGATGGGGGGAATGCTGATCTTCCTGTCCGTCGTCGTCTCCGCGTTGCTTTGGATGCGCCTGGACGACCGCTTCACCTGGCTGATGCTGTCGGTCACGCTGTGCCTGGCCGCGATCGGCTTTTGGGACGACTTCCTGAAGCTGACTCGCAAAAATCCCAAGGGAGCGCCGTCGCGCGCGAAGTTCATCGTGCAAGTCGGCGTGGCTCTGGCCGTGGCGGCCTACCTGGCCGTGCGCCCGCCCAACGGCTCCTACCCGACCTCGGTCAACGTGCCCTACGGCAAGGAGCTGTTCCTGGAACTGGGGCCGTTCTACTACGCGCTGGCGGCGCTGATGATCGTGGGCTCCTCGAACGCGGTCAATCTCACCGACGGACTCGACGGCCTGGCGTCGGGCTCCGTCATCTTCTGCGCGCTGGCCTTCGCCGTGGTCGCCTACGTGGCCGGCAACGCCAAGTTCGCCTACTACCTGCGCATCGTGCACGTGGAGGGTGCCGGAGAGATCGCGGTCTATCTCTCCGGTCTCATCGGCGCGTGCCTGGGCTTTCTGTGGTTCAACGCCTATCCGGCGCAGATCTTCATGGGCGACACGGGCTCCCTGTTCATGGGCGGGGTGATCGCGGTGGCGGCGCTGTGCGTCAAACAGGAGCTTCTGCTGCCGATCGTGGGCGGGGTGTTCATGGTCGAGACCCTGTCGGTGATCGCGCAGATGGCCTCCTTCAAGCTGCGCGGCGGCAAGCGGCTGTTCAAGATGGCGCCCATTCACCACCACTTCGA
>JAJZQS010000158.1 GCA_021806745.1 bacterium
CGAGACGCGTAGTAGACGCCGAAAAAGAGATCGGCGCCGTGAAAATGATAACCCGCGTCGAGCTGCTCGGCGCGCGTCATCAGCGCCAGAGCCCGGGGCAATTCGGCGAGTCGGGCGGGGTCGTCGCGCGAGAGGTTGATCTCCCCCGCCCAGCAAAAAGCCGCCCAGAACAAATCCGGGGCGTCGTCTCCGTCCGCGAGCGCCAAGGCCTTGGCCGCGGCGTCGGGCGTCATCGCGTCAAGACCGCGCAGGCCGGGCTTCAAGGCCAGCGCCCTCAACGCGTAATCGCGGCCGCGGCGGTAGAGGCCCTTGGCGCGCGCCGGGGAGACATCCTCGTAAAAAAGGAACGCCGCGCCGGCAAAGCCCTCCTCGGCCATGCGCAGCAGGCCGCGATCGCGGGGCGCCGAGGCCAGCAAGGCGCGCACCATCTCCAACTGGGCCGGCGCGGCCTCCCGGGCCAGGTCGAAGTCGGGCTCGTCAAGCTGCGCGGGGCGCGCCGCCAGCAGCACGTCGCGCATCGAGCGCGCGGCCAAGCGGTCCGAGGCGCCGCAGGCGCTCAGGCCGGCCGCCAACGCCGCGCACGCCGCCGCCCGCGAAATCCGGGAATTCACGCGCGCCATCCTACTAAATCCGGCCTCGCTCAGGCGCGGCGCAAGGCGGCCAGCACGCGCGCGGTCGCGTCGGAGCGGTTGAGCGTGTAGAAGTGCACGCCGGGCGCGCCGCCATCGAGCAGCGCGCGGCACTGCCGCGCGGCCCACGCCACGCCCTCGTCGGCCAGACGCGCCGGATCGTGCTGGACCGCGGCCAGGCGCGCGTCGAGTTCGTCTGGAACGCGCGCGCCGCACAGCGCGGTAAAGCGTTTGAGCTGGGCGTAGCCGGTGGCGGGCATCACTCCGGGAACGATCGGCGCCGTCACGCCGGCCGCGCGCGCGCGCGCGACGAAGGCGAAATAGTCCGCCGGATCGAAGAAGAGCTGGGTGATCGCCCAATCGGCGCCGGCGCGCATCTTGCCCGCGAAGCGCGCGAGGTCGTCGTCGGCCGACGCGGACTCGGGATGCTTTTCCGGGTAGGCGGCCACGCCCAGGCGAAACCCCCCGTGCGCCCGAGCCAGGCGCACGAGCTCGTCGGCGTGCTTGAGTTCGCCGAGCGGCAGCGAGCAATCCTTGGGCGGGTCGCCGCGCAGCGCGACCAGATGCGAGACGCCAAGCCCCTGGAGGCGGTCTAGAATCGACGAAAGCTCCGCGCGCGAGTGCCCGACGCAGGTCAAGTGGCAGGCGGTGGTCAGCCCCGTCTCGCGCTGCAGGCGTCCCGCGGCCTCCACCGTGCGCGAGCGCGCGCTCCCGCCGGCGCCGTAGGTCAGCGTGACGAAATCCGGATGCAGACTCTTAAGCTCGCGCACCGAGGCGACGAACGAGTCCAAGTCGTCGGGCGCCTTGGGCAGGAAGAACTCGAACGAGTACACCGGGCGGCCCGCGCGCGCGTAGATGTCGGGAATGTCGATCATCGGGGCGGGGATTGTATCAAACGACGCCGAGCCCTGGGCCGCCGGGTCGCGGCGCCGCCGCGCGTGACCTCGGCCCGTCCGCGCTAAGAAACGAGGGGCTTCAAGACGAGGTGTTGCCCGCGCCTGCGGCTTTCGATTCGGCCTGATCGATCAGGCGCTTGTATTCGTCGACGAGCTGCGGGTCGGTGTTGACCAGGCTCGCCGCGCGGTAGTCCGCGGCGGCGTTGCCGTATTTGCCGAGCGCGGCCCAGGCCAGCGCGCGGTTGCGGTAGGCGCGGTCGGAGAGCGGGTCCAGATCGACCGCGCGGCTGAAGCACTCGATGGCCTCGTCGCGTCGGCCCAGCGCCAGCAGGCCCAAGCCCCGGCCCACCTGCGCGCGCGCGGCCAGAGGGTCTTCGGACGCCGCCAAGTCGTAATCGGCCAGCGCCTGGTCGTATTCCTTTAGAAAATAGTGCGCGTTGCCCGCGCGCAGATGCGCCTCGGAATTCTTGGGCTCGATCTTGAGCGCTTTGGCCAGTTCGACGATCGCGTTGGCGTAGGCTCGGCGCAAGGTCAACACCACGGCCAGGCGAATGCGCGGGTCGGCCGCATCCGGCGACAGTTCGACGGCGCGCAGAAGGTCGGTCTGAGCGGCCTCCAGGGAGTCTTGCGCCGCCAGAGCCACCGCGCGGCCCACGTAGGCGTCCGCATCGTTGCCGTCGAGCTCCAGGGCCTTGGTGTACTCGAGTACCGCCTTGTCGTCTTGGCCCGCGCTATGGAACGCGTCACCTCTCGCCACGTAGGGGTCCGGCCCGCGGCCGTCGGCCTGCATTTGCGCGTCGAAAGCCAACACCGCGTTCAGGTAGTCCACGCCGGAGGGATGGCCGGCCGCAAATCCCAGATACGGCGAGACCACCGATGAATCCAAGTCCAGCGCGGCCAAAAAGCTCAAGTGGGCGTCGCGGTAGCGGCGCAGGGCCACCTGGGAGACGGACTTGGCCAGGAGAGTCTGCGCCCGCCGTGAGCCCAGTTGCCAGGCCGCATCCGCGTCCTCGATGGCGCGCGAGTAGTCTTTCAGCGCCAGGCGCGTCAGCGCCGACTGAATGTAGGCCGGACCGAACTGGGAGTCCACGCTCAAAGCGCGCGCGCAGGCGTCCTGCGACGCGCGCAAATCGCCGCGCAGGCGCTCGGCTTGGCAAAGATCCGTCCACGCGGCCTTGTCCATGGGGTCGAGTTGGGTCGCGCGCTGCAAATCGGCCAGGGCCGACTTCAAATCGCCCAAACCGCCGTAGGCCAGTCCGCGGGAGCGATAGGCCTCGGCCGAACGCGGATCGGCGCTGACGGCCTGATTGAGGTCGCGCACGGCCTGCTCGTAGCGGCGTTCGCGCAGGCGGATGGCGCCCATCGCGCGATAGTTGCCGACATCCTTGGGATCTTTTTCGAGCGCGGCTTCGATGTCGAGCTCGGCGCCCACCGCGTCGCCGAGGTAGGACTTCGCGCGCGCGCGCGCGCGCAGCACCGCCGAAGCCGGACCGCCGAGCGCCAGCGCGTCGTCGAAGTCGGACACGGCCTTGCGATACTGCCGCGCCAGGACGCTGAGCATGCCCAGATTGAAGCGGTAGGCCGGATCGGCCGGCTTGAGCGAGGCGGCCTTGTAGACGTCGGCCAAGGCGTGCTCGTAGTCGGAGTAGGCGTTGGCGCGCAGCGCTCCGCGGCCGTTGTAGGCTTCGGCGTAGGACGCATCCGCCTCCACCGCCGAATCGAAGTCGGTCATCGCGAGTTCGGGCTTGCGCCGCGAGGCGTAGAAGCTCGCGCGCGCCGTCAGCACGGCCGGATCCTTGGGCGCAAGGCGGACCGCGCGCGTGAAGTCGGCCAGCGCGTCGGCGTCGTCTCCTTGGCGCGCCTCCAATTGCCCGCGCGCCACCAACAACTCGACCGAGTCCGGTGCGAGCTTGAGCGCCGCGTCCAAGTCCTCCCGAGCGCGCGCGGGCTTTTTGAGTAGCTCCCATGCCTTCGCCCGCGCGGGCAACGCCTTCAGGGGCGTGCCAAGCTCGGCCGCGCGGCCGTAGGCGTCGACGGCATCGCGCCAGAGGCCCGCCGACATGTAGCGCGCGCCGATGGCCAACGCCGCCGGCGCGTCGAGCTTGGGCGCCGAGAGGGCGTTGCGCTCGTCTTGCAAAGCCGCCTCACGCTCGCCCGCGCTCCAGCGCGCATCGGCGCGGTTCAGGTAGGGGGCGTAGTCTTGCGGATCGGCGTGCACGGCCGCCTCGAAGTCCTTCATCGCCGCGGCGCGGTCGCCCTCGCGCAGGCTCAGCGCGGCTCGTCCCAAGTAGGGAAACTCGTAGCCCGGGTCCAGTTCCAGGGCGCGGTCGTAGGCCTTGCGCGAGCGCGTCAGGTCGCCGCGTACGGCCAGCGCCACGCCCAAAGCCGCGTAGGCGGCGGGGAAATCGCGCTCGGCGCGCAGCGCGT
>JAJZQS010000159.1 GCA_021806745.1 bacterium
CGGCAAAGACGTCGAGTGCGTGTAGTCAGACAGAGCATGCCAGACGAAGAGCATGGGCAGCGAACGGTTTGCCGCGTAGGCGCGATTGATCGCGACGTTGGCCGCGAAGAACCCTACGGCGATGAACGCTCCTTGGTAGACATGATACGAGGCGATCAACGCAGCAGTGCCGACGACCGCACCGCGCCAGCCGGCGCCGAGCTTGAGCAATTGAGAGAGTAGATAGAGCCTGAATATCTCTTCGGATAGGCCGTTGACCATGGAGAACAAGAGATTCAGACCGCTCTCATGGGCCGATTGAGGCTGCATCCAGCCGGTAGAGTGGACGCTCAGTCGCCAGGCGTTGGCCAGCAGGCTCCAGAAGTCGAAGAAGACATAGTAGGCGATCCAAAGTCCGACCCCTGCCAGTAGCTGCTTTGTTTTCGATCCTTTCGGCCAAAGGGTGCAGAAGGCGCGGTCGAACGGATTTCGCGTCAACAGCAACGCCGCCAAGAGACCGAACTTTAGACTGCCGAGAAGTTCCTTCAGAAAGCCGAGCGCGGAATACAACTGTGAGTGCTCGGCGAGTCCCGTCTGCGGCGATAGTCCGGAGATGAGCGCCGGCAATATCAGCGCGCACACAACGACGACCAGCTCCGCCGCGTCATCGGCCCGCGCGCTTTTGGCGATCGTCGTCTTCACGCGAGATCAGTATAACCCCAATTGGAATTTACCGCTATCGCATAAAAATTGCTCGCCGACTTGCGACGGCTCCGGCATCCCGGTGTCGTCGTTTGTCGGGATGACGCACCTCGGGCCGAAACGGCCCGATAGAGCGGGGGTGAAGCCCCCCGGTTTCCCTCCGGATGGGGGGACTCCGTCCCGCGCCCCTGGTGATCCAGGCAGCGGGTAAACGGACGCGGCGCGGTTCCGACCAAGGCGCATCCGGCTAAGCCGGACGCCTCAACATACCGCCAAGCCCACCGAGTCCCGGACGCTCAGGCACCGTGAGGTGCTGCCGTGTCTTTGATGCTTAACGCCGTCGCCGTCTCCGCCGCGCTCCCCGCCGTTCATGTCGAAGTCGCCGATCCCGATGTCGCGCTGGCCCGTCGCGCCGCCGCGATGATCGGCCGCCGCGAACCAGACAAGAAGTCCGAAGCCCTCGTTCAAGAACTGCTGGCCGGACTCAGAACCGAGAGGCTGCTTCGCGATACCGCGGGTCTCAATCATTGGCGCGAGCACGCGCCGCGCTACCTGGCCGGGCTCGTGAAGGAGTCTCGCCGCCAGGACCGCCTGCGCCGTTATCGCGAGGCCGAGGAGTTCTTCCGCGCGCACGGCGGAAAAGCGATGCGCTGCGCGCTGGCGGTCGTGCGCAACGAGGCTTTGGCGGACGGAGCGGTCGCCGAGACGATGCGCGAGCTGCTCCGTGGAAAGACGACCGTGCCCGGCTTTTTCGCGGCGCTGGTCTGCAACGCGCGCAATCTCCTGGAGGCGGAATCCACCCGCCGCCGCCGATTCGCCTCGATGGACGATCTTTCTGCGTTCGGCCGCTCCGGCGAGGACATGGATGATAACTGGAGCGGGGCCGCGCCGTTCGATACGCCTTCCCATCACCGTGAAGACCGCGACCCGCTGGACATCTTGATCGAGCGCGAGGACGAATCCCGGCAGGCGAAGTGGGGCGAGATCGAGCGGCGAGACGAGCTCGCATACGCGCTCAGCGTCGTCCGCTGCCGCGGCAACCGTGAGGTCCTTCGGGCGAACTGGTGGCGCGAGTCGGCGCTGTGCGCGTTGGAGCGGCGTCGTCACGAAGCGCAGACGGCGTCGGCGCGCGCCCTCGGCAAGCGCTGGAGCCTTAAAGTCGCATGGGAAACGGCGCCGACGCCGGATATGTAAACGAGGACGATTTGCGGGCGGCGCGGTATCCAGTCGCGGGAAAGCGGAGGGGAAGTCCCTCACCCGCCCGGCAACTCGAAAGCCAGGAGGAATAAGAATGGACGGAGCCGAGACGACGGAAGCCAGCGCGTCGCCGCGCGTCGGACGCGCGCCGAAGATCGTGGCGATCATGGTCTACCTGCCGGTGGCGGACCACGAGGTGCTGGCACGGGCGAGCATCAAAAAGATGCGCCAGACCGGCGAGGACGTGCCGCGCGACCGCCTCATCTCGGAGGCGATCCAGGTGTACGCGAAGAGCCTCAGCGCGGCGGATTAGACGGACAGCCCCCCTCAGGCGACCCCTCGGGCGCGCCTGAGGGGGGCGGCGTAAGCGGCGAGATCGAAAAACCCCGGTTCTGCCTGTCCTTTCTCGTCCACCTCGTCCGCGCCGATGGCGCGTCCGCCTCCTGACCACCCGCCCCCAACCAACAGAAATTGGTGGTGGGTGGTCAGGAGGACGGTGGGGGTAATGGCAGCAGAACCGGGGAGATGTGGAACGGAAAAGCAGGAAAAGTCAGAGGCAATGGAAGGGAAGTGGAGATCGGAAACAGCAGGGATTGAAGAAGTGGATGGGAAGGTTTTGAGAGTGGAATCAACAGGACAACAACAAAGAACAGAAGGAACAACGAACGGCAAAAAAGGCGGCAAAACAACGGACAAACAACGGCAAAGGCAGGGCACAGGGAGGAGCAGACGGTCAACGGACAGGAGTTGAGAAACGACGGAACAGGGATCGAATCGGGGAATGAACACGACTTTAAACGGACGGCGAACGGGGCTTCAACTCACGCGGCGGGACATGGCGATGCTCGCGGCGTTGGAGGCGTGGGGCGTCTTGGGGATCGGCCAAATGATCGGAGTCGGCTTGGCCGGAGGGCTGGATGAAACGGCTTTGGTCGAGCGCTTTTTCAACCGGATGGACCGCGACGATTACGATTTGGGAGTGGCGGCGCGGCTGCGGGCGCTGGAGGATTCCGGCTACATCCAAGGTCATTCCTTCTTGCGCCAGCCCAAGGCGTTCACGCTGTCGCACAAGGGCTTTGAAGCCCTGTCGGAAGAGCCCCGCCAGGCGCGTTCGGAAGTCCGCGGCGAGGTCAGCGAGGCGCTCATCCGCCACGACTTGAAGGTCTCGGCCGTGGGCCTGGTGCTCGCCCAAATCCTCGCGCTGCCAGCCAGACGCGAGCATCCGCAGGTCGTCTGGAGCGCCTCCGAGGGGCGGCGGCGGCTGACGCTCGAAGGCGTCTCCGACGTCTGGATCGACGCCCAGCCGCCGCGCGCGGTCGAAGTCGAGCTGACCCAGAAATCGCGCGGACGCTACGCGGAAATCTTCGAGAACTACCGCCGGCGACTTCCGCGCGGGGGAGCCGTCGTGTATCTGGCGGGGTGGCCCGGCGGCGTCGACATGATCCTGCGCAACGCCCGCGAGCAGCGCGCGCCTTTCGTCTTCGCGGGAGCGCTGGACGAGTTCGCCCGGACGGCGGGACGGGCGGCGTTCCAGGGCGCGGTCGAAGGTCGGACTATGGGCATGCTGGAAGATTGCGTGCCCGCGGCGGCGCGGTGATCCGGCTCGACTGCTTGGCCGTGGCCGCGATCTTCGCGGCGGGATTCGCGTGCCTGCGGCGTGAACACAAGATTGCCGGAGCCGCGTTGGTCGGCGTCGCCGCGGCGATGTTGACCGGCTTCCTGCCCTGGCGGGCGGCCAACGTCTTAAACGCCCGGCTGTCCGGCTTCCACCGCTGGTTTGTCCCGCGCTCGGCGCAAATCCGCCGGGTCTTGAACGCGCTCGGCGCGCTGTGCGGCGCGACGGCCGGGATTTCCGCGTTCGCAACGGCGCCGGGCGAGCGCCTGTCCGATTGGTATACGCCCGCGGAAACCGCGAAGGTGGACGCCGAGCTCGGCCGAATCTTGCGCGACAAGACCGGGCGCGAGCGCACGCTGTTGGGGCTGACGAGCAGCCGCCGTCCGGTCTACTT
>JAJZQS010000045.1:0-1556 GCA_021806745.1 bacterium
TCGTCGCCGGTTCCGGGAACGCTGCTGTCGGCGTCGTCGACGACGATCGCCGGCGACTGGTCGCTGTCGACGGGCGCCACCGACTACGTGCTGGCGGCCTCCGTGAACGCGTCTCTGCCGCCGTCTCCGGTGGCGGCGTCCTCGACCACCTTGGCCAGCACCGGCACGGTGGCGGGGCTGGCGCCCAACACGACCTACTACCTGTCGGTCAGCGCCTGCGAGCAGGGCTGCTCGGCCTTTGCCGCCATCGGCTCGACGATCACCGCCGCCGCCCCGGCGCTGGCCTTGTCCACCACCTCGGTCTCCAGCTCCACCGTGTCTCTGGCCTGGAACGCCGACGGCAACCCGGCGGGCACTTCCTATCGCGTGCTGGTCAGCACGGACGGCGTGGATTACACGGTCGCGCTGACCACCGCGTCACCGGCGGCGACCGCCGCGGGCCTGAACCAGAGCACGACCTACTACTTCGAGGTCGTGGCCTTGAACGCCGCGGGAACCCCTGCCGCCGCCGTGGGGCCGGTCCAGGTCTACACGCCCAGCGCAGCGCCCCCGCCGCCCGCCTCCGGCGCGCCGATCTCGGTCTATCAGTCCTCGGCCACCGCGGCGTGGGCGTTGTCTTCGGGCGCGACCGACTACATGCTGGTGGCGTCGAGCAACCCGGGTCTGCCGCCAAGCCCCGTGGTGTCGTCGACGACCGCCTTGACGAGCACGGGCACGCTGACGGGTCTGGGCCCGAATTCGACCTACTACTTCTTCGTGGCGGCGTGCGCGAACGGCTGCTCGAACTACACGGCGATCGGCTCGACGATCACCGACGCCGCGCCGGCGATCAGCCTGTCGACGACCTCCGTGTCGAGCACGACCATCTCGGTGGCGTGGAATGCCGACGGCAACCCGGTGGGGACCGAATATAAGGTCGAGGTCAGCACGAACGGCGTGGATTACACGGTCGCGCTGACCACGAACTCGACGGCGGGCACCTTCGGTTCGATCGCGCCGAACACGACCTACTACATCGAGGCGGTGGCGGTAAGCGGGGCCGGCGTGGCCAGCCCGCCGTCGAATGTCGTCCAAGTGTTGACGCCGTTGGGCACTCCGGCGGCGCCGTCGGGCGGTTCGCCGGGCACCGTTTACACCTCCTCGGCCACGGCCACTTGGGCGCTGTCTTCGGGCGCGACCGACTACATGCTGGTGGCGTCAAGCAACCCGGGTCTGCCGCCAAGCCCCGTGGTGTCGTCGGCGACCGCCTTGACGAGCACGGGCACGCTGACGGGCCTGGGTCCGAACTCGACCTACTACTTCTTCGTGGCGGCGTGCGCGAACGGCTGCTCGAACTACACGGCGATCGGCTCGACGATCACCGACGCCGCGCCGGCGATCAGCCTGTCCACCACGGCGGTGTCGAGCACGACGATCTCGGTGGCATGGAACGCCGACGGCAACCCGGCGGGCACCGAGTATAAAGTCGAGATCAGCACCAACGGCGCGTATTTCACGCCGTTGACGACCACCACCAGCCTGACCGCGACGGCCGCGGGGCTCAGCGGCAACACCTC
>JAJZQS010000045.1:1656-21703 GCA_021806745.1 bacterium
ACGCCGACGGCAACCCGGCGGGCACCGAGTATAAAGTCGAGATCAGCACCAACGGCGCGTATTTCACGCCGTTGACGACCACCACCAGCCTGACCGCGACGGCCGCGGGGCTCAGCGGCAACACCTCCTATTATCTGGAGGCCGTGGCCGTCAACGGCGCGGGCGTGGCGAGCGCGCCGTCCAACATCGTCGAGGTCCTGACCCTCCCCGGCCCGCCGGCGGCTCCGACCGGCGGCTCGCCGCAGACGGTCTACGCGTCGTCAGCGACGGCGACGTGGGCCTTGTCCGCTGGCGCGACCGATTACATCCTGGTGGCCTCATCCAACCCCGCTCTGCCTCCGAGTCCCGTGGTGTCGTCGAGCACGGCTTTGACGAGCACCGGCACTTTGACCGGGTTGGGTCCGAATTCGACCTACTACTTCTTCGTCACGGCCTGCGATTTCGGCTGCTCGAGCTATACGGCCATCGGCTCGACGATCACCGACGCGGCGCCCGCGATCACTTTGTCGACGACCTCCGTGTCGAGCACGACGATCTCGGTGGCATGGAACGCCGACGGCAACCCGGCGGGCACCGAGTATAAAGTCGAGATCAGCACCAACGGCGCGTATTTCACGCCGTTGACGACCACCACCAGCCTGACCGCGACGGCCGCGGGGCTCAGCGGCAACACCTCGTATTATTTGGAAGCCGTCGCGATCAACGGGGCGGGCGCGGCGGCGGCGCCGTCGAATGTCGTCCAGGTGCTCACTTTGCCGGGCCCGCCGGCGCCGCCCGCATCGGCGACGATCACGGCCGTCTCTTCTTCGACGGCGAGCGCGGCATGGAACTTGTCGACCGGAGCGACCGACTACGCGCTTGCCGCCGCGCTGACCTCCGCCAATCCCCCCTCCGCAGTCGCCACGGCGACGGTGCCGTCGAGCTCGGGGGTTCTGGCGGGGCTGGCGCCGAACGCGACTTACTACCTGTTCGTCGCGGCCTGCGGCCAGGGCTGCTCGTCCTACATTCTGGCGGGCGATACGATCACCGCCGCGGCCGCGCCGGTGGCGTTGTCGACCAGCGCGGTGTTCTACGATTCCGTGGGACTGACCTGGGGCTCCGGCGGCAACCCCTCCGGCACCGCTTACGAAGTCCTGCTGAGCACCGACGGCGTGCACTACTCGCCCGTGTCGACGACGCAGGCGACCTCAGCCTCGATTTCCGGCCTTGCCGGGGGCGCCACTTATCAATTCGAGCTCGTGGCGGTCAACGGCGCGGGTTCCTTGTCTTCTCCCGACGGTCCGCTGACGGTGGTCACTCCCTCCGTGCCGACGGTGGCGCAGGTTCCGATGGAGCCCTTGGGCGTGACCGTGTCGGCGTCGAGCACCGCGGTCCGTCTGGCGTGGTCGCCGACCACGCGCTACACCGGCGGGCAGAGCTTCATCTCCACCGGAACTCCCGTCGCCGGAGAACTGGAAGGCTATGCGATCTACCGCTCGACGCAGATTTGCGGCTCTCAGTTCGTCCAGGTCTCGACGGTCGCCGTCTCAAGCGCGCCGGCGTATGTGGACTCGACTGGCGGAGTCAGCTACTATTACCGCCTGTTCTCCTACAACACCGTGGGACTGTCCACGGGCGTGATCACCGTCTCCACGCTCGGCGAGCGATACTTCTTCACCGACGACTGCGTGACCGTTCTGGCCGTCGACCCTCAAACCGCGACGGCCGCCAACGGCCTGGTCGGCGCGACCAACGGCCTGGGCGGCGACATCCGCGTCGTACGAACGCGGCGTCCGCAAGACGACGGCGACCAGATCATGCAGTCGGCGCAGTGGAACGCCTATCTAAACGGCGTCATGCCGCTGTCCAGCTACGTTCTGCCCGGCCCCGGCCACTACACTCTGCGCGTGACCACTCAGGGCGCTTCCGCCGTGCCCGACCTCCAGCCCATCAACACCGCCTCCCCGTTCGGCGGCGTCGTGGCGCCCATTTCCGGCGCCAACAGCAACGCGCCCATTGACGACCTGGGCGGTTTCTGGTTCAACAATCAGAACTTCGTGTCGCAGTACGGCCGCGTGGACGCGCTGGGCGCGGTGCTCACGCTCGACTCGCCCAACCTCGGCCTCTATCAGGTGCGCGCGCAAGGCCGCACCACCAGCGGCCCCGTGTTCGACGTGGCCAACATCTCGGGCAAGATCATCACTCCCAACGCCAACGGGCTGAACTCGGTCTGGATTTTCACCTACGACCCCGGCCCCGACAACGTGGTGCCTACCGGCCGCGTCTACGACCTGCGCGGCGAACATGTCGCCGACCTCCAGCCGGGATTGGTCCCCAACACTTTGACCTGGGACGGCCGCATGAACGGCCGCACGGTCACCAGCGGCGTCTACATTTATCACATCAGCGGCGGGGGCAAGACCTTCACCGGCACCATCGTGGTGGCCAAATGACGCGCAACGGAGCGAAGACATGAAGCGATGGACTATCTTGGCGGCGATGCTGGCGGGTCTGGCCGCGGCCCAGAACTTGGGGTTCCATTTCTACGGCGTGACCTCGCGCTACGTCACTCCCCACAATGGGGTCCAAGGGCATTCCGCCGTGTTTTGCTTCGACAATCCCAATCATTCCGGAGTGACCGGACAGGTCTACACGCTGTTTGGTTCGCAGGTCGTCACTTTTATCTCCGGGCAAGATGGAACGCAGGTGGCCGGCAGCGGCTGCTCGTCCTCCAATGTGGGGGCTTGCACCTACGCGGGCGCCGCCTGCAATTATGTTTTCGTGTCTTCGGGAACCATTCCAGGTTCCTTGGAGTACTCGTCCTGGGACGGGACCGCGAACGGCTCGTTCGTCCACAGCGGACTCTACCTCTACCGCGTCCGCGCCGAAGGCGGCACCTACACCGGGACCTTGATGGTGGTGAAATGAATCTCGACGCATTCGGCAGATTATTTCGCAGGAATCTCGCGCGTCGGGCGGGCGTTGACGGCGCGTTTCGTCCACAATTTGGGAATGATGGACGCTTGGGGGGCCGCGCCTTGCCGATGACGGCGTTGTGGCTGTCGTTGGCCCTCTTGCTGGCGCCGTCCGCACGCGCGGCGTTCGACGACCTCGGCACCAGCGCGCGCGTGGCGGGCATGAGCAACGCCTACACCGCCGTGGCCGACGACGTCTACGCGATCTACTACAACCCCGCGGGCCTGGCGCTCATCGACCGCCCCGAGGTCGCGACGACCTATTCGATGCTCGTCACCGGCCTTTCCGACGGCTCCAACATCCAGAACTCGTTTTTCGGCTACGCGCAGCCCATCGAGGGCGGCAAGTACGGCACCGCGGGCGTGGGCTGGGATTATTTCTCCCTGGATTCGGTCTACCGTGAATCGAGCCTGTATCTGTCTTACGGCAAACGCCTGACGCCCGACGACAGCGGCCTGCCCATCTACGGCGGCATAACGACCAAGTATCTGTATCGTTCCATCAATCCCGGCTCGCTTGCCGGCAACTCCATCAGTCCCACCGGCCAGATCACCAACACTCCCGACCCCTATCTTCAAAACGGCTCCAAGTCCAACCTCGACATGGACTTGGGACTTTTGTGGCAGGTCCTGCCGCACTGGGACGCGGGCTTCCAGGTGCAGCACCTGAACCAGCCCAACATCGCCTTCACTCCCGGCCAAACCGACTTGCTCCAGCGCAACATGAAGCTCGGAGGCGCCTACCGCACCCCGTTTTCCACCATTGACGCCGACTTCGATTTGGTCACCGCTCCCGACGGCAGCCTTTCGCGCGACGTCAACATCGGCTTCGAGAAGTGGCTGCCGACGCTCCTCTACGGCGCGTTCGCGCTGCGCGGCGGCGTCGGCTACGGCACCGACTACTACCGCCAGTTGACCGTGGGTCTCTCCTACAAGATCCACCGTCTGCAGGTGGATTACGGTTACGTGATGCCGGTCGGGGGCTTCGCCTCGACCACGGGAAGCCAGCGCATCGGCGTGACCTGGCGCTTCGGCGAGCCGCCGCAGGCCGAGCGGTTGATGGGCGAGATGCTTCTCGACAACTTGACTCAGACCGCCCCTCCCGGAACTCCCGAGTTCAACAAACAAGCCGCCGAGCTCGTCGGCTACAAGCGCCGCGCGATGGAAGATCTCCTGAAGGCCGCCGACGCCGACGCCTCCGATGGGCGCTTCACGCAGGCGCATGACCGCGCCGCGCAGGCCGCCTCCCTGGCGCCGCAAGACGCCGCCGTCGCCGCGGTCGTCGAGCGCTACCGCACCGCCGCGCTCTATTTCCCCGATCTTTCGCTGGCCATGCGCGGCTCCGACACGGACCGCGGCGTCGTGGCCGCGCGCGCCACGCGCGACGGGCTGATGAGCTTCCTCGCGGGCAAGGACCGCGAGGCGCTGGCGTCTCTGACCAACGCCTCGGCGCTGGTCCCCTCCCCGGAGCGCGACGCGATGATCCGCATCCTTCAGGCCCGGTTGGGCGAGACGATGCTGGGCATCTCCAGCGCTCCCGCCGCCGCGCCGGCGCCCGTCGCGCCGCCGCCGGCCGTGGCCAAGCCGGCGGCGTCTTACCAGGAGGGCGCCGACGCCGCCAAGCGCATTCTGGACTCGACCGTCTCCTTGATGGAACTGGCCTTCTTCCAGCACGACTGGGACAAGGTCGTGGAACTGGCCGGAGAGGTCATCTCGCTGGATCCGACCAACGCGCTGGCCTACAAGCGCTTGGCCGCGGCCGAGCACGTGCGGCGCCACTACGCCGCCGCGCTGCGCGCCCTGCAGAAGGCCTACATGCTGGAAAACGACCCCGTGGAAAAGGAGCGGCTGAAGGGCTACATCGAGGCACTCAAGGCCCAGATCGCGCGTGCGTCACGCCCGGCCGAGGCAAAGCCCACCGAGACGGCGCGCTCCTCGGGCGGACCCGCCGATGTGGAGAAGCTCTACGAGGCGGGCGTCGAGCTCTACGCGGAGGGCCGCTTGGCGGAGGCGTTGGAGGCCTTCCGGCGATGCTTGGAGATCGACTCGGGCTACGTCCCGGCCCAGCGAGCCTACGAGCGCGTGAAGTCCGAACTCCTGCAAAGCGGCAAGAGCCAATGACGCGCAGCGACGAACGCTTCCGGGGCGCGGGCGCTTGGGCGCGCAGGGCCGCTCTTTGTTTCGCGCCGGAGAGAAACGGGGTTAAGGAGTTTTCCAGCCGAGGCGGTCGGCCGAGAGGCGGTGCATCGTGGAGCGGCCGTCGGGTTGCGAGGCCAGCAGCCAGACCTGGCCGTCGAGCACGTCGAGAGATCGAACCTCCGCGCCGGGCTTGAGAATGTCGGCGAGCGAAGCGGAATCGGAAAGGCGGTAGCCCGGGCCCTCCCGGGTCAGTCGCAGCAGGCGCGCGGAAGCGCGGTCGGCGACCCATAATCTTTCGGCGTCATCGAGCGCGATCGCCGCGGCCTCGATGCCGGGCAGTCGGTATTCGTCGAGCGGCTGAAGCTGCACGCCCAGCAGCGAGCGGCTGATCAGATATTGCCGCACGACCCGCCCGTCGGGCTCCAGTGCCCACAACTGGCGGCCGTGCAGGCAGAAGCGCGCGGGCGCGAAGTTGACCGCGAAAACCGTGTCTTGCTCGGCGCCGTCGCGGCGCTCCTTGATCATTCGAGAGCGGCCGTCCACGCTCCAGAGATACCCGCCTTGCCAGCCGATCGCGGTCACCGGAGACGGGAGCGCGGAGCGCGCGATGACGCGGCCGTCCTCGGTGAGATCGAGCAGAGTCGAGCCCTGGGCCACGAGGATGTCGGCGCGCGGCGGGCGCAGCGCCGCCGCGTCGGACGCGGCCAGCGAAAACGGGCGATCCAGCGGCGGTCTCTGCCACCACCACAGTCCAGCTCCGGCGGCCAGCGCGGCCAGGCCGTAGGCGGCCGGGCGCCAGGAAGGCGGCGCCGCCGGCGCGGCCCGCGGTTTGACGAAGCGGCGCGGCGGACTTGGCGGCGGAGTCAGGTCCGGCAGAGGCGCGGGTGGAGGGTCGAATCGCGGCGATGCGGGCGAAGATTCGCGGATCGCAACGACGGGCGGCGGTGCTTCGGGCGCGGGCGCGACGGAGACGATCGTCTGTCGGGCCGTCGCGGCAGCCGCAGGCGCAGGCTTGACCGCCGTGATTTCCACGCGCGCGGGCTCCGGCGGAGGAGTGGGCGGCGGCGGGGCCGGCGGCGGCGTTTGCATCCCCGGCGACGGCGCGCGCTCCTGCGGCGCGGAGGTCTCCCCTTCCATGGCGGGTAAATGCAGGGAGATCGAGTCCAGTTGGGCGCGGCAACGCGCCAGCAGGCGCTCGAAGTCGTCGTCGGCGGTCATCGTCGGGATTTAGGCGCGGCTTTGCTCGGACTTGACGCGGCTTTGGTATTGGCGGACCAATTCGGTGATGCTGTGCTGGAGGTTCGACTTCAACTCCTCGATCTCCTGCTGCTTCTTGCGATACTCTTGGAACAGGTGTTGGGACTTGATCTCCAGATCCGTCGCGCGCTTTTTGAGCGCCTCCTCCTCGGCGATGCGCCGCTCCTCCCACGCGTCGAGCTGGGCCTGCTTGGCCGACAGGATGTTCTGGAAGTGCTCGTGCTCCTGCTCGAGCGCCTTGTGGCGCTGCTCCCAGGCCTCCTCCAGCGAGGTTTCCTTTTTTAACAATTCTTGGTAGAACTCGTCCATCTTGCGCGACTTGGCCTCGTCGCCCGCGGCGGACATGCGCAGAAGCTGGGAGTGGAACTCGAGGTTCTGCTCTTCTTTGACCGCGACGGCCTTGAGCAGTTCGTCGTTGCGCATGTCCTTTTCGCGCAGCGCATGCTCGAGGCTCTCGATGCGCTTCTTGAGCCCGGCCATCTCCATCTCGTATTGTCGGCGCAGGG
Organism: bacterium; assembly: GCA_021806745.1. Taxonomy (GTDB): domain Bacteria; phylum Elusimicrobiota; class Elusimicrobia; order UBA1565; family UBA9628; genus GWA2-66-18. Next base: position 8,513 of record JAJZQS010000045.1, read on the forward strand.
AGGCCAAGTCCTCCTCGTGTTCGCGCAAGTCGTGCGCGCGCTGCTCGGCGAGATTGCCCAGATAGGCATCGCCGCGGTGGACGGCGCCCTTGAATTCTTCGACCGCGGCCTGCGCCTCCACGGCCGTCGGGGAGTTCTCGTCCCAGAGTCGGACGCACACCGCTTCCAGGCGTTTCCAAGCCTCGCTCAGCGAGGCCAGCGGCTCTTGAGACTGCGTCATGGTTTCCTTTCTCCTTGGGCGGCCGCGTCCGCGGCCTCCGTCTTGGCGCGATAGGCGGCGATCGAACGCTTGAGTTCTTCGCGCAGGGCCAGCGTCTCGGCGCGTTGGGCGTCGGCCGCGGCGCGGCGCTCCTCGGCTTCCACGCGCCAGTCCAAATCCCGGCGGCGCAACTGCGACTCGCGCCGCATCCAGTCGTCGTATTGGCGAAACAGCGCGGCTTCCGCGTCGCGAAGCTTGGCCGCGATCGCGCTCTCGAGCCGAGACAATTCCTCGCGGCGCGCCGTTTCGGTGACGTCGAGAGCATGGAGTTCTCCCAGCAACTCCTGCGACTGGCGTCGGGCCTGCGCGAGCTCCGAGCGAACTCGCGCCAGGCGCTCCTCGGCCTCCTCGGCGCGGCGGGCGGCCGCGAGCTCCGCCGGCAGTCCCTCGCGTGCTTTCGCGCGCCACTGCGTGAGTTCTTCCAGCAGCGCGCGTCGCTCGGTCTGCCAGGACGCCTCCAGCGCCTGCGTGCGCGCCGACAGCGCCGCCTCGACGCGGCGCTCCAGGAACTCCGTCTGGTCGCGCGCGGCCTGCGCCAGCGCCTGCGATTCGCGGTCCATCGCGGCCCGCTGCGCGGCGTGGAACTCCTCGAAGCGCCGACGTCGTTCTTCCAGGGCCCGCTCCAGCGCGTCCAACTGCGCCTGCTTCTCGTGAAGAGACAGTTGGCGCGCCGAGAATTCCTTTTCCCGGGCCGACAGGCGCGACTCCAGCTCGTCTTGGGCCGCCCTCACCCGCGTTTGCGCGGCGGCATCGGCGGCTTTCGTCGCGCGGGACAGTTCGTCTTCGAAGCCGAGCTTGGCGGCTTTAAGCCGTCGCTCCGTTTCCAGCTCCAGGCCCTGCAGTTCGCTTTCGCGGCGCGACACGGCCGCTTCCCGACGCGCCAGCGCGCCCGCGTCGAACTCGCCGGAGAGCTTCAAGTTCAAGTATTCTTCGAGCTTGCCGTAGTAGCGCTCGCGCTCGAGCGACTCCGACGCGCGACGCGTCAGCAGATCCTTCGCCGCGGCCAGTTCCGCGGCCGAGCGCGCCCCCGCGGCTTCGGCGCGCCGCGCGGCTTCCTCCGCGTCCTGCGCGCGGCGTTCCAAGGCGCGCAGCCGCTCCAGCGCCCAGCGCAACGCGAGCCTGGCGGTGTCGAGATTTTGGATCGAGTCCACGTCGCGCAGCGCCGGCTCCAGGGCCGGATCGTCATGGCGTGCCATGCGCCCAGCATAACAGCGCCATGTTAAGAAATCAATACGGGATATCGACAAATATGATAGCCTCGTCGCATGACGATCCGCGGCAAATTGATCGTCCAGACCGTCGCGCTGCAGGTTGTGTCCCTGCTGCTGCTGTCGTATGGATCGATCTTGGTCGAGCGCCAGCTGGGCGAGAGGCAGGCCCTGCGTGCCGGGGGGCTCCTTAAGGAAGCCGTCGCCCACGCCGCGACCGACGCGCTCATCCAGCGCGACCAAGTCCAGCTTCTCAGCTACCTGAATTTCCTCAAGCTCCAATACCCGTCGCTGAGCTACGCGCACGTGGTCTGGCGCAAATCCGGCAAGACCTTCCTTCAGGACCTCGGCGAGCCCGACCCGGGCGCGCGCGTGCTGGAAGACCGCGTGCTGGTGCCCGACCCCTCCGAGGCCGACCGCAGCGTCGAGATCACCTTCGGCGTCGATCAGGACGTTTTGCGCGCGCCTCAGCGCGAGTCCGAGCATCGGATGATTCGCGTGCTGATGCTCGTGGGCGCGGGCACCGCGCTGATCGGCCTTCTGCTGGCGGCGCTGTTGGCCGCGTCGCTGACCCAAACCCTCGGCGCGCTCGGCGTGATGGCCGCGCAGATCAGCGAGGGCAAGCTCGGAGTGCGCCTGGAGTGGGACTCGGAAGACGAGATCGGGGCTTTGGTGCGAGTGTTCAACGCGATGTCCGAGCGCCTGGCCGAGCTCGACTTGGCCAAGAAGAACTTCGTCTCCTCGGTCACGCACGAGTTGCGCTCCCCCCTGGGCGCGGTGGAGAGCTTCATTCCTCTGATCCGAGAGAAGCTCGCCTCCGGGGACGCCGCCGCGGCCTCCTCGGCGCGCGACTATCTGGACCGCATCCAGGCCAACGTGCAGCGCCTGAACCGCTTCATCACGGATCTGCTCGACGTGGCCAAGATCGAGCAGGGCAAGATGGAGTGCGTTCTGCGCCCCGTCGATTTCGGGCCGATCGTGGCGGAAGTCGCCCAGTTCTTCGAGCCGAAGGCCCGCCAACAGGGCCTGAAGATCGAAAACATGATTCAAGGCGCCGCCCCGGTCGTCGCGGATCCGGAGCGCGTGCGCCAGGTGCTGGTCAATCTGGTCGCCAACGCCATCAAGTTCACGCCGGCCTCCGGCCGAATTTGGATTTCCGGCGAGCAGGTGCGCGAATCGGGGCGCCGTTGGCTTTATGTCACCGTGGGTGATTCCGGACGCGGCATGGACGGCGCCGACTTGGCAAGGCTGTTCAAGCCTTTTTCCCAGGGCCGCAACGCGGCCGACGGGGTGGTCGGACCCAAGGGCACGGGCCTGGGACTCTACATCGTCAAATCGATCATCGATCAGCACGGCGGCCGCGTCGACGCCGCCTCCGCGCCCGGACAGGGCACGCGGATCACCTTCACGCTTCCGGCGGCCGAATGAACCCGAACGAAAAAAAGCCTCGAATTCTCGTCGTCGACGACGAGGAAGACTATCGGATCATCGTCACCGAGATACTGACCAACGCCGGCTACGAGGTGGTCAGCGCGGGCGACGGGCGAGAGGGGCTGGCGCAGCTGCAGCGTCTTGCGGCCGACGCGGTGCTCGTCGACTGGATGATGCCGCGCATGGACGGCGAGAGCTTCTGCCGGGCGCTGCGCGGCGACGAACGACTGCGTTCGGTGCCCGTCATCATGCTGACCGTCAAGCAGACCACCGAAGAGGAGATCGAGGCGCTTCACTTCGGCGTCGATGATTTTCTCGTCAAGCCGTTCCAGGCCGACGAACTTCTGGCGCGCGTGCGTGCGGTCTTGCGCCGCGGGACAGAACCCGGCCGGTGAGGCGCCTGCAGGCGGCGGCGCTGGCTGCCGCCATTGCCGCGGCCGCGTGGCTGCTTGTTCCCGGACGCGGTGTGGTCGTGGAAATCCCGCCGGGCTTGAGCGCCCGCCAAACCTCGCAACTGCTGGCCGAGCGCGGCGTGGTGGTCTGGGCGCCGGCGTTTCGCCTGATTCTTCGCGCGGCGGGCGTCGAGAAGCGCCTTCAGCCGGGCTTCTACCGTTTTCGCCGTCATGACTGGCCCTTCACCGTGGCCCGCAGGCTGGCGCTGGGACAAACCGACGAAGTCAAGGTCGTCATCCCCGAGGGTTGGCGCGTCTCGCAGGTGGCCGAGCGCCTGGCCGCGGCGGGAGTGGCCGACGCCGCTCAGTTCGAGGCGCTGGCGGCGCAGCGAAATTGGGAAGGGCGTCTTTTCCCCGCGACCTACCGCTTTCCCCCGGGGCTTGGAGCCGAGCGTGCGGGAGCGCGCATGGTTCAGGAGTTCGACCTCGTCGTGGGCGGCGCATACTCGGCCGCGCGTGCGCCGCGTTCGCTGCCGGAGATATTGATTCTCGCTTCCATCGTCGAACGCGAGGCCGAAAAGCCCGAGGAGCGCCCGATGATCGCGGCCGTCTACCGCAACCGGCTTCTCAGGCGCATGCCGCTGCAGGCCGATCCGACGGTCCAATACGCGCTCGGCTACTGGAAAAAAAACCTCTCTCGCGCGGACTTGAAGTTCCCCTCCCCCTACAACACCTATCTGCATTACGGTCTGCCGCCCGGCCCCATCTGCAGCCCGGGGCTCGACAGCATCCGAGCCGCGCTGTCTCCGGCGCGTACGGACGCGCTGTATTTCGTCGCCGACGGGACGGGCGGCCATGTTTTTTCGAGGACGAACGAGGAGCAAAATCGCGCGCGCGCGGCGACGCGCGCGCGCCGGACCTCGGCGCGCGCGCAATGACTTCCGGCTGGCTCTACGACAACGCGACGACCGATCCCAATTTCGGCGTCGTTTAGCGTCTGGAGTTCCTACTAAGGCGGCTCGGCGCGTCATGCGCTGGACTCGCGCGGACTTCTTCCGCTATAATGGCCCCACGGGCGTGTAGCTCAGCTGGGAGAGCGCATCCTTCGCAAGGATGAGGTCGCAGGTTCGATCCCTGTCACGTCCACCGATTTCCCGCTCAATTCGTCGTCGCGCCGAACCCCCGGCGTTGCTCTCCCGAGGGGAGCGATCCGTCCGGCGCCTGCGCCGGCTTCGCCGCTTCCTGGCGCAGTTGCTGCAAGGCCCGCCCCTGAGCCGCGCGACGGACCGGGAGAAATTCGAATTGATCGGGATTCAACTCTCCGGGCGGCGGCGGCGGCGGCACCAGCGCGACGCTCGGGGCCGCGGTGGCGCTCTTTTTTCCCCTCGGTGAGAGGAGGCCGCTGCGTCCCAGAGTCTGTCCCATAAGATAGGCGCTTGCGTCCGAAGAAGCATCGGTTCGAAGCGTCGCGTCCGCGGCCGGGGATTCGGGCTCCGGCGAGGACGCCGACGGTTCGCCGGCGTCCGGCGCGGCGGCCGCGACGCCGCCGGAATCGGAGTGCGCCGGCTCCGCGTTTGGCGCGGCGGCGGCGGACGGCGCGTCGGTTTTCTTGCCGGAGGCCGCCGTCTGGTTCTGGGATTTTTCGGCGTCGGCAGCCGCGATTTTCTTGATGTCCGAGACCACGACCGGACCCTCGCCGGCGCGCATCATCGCCTGGGCCAAGTCGGCGATCGACTTCTGCGGCATGGTGCAAAATCCTCGGCTGTAATCGGACCAGGTGACGGAACCGTCCGAGAGCGTGATGACGGCGCCGCGTCCGTCTGGAGTTCGCTGGATGCTCTTGTAGACGCCGTTTTTGAGCATTCGATCCTCGTCTTTTTTGACCGAGGCGGCCATTTGCTGGGCCCCGATGTCGCCGAGGGCTTGTTCGGCGGCGGGGTCCAACGTCGCCGCGTCCGCCCCTCCAGTCGAGGTGGCGGGCGCGGCCCGGAGAGGGCCCGCCATCGTTGAAAACAGAAGCGCGGCGACGAAGCGGTTCATGGACCCCCAGAGCGTATCCCCGGCAGTCGGAGAGCGCCATAGATCGATGGGCCTAGGTGTCAATGGGACTTAAGACCTAGAGGCGTGAGCGTGGGCCGAGCGCTCGCAGGGGCAAGTCAAGATTTCCTACCCTACGGCCATGAATAAACGCGAATTGGGACGCAGCGGACTGCGGGTCGCGCCGCTGGCGCTGGGCGGCAATGTGTTCGGTTGGACGATCGACGAGGCCGCCTCTTTTGCGATTCTCGACGCGTTCGTGGACGCGGGCTTTGACCTGATCGACACGGCCGACGTCTACTCGGCCTGGGTTCCGGGCAACAAGGGCGGCGAGTCCGAGACGATCATCGGGCGCTGGCTCAAGCGCGGCGGCAAGCGCGCGAAAGTGACGATCGCCACGAAGGTGGGCATGGAGGTGGGCGGCGCAAAGGGGCTTGCGGCCGCGCGCATCCGCGGCGCCGTCGAGGCGTCTTTGCGCCGCCTGCAGACCGACTCGATCGATCTCTACCAGGCCCACCTCGACGACGCGCAAACGCCGCTGGCCGAGACCTTGGGCGCGTTCGCCGACTTGATCAAGGAGGGCAAAGTCCGCGCGATCGGCGCGTCGAACTACTCCGCCCCCCGCCTGGCCGAGGCTCTGGCCGTGGGCGCGGCCTCGGGCCTGCCGCGCTACGAGTGTCTGCAGCCGCACTACAACCTCTGCGAGCGCGCCGGCTACGAAGCGGCCCTTGAGCCGCTGTGCCGCAACGAACGCATCGGGGTGATCCCGTATTATTCGCTGGCGAGCGGATTTCTGACCGGGAAATACCGATCCTCGGCCGATCTCGGCAAGAGCGCGCGCGGCGCTCGCGCGGGCAAGTACCTCAACGCGCGCGGCCTGCGCGTGCTCGCGGCGCTCGACGAGGCCGCCGCGGCGCTGGGACAAACCCCCGCGCGCGTGGCGCTGGCGTGGCTGTCGGCCAAACCCACGGTCACCGCGCCCATCGCCAGCGCCACGAGCCTGGAACAACTCGCGGACTTGGTCGCGGCCGCGCGGCTGAGCCTGCCGCCGGAGATCGTCGCCGCGCTCGACTCGGCCAGCGCCGGCTAGGCTTTGGCCGCGGGCGCGGAGTCCTTGTGCGCGGGCGGCAGGTCCAGCTTGATGTGCAGATCCCGGAGCTGACTTTCCTTGACGGGCCCCGGGGCCTCGGACAGAGGGTCGGTCCCCTTCTGAGTCTTGGGGAAGGCGATGACTTCTCGGATCGAGTCTTCCTCGCACAGCAGCGCGCACAGGCGGTCCAACCCCAGCCCGAAGCCCCCGTGCGGCGGCGCGCCGTAGTCGAGGGCCGACAAGAGAAGCCCGAACTGGCGCTGCTGCTCTTGCTCGTCGAAGCCCATCAAGCCGAGTATCTTGCGCTGCATGGCGCCCGAGTGGTTGCGGATGGAGCCCGATGCCAGTTCCACGCCGTTGAGCACCAGATCGTACTGGTGGCTGCGCACCGCGCCGGGATCGGTGTCGAGTTTGGCGGCGTCTTCATCGAGCGGCCGAGTGAAGGGGTTGTGCGCGAAGGTCCAGCGCTTCTCCTCGGGCTCCCACTCGAGCAGCGGGAAGTGCGTGATCCAACTGAAATGCCACGGCGTGGACGGGGCGGGCTTGAGCTTGGCGATGATCTCCTTGCGGATCATGCCGAGCACGGGGGCGGCCACGGACTGCTTGTCGGCGGCGAAGAAAGTCGTCGAGCCGGGGCGGGCGCCGGTCTTGGACTTGATGATTTCGATTTCAGCCGGCGTCAGGGGCTTGGCGATCGGCCCTTCGGCCCCGGCGGCCGTCCATTTGAGATAGGCCAAGCCCTTGGCGCCGATCGCTCGGGCCGCCTCGGTGAGGCGGTCGATCTCGGAGCGGCTGTATTCGGCCGGAGCGTGGATCGCGCGCACCACGCCCCCCGCCGCGACGGCGCCGGAGAACACCTTGAACGCCGAGCTCTTGAACGCCTCGGACAGGTCGACGATCTCGAAGCCGTAGCGCTGGTCGGGCTTGTCGGAACCGAAGCGGCGCATCGCGTCGGCGTAGTCCAGGCGCGCAAACGGCGTCGTCAAATCGACGCCGATCGCCGCCTTGAAGATGCGCTTCATCATGCGCTCGCAGGCGGCGTGCACGTCGGTTTCGGTCACGAAGCTCATCTCGGCGTCGATTTGGGTGTGCTCGGGCTGGCGGTCGGCGCGCAGGTCCTCGTCGCGAAAGGCCCGCGCGAGTTGCATGTAGCGTTCGACGCCGGAGGCCATCAGGATCTGCTTGAAGATCTGCGGAGACTGCGGCAGCGCGTAGAAGGTTCCGGGGTTGAGGCGCGAGGGCACCAGGAAGTCGCGCGCGCCCTCGGGCGTGGCCTTGGTCAGCATCGGCGTCTCGACTTCGAGGAAGCCGTCGTCGGCCAGCGCGTTGCGGGCCGCCATCGCCACGGTGTGGCGCAAGGTCAGGTTGCGCAGCATCTTGCGCCGTCGCAAGTCGAGGAAGCGGTACTTCAGGCGCGTCTCCTCGGCCGCGGTCGAGTGCTCGTCGACTTCAAAGGGCAGCACCTTGCAGGTGTTGAGCACGGTCACTTCCTCGGCGGCCAGTTCGAATTCGCCGGTGGGCATCTTGGGATTTTCCGTGCCCTTCGGGCGGCGTTGCAGCTTTCCGCGCACCGACACCACCCACTCCGCGCCCAGCTTGCCCGCGGTCAGGAACGCGTCGACCTGGTCGGGATGGGCGACGACCTGGAGAAGTCCCGAGCGGTCGCGCAGGTCGAAGAAATAGACGCCGCCGTGGTCGCGCCGGGAATGGACCCAACCGGCGACGCGGACTTCGCGCGCGAGAAAAGCCGGGCCGGCTTCGCCGCAATTGCAGGTGCGCAAGGGATGCGTGGACATGGAGACCTCGTGCCGCTAGTCGTCCGAGCCGATGGCGGCGAGCTTTTTGAGATCGGGGACGGCGTAGCGGCCGTCGTCGGTCTGCGACACCAGCCCCGCGCGGCGCAGCGACGACAGCGCGCGCGCCAGCGGTTCGCGGGTGGTGCCGACGTATTCGGCCAGTTCCTGCTGCGTGTAGCGCTGGGCCAGGACCGAGCCTTCGTTCCAGGGCTGGCCGCGGCGAGCCAGGTTCAGCACCGCCTTGGCGGTGCGGCCCAGCACGTTGCGAAACAGCAGGCCCTCGATCTCGTCGTTGGCGCGGCGAAGGCGCGCGCACACGGCCTGGAGCAGGTAGCGCGCGATGGACGGATCGCGCGCAAGCAGGCGGTTGAAGTCGCGTTTGCGCAGGACGAGCAGGCGGGAGTCTTCCACCGCCTGCGCGGAGGCGCTGCGCGGCGAGTCGTCGATCAAGGACATCTCGCCGAAGAAATCACCCGCCGTGAGGTAGGCGAAGGTTTTTTTCTTGCGTCCGGCCGAGTCGGCGAAGATTTTGATGCGGCCGGAGAGCACCACGAACATCGCGTCGGCGCTCTCACGCTTGCCGAACACGGATTGTCCGGCGGCGACATCGGTCTCGCGCGCCAGGCGCTCGACTTCGCGCAAGCGCGCGGGCGAGAGCGTCGACAGCAGTCCGATGCGGCGCAGAGCCGCGGCGCGGGTCATGGCGGGTATTTTACCTTTCGCGCGTCGGCGCCTTCAATCGGCGGGGCGTCGGCGCCGAAATGGAGCAAGTCCGGACGCTGCTCGAAGGCGCCGAGGCGGTCGAGCGCCGCGCGCGCCTGCGCGGCGATCGCGGGACCCGCGGGCTTGGGGCTGCCCCAGTTGCCGTCGAAGGGCAGAAACGACAGGCTCTTCACGCCGGAAGGCCCGAGTTCCGCGCGCAGGATCGCCCCGGCGCGCGTGGCGGTGCTCGGCGACACGAACAGGAAGTTGCCCAGGCTGTAGACGATGGGTTTGCCGCGGTAGATCTCGACGGGTTGCAGCGCGTGCGGGTGGTGGCCGACGAACAGGTCCGCGCCGGCGCGGATCGCGGCGTGCGCGACGGCCTTCTGAATGTCGTTGGGATACTCGGCGAGTTCGGTGCCGCCGTGAAAGCTCACGATCACGACGTCGCAGCGCCGCTTGGCGCGTGCGACCATGTCTGGGATGCGCCCGAGGTCGCTGTAGGCGATGCCGGGCTTGTCCGGCTTGGCCCACGCGGCCTCGGGGTGAGTGCTCGTCAGCGCGAGAATTCCCACCCGCAGGCCGCGCACCGTCATGACGCGCGCGGTCTCGGCCTGGCGGCGGTCCATCCCGCCGCCGACGAAAATCCAATGTCCGCGTCTGAGCGCGCGCAGCGTGTCGAGAAAGCCGCGCTCGCCGTAGTCCCAGACGTGGTTGTTGGCGATGTTGAGCACGGTGACTCCGGCGGCGCGTACGATCTTCAAGTCCTCCGGGCGCGCGCGGAAGTTCCAGGTCTTGGGCGTCTTGACCCCGCGCTCGGTGACCGGCGTTTCCAGATTCGCGAAGACGATGTCGGCGGCGAGCATCGCGCGCACGCCGCGCGACGGCGCGCCGACGCCGCCGTGCCGGGCGATCGCGCGGATGGGCCCGTCCAGGCGGATGTCGCCGGCGGCGCTGAAAGTCGCCGACGCCGCGTCCGGGGGCGAGGGCGCGCGCGTCGGCGTCTGGGCCGCGGCGAGAGCGCACAGCAGCAGCGCTAGAGCGGCCATTCGCCCAGAGCCCGCATCGCGTCGAGGTCGGTGCGGTCGATCTTGAGAGGCGTCACCGACGCGCGCCCGCGCGCGACGGCGGCAACGTCCGTGCCGGGCTCGTCGACGCCGCGCACGCGCCGCCCGGCCAGCCAGAAGTACTCGGAGCCGCGCGGATCGGCACGGCGAGTGATGTCGGTGCCGTAGATGCGCCGTCCCAGGCGCGCCAGGACCGCGGACTTGTAGCCGCCGCGTTGCGGTTGGGGAAAGTTGACGTTGAGGCAAGTCCCTTGGGCCAGGCCGCGGCGCAGGATCTGCGCGGCGAGCCGCCGCGCGTAGTCGGCCGCCGGGCGGTAGTCGCGCGTGTCTGGGTCGGCGGAGAAGGCCGCGGCGCTCACGCGCAGCAGCGTGGCCTCCATCGCCGCCGCGACGGTGCCGGAATAGATCACGTCTTCGCCCAGGTTGTAGCCGCGGTTGATGCCGCTGACGGCCAGGTCCGCTCGGCCCTCCAGCAGATGAAGCAGACCGAAGCGCGCGCAGTCGGCCGGCGAACCGTTGAGCGCCCACTCTTCCGGCCCGGTGCGGCGAGCGCGCAGCGGCTTGTGCAAAGTCAGCGAGTGGCTGTCGGCCGAGCGTTCCTGGTCGGGCACGCACACCACCACGCGGCCCAGGCGGCGCATGGCCGCGATCAGCGCGGGCAGCCCGGGGCCGTGGATGCCGTCGTCGTTGCAGACGAGAATCGTCGGTCGTTTTTTCATGCGTGCGCGAGCGCCGCGCGCTCCAGAGCGTCGGCCAAAGTCTCGGCGGCGGACTGGGCGGGCGGCAAGCCCAGCGCGTCGTAGCGCGAGGCCATCTCATCGCGCTTGCGCGCGCCGCCGGGCGACTCTAGCAAATCCGACAGCGTCGCCCCCAGGCGGTCGATGTGCGTTTCCGGCAGGCGCACGCAGGCCCCGGCGCGTTCGAACGCGCGCGCGTTGGCGTCCTGGTGGTCGGCGGCGGCGTGCGGATACGGGATCAAGACGGCGGGCGCGCGCTGGGCGGCGAGTTCGGCCAAGGTGCTGGCGCCGGCCCGGCAGACGACGAGGTCCGCGGCCGCATACGCCGCGGCCATGTCCTCAAGATACTCGCGCACGATCGCGCGCGCCCCGGCGGCGCGGTAGGCCTCGACGGCCGCCGCCGCCTTGCCTCGGCCCGCGAGATGAAGAATCTCGACGCGGGGCAGTCGGGCGAGCGCGACGGGCAAGGCCGCATTGATAGCCTGCGCGCCTTGGCTTCCGCCGAAGGCCAGCACGACGGGCGAATCGCTCCCCAGTCCGAGCTCGCGCCGGGCTTGGGCGCGATCGCGGCGCGCGCGCAGTTCGGGGCGCACCGGGGTTCCCACGACCACCCCCCCTCGCGCGTCGCCTTCCGGCGGCAGTCCCCAGAACAAACGCGCGCCCAGACGCGCGCCGGCGGCGTTGGCCAGACCCAAGACCGCGTTGGACTCATGCAGCGCGCGCGGCACGCCCAGGCGCCAGGCCGCCCAGACCAGCGGGAAGCTCAGGTATCCGCCCATGCCCAGCGCCAGGTCCGGCCCGAAGGCGCGCAGCGCGCGCGTGAGCAGGCCGAGGCTAGCCGCGAGCTTTCCCGCGAAGGAAAACAGCTCCGGCCCGGGGCGGCGCGGCAGGCCGCGCAAATCCACCGGCAGAGCGGGCAGATCCGCGCGCTCAAGCGCGGGCAGCGCGGGATCGTGCGCGCGTACGATCATCAAAGGCTGCCAGCCGCGAGCCTTCAGCGTCTGGGCGGCGACAAGGCCCGGGTAGAAATGCCCGCCGGTGCCGCCGGCCGCGATCACGATCCGCTTCACTTCGTCTCCGGTCGCGCCTGGCGGGAGATCGACAGCACGATCCCGATGCCGGTCAGCGTCACGAGCAGCGACGAGCCGCCGAAGGATAAAAACGGCAGCGGGATGCCCTTGGTCGGCACCAGTCCCACGGCCATGGCGACGTTGAAGAACGCCTGCAGGGCGATCATGAACGACACGCCGCTGGCCAGGAGCGTTCCGAAGAGGTTCGGCGCGCGCCGGGCCGCGCGTACGCCGCGCGCCAGCAGGAACGCGAAGGCGCCCAGCACGGCCAGGGCGCCGATGAGGCCCAACTCCTCGGCGATGACCGGAAAGATGAAGTCGGTGTAGGGTTTGGGCAGATACATCAGCTTGAGCTGCGACGCGCCCAGTCCCTTTCCGAGCCATCCGCCCGAGCCCACCGCCAAGATGGCCTGGGCGAGCTGGTAGCCGGTGCCGTGAATGTTCTTGAACGGAGACAGGAAGGTCATCAGCCGCGCGCGGCGGTAGGGCTTGCGCCAGAGTTCCTCGGCGATGACCGGCACGGCCGAGGCGACGAGCGCGCCGAGGTGCTTGGGACGCGTGCCCGCCACCAGAAGGATCAGCACGGTCACGCCGAAGATCAGCGTCGGCGTGCCGAGGTCGGGTTCGAGCCCGATGAGGGCGAGCAGTACGCCGACGACGCCGATGGGAATGATCAGGCCGTGGATCGGCGAGGCAAGCTTGCTGTGGCGCTTGTCCAGGTAGGACGCCAGAAACAGCACGGTCGTGAGCTTGGCCAGTTCCGCGGGCTGCAGGCCCACGGGGCCAAAGCGTATCCAGCGCCGCGCGCCGGCGATGGGATGAAACATGAGCGCCGCGGCCAGCAAGACGACGGTCGCGCCGTAGAGCGGGGCCAGCCACTCGCGCAGGCGGTTGTAGTCCAGGCGCGACATCCAAAACATCGCGCTCAGCGACACCGCCGCCCAGGCGAGTTGGCGTTCGACGAAATACAGGGGCTTGCCCATGGTCTGCTCGGCGGCGATCGCACTGGCCGAATAGATCATCAAGACGCCGAGGGCGGTCAGGGCCAAGGCGACGCCGGCCAGCGCGTAGTCGGGCGCGGTCTCGCGCCCCGGGCGAACGCTCACCGCGCGCCCGCCGCGCGTACGAGTTCCTTGAAGCGGCGTCCGCGGTCTTCGAAGTCCTTGAATTGGTCGAACGACGCGCAAGCCGGGGACAGGAGAAGAATGTCGCCCTTGGAGGCCACGCGCAGGGCGGCGTCCACGGCGGAGGGCAGGTCCCCGCATGGGAATGTGGGCGCGGAGCCGGCGAGATCCTCTTCGACGCGCCGCGCGGCCGCGCCGATGGTGAAAATCCCTTTGACCGTCTTCTCGATCCAGGGCCTGAGCGGCGTGTACGGGGAGCCCTTGTGCAGGCCGCCGAG
>JAJZQS010000160.1 GCA_021806745.1 bacterium
GGTCTCAGCGCGCGGCCGCACGACCCCGCCGCCTACCCCCCGGACGCGCTGACCGACGACGGCCTGACGCTCGTCGACGCGCTGGGCCTGGCCGACTACGACCTGGTCGGCTACTCGCTGGGCGCGCGGACCGCCGCGCGCATGATGGTGCGCGGCGCGCGACCACGGCGCGCGGTCCTGGCGGGGATGGGCCTGGAGGGACTCACGCACGCGGTCGGGCGCGGCGAATTTTTCCGGCGCGTACTCGCGGGCCTGGGGACTTTCGCGCACGGCACCCCCGAATGGCGCGCGGAGGCCTTTCTCAAGACCGTCGGCGGAGATCCCGCGGCGCTCAAGCTCGTGCTGGATTCTTTCGTCGACACCCCGCGCGAGGCTCTCTCTCGCCTGGGAGCGCCGACGCTCGTCTTGGCCGGCGCGCAAGACGCCGACAACGGCTCGCCGCAAGCGCTCGCCGCCGCCCTGCCCCGCGCGCGCTGCGAACTCGTGCCCGGCAACCACATGAGCGCCGTCGCCCGCCCCGAACTCGGCCTGGCCGTCGCCGCGTTTTTAGCCGGGCCTGACGCCGCGCGCTAGAAACTCACCCCGACTCCGGCCTCGGGCCCGAACGACTCCGCGCGCGCGTAGTTGCCGTCCTCGTTTGAGGTCTGGTTTTCCATGAAGTAGCGGTAGAACCATCCGGCCCAAAGCCACGGCCGGCCGCGGCGACGGGCGTTCTCGACCAGCCGCGCGTGCGCCTCAAACGAACTCTGCGACAGAAACATCTCCCCGCCCTCTCGGCGCAGCGTGTCCCAGTGGTTGACCCACGAGCCTCCGGCTGAAACCGAGGCCAGAATCCCCGGCGCCACGCGCGCCCAGAACTCAAGGCCGGCCGCGGGCACCGGCAGTTCCGCGATCGAGAAGACGTTCTCCTTGGTCTCGGTGCCCTGCGAGCCCGCGGTCGTCGGCGCGTGGCCGCCGTCGATGGCGAAGGATTGATGCGCGTAGTCCAAGCCGGCGCTCGCGCGAAAATCCCAAGCGCCGTCGACGGAGGAGGCCAGGCGGCGCACATAGCGCGCCGACAAGACGAACAGGTCCGCGTTCGTGCTCACCGTCTGCCCGGAGGCCACCGTCGCGCCGTTGAAGTCGAACGGGGAGGTCACGGGTCCCGCGCCGCGCTGGAGCGTCCAACGCGCGCCGAAACTCACCGCGTCGCGCCGCGTCAGCCAGTGCCGGGCGCCAGCGCCGATCGACGGCGCCATGTCCAGCCCGAGTTGGGAGTAGCGCAGAATCGAGCCCGGGATCGCGTTCTCGCGCACCTGCACCACGCTGGCGTCGGTCGTCGCCCCGGCTTCGACGCCGGCCGTCCAGTCCGTCTGGCCGGCGCGCGGCGACATCAAATCGGGAGCGCCGTCGGCGCGCGCGGCTTCCACCGCCGCCAGCGCCAGCGCGGCCAGGCCCGCGGCCACGGCTCGTCTCACGCGCGGCACCTCCGGGAACGGGTTCGACGGCGGCGTCGCCGCGATTCTACACGACGGGACTTGCGCGCGTCGAGAGCCCGGCCGCCGGACCCGCTTCGCTCTAGGACCAAAGACCCAGCCGCCGCCGCGCCGCGCGAGCCAGGATATCGCTACTCGTCAGTGCGCCGCGCGGGGTCGCGGCGGGCCGGTCGGAGGATCGCCATGGTTCGCTCAACCCTCGCCGCGGGACTTGTTCTCCCGCTGCTCGCCGTCGCCGCCGCGCGCGCCGAACTCGACGCCGACTACGCGCCGCTTCCCGCGTTCGACTATTGCGCCGCCCGCGCCGCCGCCGCGCGCGCGCTCCCGGCGCGAAATCCCGCGCCCGCGCCGCGCTCGCGCGCCGACCTCTTCGCGTTCACGCGCGCCGAAGCGCGGGCCGCGCGGGAGCGATTCTCCGCGCTGGAAGCTCCCGAACGCGCGGGCCTGACTTTCGACGACGCCGTCCCCGCCGACATCCGCGCCCAGCTCCTGGCCGACCTGGCCTTCATCTCCTCGCTGCGCGGCGGCGCGGGCACGCCGCTGCACCGGCGCATCTTCGGGCCCGTCGACGGCGCCGCCTACGCGCGCTTTTTTTCGCGCCGCATCCGCTCGGTCGGGATGGACGACTGCGGCGACGCCGACGCGGTGGCCTGCGTGATCCCCATGAAAAGCGAGTCCACGATGTGGCTGACGCGCAACTACGCGCGCTTCAGCCGCCCGCAGATCGCGCGGCTGATGGTGCTCTTTCACGAAGCGCGCCACGCCGAGCCGCAAAACGGAAACTGGCCGCACGCCGATTGCCCGACGCCGTTCCTGGACTCCGACGGCCGGCCGATGACGAGCGTGTGGACCGGCGCGCCTTTGGCGGGCAAGCCCGCCTGCGACGACACCCCCCTCGGCTCCTACGGCTCCTCGACGATCATGCTCAAGAACATCCAGCTCTACTGCGCCGGCTGCTCGGACAAGACGCGCATGGACGCCGGCTTCTACGCCGACGATCAACTCGGGCGCATCATCAATCCCGAGGCCCGCCGCGAAATGCAGGAGGACTTCGCGCGATGACGCCCGCCGCGAAAGCCGCGACGGCGGCCGCGGTCTTGTCGGCCGCGCTCGCCCTTCCCGCGGCCCTCGCGCCGCGGGAAAGCCCCCGGCTGAGGCGCGTCGAAGCGGCCATCGAGGCCGGCGGCGACGATCCGCGGCTTGCCGCGCTCGTCGACGCGCTGTCGCCCGGCGAGCGCGCCCGCCTGCGCGGGCTTTGGCGCGAACTGCCGCGCGAGCGCCTGGCCCAGCGGGGCGCGCTCGTCTACGCCCTGGGGCGGCGCCCGGACGCGCCGCAGGATTGGGACTTGCTGGAAGACGCCGCGGCCCAGGCGCCGTGTCTAAGCCTGTCCGACTGCGCGCGCCCCTCGCGCGGCGCCGACGACGCGGCGGACGCCGTGACGCTCGCCTATCCCGCGCTCGTGGCCGTGCGCCAGGCCGCGCGGGCCCTGCGGCGCGAGCCGCGCGGTCCTTTCGCCGCGCGCGCGCGGGCCCTGCTGGCGCGCGCCGCGCGTTCGCCGGTTCCCGCGCTCAAGCGGCAGGCGCGCCGCCCGCCGGGCGCGCCGTGAAATAATTCTCCGGCGGCCGCGCGGAAATGCTAGCCTCTGCGTTCATGAATTTCTACCCGAAAAAGCGCCGCAAACCCGGTCCCAGCAAGAACGACGAGAAAGTGCAGCGCGCCAGGCAGGCCGAGGCGCAGACCCGCGCCGCCGGGACGCTGGCCACGCGCCTGCCCGGGCTGGCCCGGCTTGAGGTGCGCCTGACCTTCAAGGCCGCCAACGGCGTGATCCTGGCCGAAGACGGCCTGACGCTGGCGGCCGGGGACTCCTTCCAACTCGACGCCGACTGCCCCGGGGCCTGCGGCGTCGGCCGTTTCGATTTCGCCCCCGCGCTGGCCGAGGCGATCTCCCGCGGACAGGACTCCGGCGCCGTCGAACTGGCCTGCCGCGAGCCGCTCTACGGCGGCGGCGGCGCTCCCTGCGCCTGCGCCGCCCGCGCCGAGTTCTCCGTCCGGCGCGCGTAGGCCCCTACGGCGACGGGTCGGCCTGCAGGTATATCCGCTGCGTCGTCGTCGAGGTCGTCGGCGGCAGTTCCAGGCGCATGAACAGCAGGCGCGTCTGCTGCGGCGCCAGACCGAAACCCTGCACCGAGGCCGGATCGCCTGAAAGCGCGTAGGTGCTCGTCGAGGCCGTTTGGGTGCTCGTCGAGATCAAGTCCGCGGGGTCGGAGTAGCTGCTCGTCGACGGCTGGACGGCGGTGAAAATCCCGCTCAGACGGAACTGATCCGGCCCGGGCGGCGCGGAGGTGGAGACCCACACCGT
>JAJZQS010000046.1 GCA_021806745.1 bacterium
TACGCCGCCGGCTCCTGGGGGCCGGCCGAGGCCGACGAACTGCTTCGGCGCGACGGCCGCGCGTGGATCAACGATGCCGCCTGAGGCCCTGGTCCTGGCCGGCGACGTCGGCGGCACGCACGCGCGCTTGGCCTTGTTTTCCGCGGGCGGCGGCGCGCCGCGGCGCGCGGCGCTGGAGGTTCTTGCCAGCCGCGAGCACCCGACCTTCCTGCACGCGCTGAGGGCGTTTCGCGTCCTGCACCCGCAGCCCGTGGCCGCGGCGTGCGTGGGCATCGCGGGGCCGGTCTTGCGCGGCCGCGCCGAGGCGCCGAATTTGGGCTGGACGCTGGACGCCGTCGAGATCGGCCGCGAGCTCGGCCTGGCGCGCGCGGAGCTGCTCAACGACCTTGAGGCCAACGCCTACGGGATCGCCGCGCTCGATGCCCGGGAAACGGCCGTTCTGCGCGCGGGCGAAGAGGACGCCGAGGGCGGCGGCGCGCTGGTGTCGGCGGGCACGGGCTTGGGCGAGGCCGGACTGCGCCGCACGGCCGGGGGATTTTCGCCGATCCGCTCCGAGGGCGGCCACGCCGACTTCGCGCCGTCCGGGGAATTGCAGATCGAACTGCTGCGCTTTCTCGCCAAGGAATTCGGCCATGTCAGTTGGGAGCGCGTCGTTTCCGGTCCGGGCCTGCACAACATCTATCGCTTCCTGCGCGACACGGGTCGGGGCTGCGAGCCCGCCTGGCTGGCCGACGAACTGCGCGTCGGCGACGCGTCGGCGGCGATCTCCCGCGCGGCCCAAGACGGGAAATCCGAACTCTGCGCGGCCGCGCTGGACTTGTTCGTCGCCCTCTATGGCGCGGAGGCCGGCAACGCGGCGCTGAAGTTCCTGGCCGTGGGCGGGGTTTATCTCGGCGGCGGGATCGCGCCGCGGCTTCTGGACCGCCTCAAAAAGCCGGACTTCCTGGCCGCGTTCACGGCCAAAGGGCGCTTGGCGCCGATCTTGGAGAAAGTGCCGGTGCGCGTGATCCTGGCCGACGACGCCGCGCTGCGCGGCGCCGCGCGGCGGGCGGCCTCTCTTCTGGGCTGATTTGACGCTTGACCGTCCGGTCAAGTAAAATGGGCGCGTGACGCGGAAAGGCGGCGTGCGTGAACGACTGTTGCGCACGGCGGCGGACCTGATCTGGGACAACGGCTACGGCGCGGTCAGCGTTGATCAGATTTGCGCTCGCGCCGGCGTGCTTAAGGGCAGTTTCTATCACTTCTTTCCGTCGAAGTCGGACTTGGCCGTCGCCGCCATCGAGGATCACTGGCGGCGTTCCCGCGCCGAGAAAGACCTCGCGTTCTCGCCGCTGACCGAGCCGCTGCGCCGGCTGTCGGCCTGGTGCGCGCTCGTGCGCGAAAATCAGATAAAAAGGCTGAAATCAAAAGGGAAAGTCGTCGGCTGTCCCTACTCGTCGATCGGTTCGGAGTTGAGCGCGCTCGATGAGCGGGTGCGGCTGAAGTGCCATGAGATGGCCGAGCGCACGTGCCTGTATGTCGAGACGGCCCTGCGCGACGCGCAGCGCGAGGGTCGAATCGCCCCCGGCGATCCGCGCGCGCTGGCGCGCGAACTCTACGCCTTCGTCGCCGGCACGGTCCAGCAGGCCAAGATCGACAACGACCTCGCGCCGCTGGATCGGCTTGAAGACGGCGTGTTCCGCCTTGTCGGCCTGCCCGCGCTGGCCGACGAGTTGACTCAGTAGTCAAGACATGTGGATCGTACGCTACGCGCTGAGGCGTCCCTACACGATCGGCGTCGGCGCGGCGCTGATCTTCATCGGCGGTCTGCTGTCGATCAAGTCGATGCTCGTCGACATCTTCCCGGTCATCGACATCCCGGTCGTGGGCATCGTCTGGTCGTATCCGGGCCTGTCGGCCGAGGACATGGAGCGCCGGGTCGTCATCATCAGCGAACGCGCGATGTCGACGATCGTCGGCGGCATTTCACGCATCGAGTCGACCTCGATTCCCGGCGTGGGGCTGCTGCGCGTGTATTTCCAGCCCGGGACGGACCTGGGCGCGGCGATCGCCGAGATCAACGCGGCGATGGGCACGATCCTGCGCATCCTGCCCCCGGGCATGACCCCGCCCAACATCGTCCAGTTCAACGCCTCCAACGTGCCCGTCGCGCAGTACACGATGACCAGCGACACGCTCGGCGAGGAGAAGATATTCGACTACGCGCTGAACTTCATCCGCATCAAGCTGTTCACGATCCCGGGCCTGTCGGTCCCGGCGCCTTACGGAGGACTGCAGCGGCAGATCAACATCGACATCGACCCCGCCGCGCTCAATGGGCGCGGCCTGTCGCCCAACGACGTCGTCAACGCGCTGCAGGCCTCGAACATCATCCTGCCCGCCGGCACCGCGCGCATCGGGCGCTACGAGTACAACGTCGAAGTCAACTCGAGCCCGGATTTGGTCTCCGATTTCGAGAAGATCCCGATCAAGGTCGTCGGCGGACGCCCGGTGCTCGTCGGCGACGTCGCGAAGGTGTCCGACTCCTACGCGGACCAGACCAACATCGTGCGCGTCGACGGCCGCCGCGCGTCGTTCCTGAACATCCTGCGCAAGTCCGACGCCTCGACGCTGACCGTCGTCAACGCCGCGCGCCGCCTGATCCCGGAGATTCTCGCCGTCGCGCCCAAGGGCCTGAAGATCAAGCTCGACTTCGACCAGTCGGTGTTCGTGCGCTCCGCGATCGCCAGCGTGCTGCGGGAAGCCGTGGTGTCGTCGCTGCTGGTCTCGGCGATGGTCCTGGTCTTTTTGGGGAGCTGGCGCAGCGTGGTCGTCGTCTGTACCTCGATCCCGTTGGCGATCTTCTGCGGGCTGATCGGCCTGAAGCTGACTGGCAACACGATCAACATCATGACCCTCGGCGGCCTTTCTCTGGCCATAGGCATGCTCGTCGACGACGCGACCGTCGAAGTGGAGAACATCCATCGCAACCGGCATCTGGGCTATCCGCTGACCGCGGCGATTCTTCGCGGCGCGTCCCAGATCGCGCTTCCGGCGATCATGGCGACCCTGGCGATTTGCGTCGTGTTCTCGCCGGTGGCTCTTCTGACCGGACCGGCGCGCTTCCTGTTCGTTCCGATGGCGCTGTCGGTGGTGTTTTCGATGCTGGCGTCCTACCTCTTGTCGCGTACGCTGGTGCCGACGCTGTCGCGGATGCTGATGGAGGGAGAGGCGCTCGACCCGCGTACGGACCCGGCGTCGAGCCCGCGCGCGAGGAACTTCCATCGCCGGCGCGAGGCCGCGTTCGAAGCCCTGCAGTCGGCCTACGGGCGCCTGCTCGGCGCGGCGTTGGAGCGCCGGCGCTTCGTGCTCGGGGCGTTCTTCTGCCTGCTCGGCGTCAGCGCGCTGCTGCCGCTGGTCGTCGGAACGGATTTCTTTCCGGCCACCGACACCGGGCTGATGAAGCTGCACTTTCGCGCGCCGTCGGGAACGCGCATCGAGCAGACCGAGGTCCTGGTCGCGGGAGTCGAAAGCGAGATCCGCCGCCTGATCCCCGCCTCCGAACTGCAGACGATAAACTCGATGATCGGCTTGCCGATCTACTACAACCTGGCCTTCGTGCCCACCGACAACGTCGGCGGAATGGACGCCGAGATTCTGATCAGCCTTAAGCCCGGCCACAAGCCGACGGTCGGCTACATGAAGGCGATCCGCGCCGCGCTGACCGAGCGTTTTCCCGGCTCGACCGTCTATTTCCAGTCCGCCGACATCGTCAGCCAAGTCTTGAATTTCGGCTTGTCGGCGCCCATCGACGTCCAGGTCGAGGGGCGCGACATCCTGGCCTCCTACGGCTACGCGCGGCGCCTGCGCGACGCGCTGCGCGCGATCCCGGGCATCGAGGACGTCGCGATCAAGCAGGTCTTCGATTACCCGAACCTGCGCTTCGACGTCGACCGCGTGCGCGCGTCACAAGTCGGCATCAGCCAGCGCGACGTCGCCGACAGCCTGCTGACCTCGCTGTCTTCGAGCCAGATCGTCGCGCCTTCCTACTACGTCAATCCGAACAACAACGTCAACTATAGCGTCGTCGTCAAGACCCCGCTGCGCCAATTGAGCTCGACCCAGGACCTGATGAACACGCCGATCACGCCGCCGTCGGCGGGCAACCTGCTTCAGGCGGGCGGAGCGGCGACGCGCGCGCCGGCGCCCGCTCCGGGTGCTCCGGCGCAGCGCCTGGGCAACCTGGCGCTGATGACGAGCTTCGGCGGGCTCGACATGATCAGCCACGTCAACGTCCAGCGCGTCGTCGACGTGACCGCGAACGTCGAGGGGCGCGATCTGGGCTTTGTGCTCTCGCGCATCGGCCGCGCCGTTTCCGCGCTGGGAGCCCTGCCGCCCGGCTCGGCGATCCACGTCCGCGGCCAGGGCGAGATCATGTCGGAGGCGTTTCGCAAGCTGGGCCTGGGTCTTGTGCTCGCGATCGCGCTGGTCTATCTGCTGATGGCGGTTCTCTTCCAGTCCTGGCTCGACCCGTTCATCGTGCTGGTCGCGATCCCCGGGGCGCTGATGGGCATCCTGTGGATGCTGCTGGCCACCGGCACGACGATCAACGTCGAATCGTTTCTGGGCGCGATCATGGCCGTGGGCATCGCGGCGTCGAATTCGATCCTATTGGTCAGCTTCGCCAACGACGTGCGCGTGGAGAAAGGAGTGTCGCCGCTGGAGGGCGCGCGCCTGGCCGGCATCACGCGGCTGCGCCCGGTGCTGATGACGGCGCTGGCGATGGTCATCGGCATGCTGCCGACCGCGCTGGCCTTGGGCGAAGGCGGCGAACAGAACGCGCCGCTGGGGCGCGCGGTCATCGGGGGGCTTTTGGCGGCGACGGCGGTCACGCTGATCGTCGTGCCGATCGTCTATTCCTACCTTCGCGTGGAGGCGCCGTCGATGCACCTGCTCGATGAGCGGCTGGAACGAGAGCAATCCGAGGGCGGCGAGCCCGCGGGCGGGCATTGAGGGGAGATCATGGGTGAACGCGCAACCGATGTTTGGCGGCGATGGATGCGGGATCCGTTTCGCCGCGCCGGCGTCGCGCTGGTCGCGGCGTCCGCGGCGGCGGCGCTGGGCGGCGCGGCGTGGCGGAGCTTCTCGCTGGCTCGGGAGACGCGGGCGCGCACGGCGGCCCTCGCAAAAGGCCCGCTGGTGCAGACGGCGCTGGCGCGGATGTCCGCGCCGCGGCGGCGCGTGACGCTGATCGCCGAACTTCGTCCCTATGAGACGGTCACCCTGTACGCGAAAGTCGGCGGCTACCTGGACGAGGTCTCGGCGGACAAGGGCGACCGCGTGCGCAAGGATCAGGTCCTGGCGGTCATCCAGTCGCCCGAGACCGACAAGGAATACGACGCGGCGCTGGCCGACGCGGCCAACAAGAAGCGAATCGCCGACCGATACAAGCCGCTGTTGGCGCGCAAGCTCGTGTCCGATCAGGAGGCCGAGCAGGCCTTCGCCGCGGCCGACATCGCGCGGGCGCGCCTGGAGCAGGCGTCGGTAATGAAGGGCTACGAGCGCATTCTGGCTCCGTTCGACGGAGTCGTGACCGCGCGCTACGCCGATCCCCGCGCGCTTCTGCAGGACGCGGCCAATTCGCAGACCAGCGCGCTGCCGGTGTTCACGGTCTCGACCGCCGATCGGCTGCGCGCGACGTTTTTCATCGATCAAAAAGACGCCCCATTCGTGCGCGCGGGAACTCCGGTCGAGATTTTCCTGGCCGAAAGGCCCGAAGCGCGCGTGCGTACGCGCGTGACCCGCGTCGCCGGCCAGCTCGACGAGAACACGCGCACGATGCTGGCCGAAGCCGAGATCGACAACCGCGACGGCCGCTTCGTGCCCGGCTCGTTTGCGCAGGCGACGCTCGACATCTCCGCCGCGCCGCAATTGGAGGTTCCCGTCGAGGCGTTGGTCTCGCGCGGCGCGGGCCTGGCCGTTCCGGTCGTCAGCGGCGGCGTCGTCCACTTCCGACCCGTCGTCGTCGATGACGACGACGGGCGCGCGGCGCGCGTGGTCTCGGGCTTGGCGCCGGGCGACGTCGTCGCGCTCAATCTCGGCAACAGCGTCGATGACGGCGGGCGCGTCAGCGCCGAGGCGCCGCGTCCATGAGCGCGGCCGCGTTGGCGCTGGCCGCGGCCGCCGCGGCCTTCGGCGCGCAAACCCCGCTGACCGTCGATCCCGGGCCGATCCGCCTGACGCTGAACGCCTGCGTGGCCAAGGCGTTGAAGGACTCCGTTCCCGTGCAACTGGCCGAGAACGCCGATCGCGCGGCCGCCGCGGCCCTGCTTCAAGGCTACGCGCAGTTTTTGCCCAACCTCGAGGCGTCGGGCGACTACAGCCAGATCCGCGGCCTGCAAAACCTGACTTTCGCCCAGCCCCTGATCGTCGACTCGCGCAATCGGGGCTATTCCTACCAACTGTCGAGCACCCTGAATCTCTTCAACGGCCTGTCGGACTACGGCGCGTTCCGTTCGGCGCTCGGACAGCGGCGCGCGGCGGAGTCGTCGCTGCAGCGCGCGCGCCAGCAGATCGCGCTCGACATCGTGCAGGCGTACCTGCAAGTCGAGCTCGACGACGAGATCATCCGCTACGGCGAGGCGAACCTCGCCGCTTCCCAGCAGCGCGAGACCCTGCTGCAGCAGCAGACCGACGTCGGCGAGCGGGGGCTGCCGGACCTCTATCGTCAGCAGGCGCAGACGAGCGCGGACCGGTCGTTTCTCATCGACGCGCGGACCAAGCGCCGCGACGACCTGCTGGCGTTGCTGCGCCGCGATCGCTACGATCTCGGCCGCGATTACGAATTGGCCGAGGTCGGCCTCGACGGCGCCGCCGCCGACGCGCCGCAAGGCGACGCGCGGGCGCTGACCGACGAAGCTTTGGCCGCCCGTCCGGACCTGCGCGCGGCCTTCGAGCGCGTCCGTGCGGCCGCGGGGGCGCTGACCTCGGCGCGCGGGGGGTTCTTCCCGCGCGTCGACCTGGGCTGGACCATGGCCTCGACGAGCCGGCTTTACGACACCAACAACGTCAACGGCGTCGATTACGTCCAGGGCCTGCAGCAGCCGATGGGCGTTCAGCTCAATCAATACATCAACTACACGGTCGGCGTCACCGCGACCTGGGGCCTTTTCGATCGCATGAGCACTTGGCTGTCCGCGCGCAAGGCCGACCAAGCGCTGGCCGACGCGCGGCTGCGCTACGAGGACGCTCGCCTGGCCGTCGAGCAGGACGTGCGCCAGGCTCTCGGGGATTTCGCCGCCGCGCGCGAAAAGCTCGAGGCCGCGCGAGCGGGGCTGAAGTCGGCTTCCGAGTCCTATGAGGCCACCCGCGCCCGCTACGAGGTCTCGGCGTCGAGCCTGCTCGATCTTCTGACCGCGCAGAGCGCGCTGCTGCAGTCCCAGGCGGCGTTCGCGCAGGCGCGCATCGGCTTGTTCCTGCAGGCTCGCCAGATCGAATTCGCCCTGGGACGCACGCCGTCGCTGGACGAAGCCCCGCGTTGAGCGCTGGACGGCTCGCGAACGGCCGTTGTATAATACCGATGGTCACATCGTGACCATCAGTCATGACCATCAGCGATCGCAAGGAGCGGGAATTTCGCCGGCGCGAGGACGACATCCTGGCCGCCGCGCTGGCGCTGTTCAACCGCGACGATTGGCAGTCGGTGACCATCGAGCAGATCGCGCGGAAAGCCGAGATCGGCAAGGGCACGATCTATAAGCACTTCGCGACCAAAGACGAGATCTACGCGCGCCTGGTCATCGACTTCCACCGCCGGATGATCGCCGACCTGCGCGCGGTCGATCGCGGCCGCGCGCCTCTGAAAGTGATCGGCGCCTTCATGGACGTGTTCTGGAACGCGCACGCGCGCGCCCCCGAGTACCGCCGCCTGATCCGCTACTGCCGGCGCGAGGACTTCCGGCGCGTGATCGGCCGAGAGTCGAGCCGCGAGCTCGAGAGCATCGACGCCGAGGCGATGGAAATTCTCGTGCCGGTGCTGGAGAGGGGGATTCGCGAGGGCTCGATCGTGCGCGGGCCCGTCGAGAGCCTGCTGCTCGGCCTTCACGCGTCGATGATCGGGCTGCTGGAGCTTGAGGGCGCGGAGTGCATGAACTCGGACTTGACGCCGGAGCGCAAATTCAAGGAAGTGCGCGAATTCTCTCTGCGCGCCATCGCCCGGACGGCGCGGTGAGGCGGCGCGTTCTCGTCGTCCTGGGCGCGGCGGCGGTGCTTGGAATCTACACCGGGCTCAAGGCCGCGATCGCGTTTCCCGCCCACCCGCTGGTCGCCGCCGCCGGCGCCGCGCTCGCACTGGCGCTTTTCGTGGCCTGGCAGATCGCCTACCGCGCCGGTCGCTTGCCGGACGGCGGCGTTTGGGCGAGGGCGTTCGCCTGGGCCGCGAGTGCGGCCGTCGCGGTGTGGGCGACCTTCCTGATCCTGTCCGCGCTCGGCGACGCCGCGCATCCGATCCTGCTCGCCTTTTCGCGCGCCGACGCGGACGCGGCTCCGGCGGCCGTGGCGGCGTCGGCTCTGCTGATCGCGGCTCTGGGCTTGGAGCGCGCGCTCGCAGGCCCGAGGGTCAAGGAGGTGCGCGTGCGCGCGCGCGGCCTCGCCGCGGGGCTGCGCGGCCTGCGCATCGTGCAGATCAGCGACCTGCACGCGGGACCGACCATCCGCCGCGAGGCCGTGGCGCGCGTGGTCGAGCGCGTGATGGCGTTGTCGCCCGATTTGATCGCGGTCACCGGAGACTTGGCCGACGGCGACGCGCGGCGGCTGGCCGCCCAGGTGGAACCGCTGTCGGGCTTGCGCGCGCCGCTGGGCGTCTACTACGTGCCCGGTAATCACGAGTATTACTGGAACGCGCCGGCGTGGATCGAAAAGGCGCGCGCGCTCGGCTTCACGCCCCTGATCAACGAGTCTTGCGTCGTCGAGCGCGCGGGGGCGCGCCTGCTGGTCGCCGGCGTGCCCGACGAGTCCGGCGCGGCCTTCGTGCCCGGCCATGAGCCCGATCACGCGAAGGCGGTCGGCCGCGAGAGCGCCGATTTCCGCCTGCTGCTCGCGCATCGCCCCGACGGCGCGGCCGCCGCGTCGCGCGCGGGCTTCGATCTTCAACTGTCCGGACACACCCACGGCGGGCAGTTCTTCCCGGCGAGCCTGTTCATCGGATTTTTCCACAAGCACGCGCGCGGACTTTCGCGGGAGGCGGACCTGACGCTCTACGTCAATTCCGGCACCGGCTACTGGGGCCCCGCGCACCGCTTCGCGGTGCCCGCGGAGATCACGCTGCTGGTCCTTGAAGGCGAGGAGACGGCGTGAGCCTCGGCGCGCTCCTGCTGGCCGCGGCGCTGCCGCTGGGCGCGCGCGCGCAGGTTCCCGGCGCCGCGCCCCTGGTGCTGACGCTCGACGACGCGATCCGATTGGCCTTGGATCGAAACATCGACGCCGTGCGCGCGCGGGAAAACCTCGCGATCTTCGAAAGCCGCTACCGCGAGGCGTTCGGCCAAGCCCTGCCGCAGGTGACGCTGTCGGGCTCCTACGCGCGCAACTTCGAGCCGCCGCTGGCGTTTTTCAACGGGCAGAAATTCATCGCCGGCGAGCCCAACGCGATGCAGGGCGAGGCTGCGTTCACCCAGGCGCTGTATTCCGGAGGCAAGCTCTCGGCGGCCCTGCGCGCGGGCGCGGCCGCGCGCGAGGGCGCGCGCGCCGACCTTGCGCAAAGCCGCGACGACGTGGTTCTGGCCGTCAAGCAGTCGTTCTACGCCGTCTTGCTCGCCAGTGCGAACGCGTCGATCCAGCAAGACAACCTGGCCTCCGCGCAGGAGCACCTGCGCACCATCCAGGACCGCTTCGCGGCGGGCCTCGACAGCGACTTGACCGTCTTGCGCCAGCAAGTGGAGGTGGCCAACGCCGAACCGGCGCTGATCGCCGCGCGCAACCAAGTCGAGCTCGGGCTCACGATGCTCAAGGACACCTTGGCTCTGGACGTCGACCGGCCGATCGTCTTGTCCGGGAGCTTGGCGGAACCGGCGGCTCTGCCGTCCTATGAGGCGGCCTCGGCCTTGGCGTTGTCGCGCCGCCCCGAGGTCGCCTCCGCCGTTCAAAAGGTGAAGCTGGCCAAAGAGGAGATCGCCGTGGACGCCGCCGACGGACGGCCGCAATTGTCTCTGTTCGGCAACATCCAGTGGAACGGGCAGGGGCCGAGCCTGAATCTGGGCCCCAACGACCGCGGCACCAGTTCGGCGGGCGGCTTGAGCATGAATTTCCCGGTATTCACCGGCGGACAGGTTCACGAGCGGACGGCGCAAGACAAGCTCGCCTACGAGCGCGCGCTGGCCGAGGAGGCGCAGACGCGCCGCGACGTGCTCGTCGAGGTCAAGCGCCAGTGGCTGGCCGCGCGCGAGGCGCTGGAGCGCGCCGCCTCGGAGCGCGCCGCGACCTTTCAGGGACGGCGCGCGCTGGAGGCCACCGAGGTCCGCTACAAGGCCGGCCGCGCCGGCCAACTCGATTTGACCGACGCGACGCTCGCGCTCGACCGCGCGCGCACGGCCTACGCGCAGGCGCTGGGCGACTATTGGACGAGCCTGGCCGCGCTCGAGCGCGCGGCGGGGGCCGAGGTGAAGGAGATGACGCCATGAACCGGATCCGCCGCGGATTTTGTGCCGCCGCCGTCGCGCTGGCCTGCGCCTGCGCGCGCAAGACCGAGAACGCCGCGCGGCTGGACTCGTTTCCGGTGCGCGTGGCGGTCGTGCGCCGCGGCGCGGTCGAAGACGCGCTGACCGTGGTCGGCTCCCTGCGCGCGCGCGACGAGGCCACGCTGTTTTCGCGCATCGACGGCAAGCTCGTGGAAAACCTGGTCAAGGAGGGAGACCCGGTGCGCAAGGGCCAGCCCGTGGCGCTGGTGCAAAAAGACGAGGTCGGCGTGCGCTACGAGCCCGCGCCCGTTCCCTCGACGCTCGACGGCGTGGTGGGGAGGACCTACCTGGACCGCGGCGCCGACGTGACGCTGGCCACGCCCGTGGCGCTGGTCGTCGACGCGCGCAGCGTGCGCGCGCGCGCCGACGTGCCCGAGCGCTACGCCGCGCGCGTGCGCCCGGGCCTGCCCGCGTCGGTGCAAGTGGAGGCGTGGCCGGGGCGGACTTTCCGCGGCGTCGTCACGAAAGTCAGCCCCGTGGTGGACTCCGACACGCGCTCCTCGCCGGTCGAAGTGGAGCTCGACAACGCCGACGGGCGCCTGCGCTCGGGGATGTTCGCGACGATCAAGATCGCCGTGGCGCGCCGCGAAGGCGTCCTGGTTTTGCCGCGAGAGGCGCTGCTCGACGGCGAGCCCGCGTCCGTCTTCGTCGTGGAAAACGGCGTCGCGCGCCGGCGCGTCGTCAAGCTCGGCCTGGCCAACGAGACCGACGCCGAGGTCGTCTCGGGGCTTGAGGAGGGCGCGCGCGCGGTGGTTTTCGGCCTCTACGGACTCAAGGACGGCAGCCCCGTGGATATCCTGGCGCCTCCGGACGCGGGCGCGGCGGAGGCCGCGCGTTGAACCTTCCCGAGATCAGCATCCGTCGCCCGGTCTTCGCGACGATGATGGTGTCGGCGCTCGTGGTCCTGGGCGCGTTCTCCTACGAGCGCCTGGGCGTGGATCTGTTCCCGAACGTGGATTTCCCGATCGTGACGATCAACACGAAGCTGCGCGGGGCCAGCCCCGAGGAAATCGAGACGGCGGTGACCAAGCCCGTGGAGGAGGCGGTCAACACGATCTCGGGCATCGACGAGGTCAACTCGAACAGCTTCGAGGGGATGAGTCAGGTCGTGGTCACCTTCAAGCTGGAAAAGGACGTGGACGTGGCCGCGCAGGAGGTCCGCGACAAGGTCAACGGCGTGCTCGCCCAGTTGCCGCAGGGCACCGACACGCCGGTGGTTCAGAAGTTCGATCCCGGCGCCACCCCGGTGATGACCGTCGTCGTCAGCGCGCGCGCGCCGCTGCGCGAGGTCACGGAGACGGCCAAGAAGAAGATCAAGGAGCCGCTGGAGACGATCTCGGGCGTGGGCCGGATCGTGGTCATCGGCGGGCGCGAGCGCGAGATCCACGTGATCATCGACCCGCGCCGCCTGGCCGCGCGGCGGCTGACCATCAAGCAGGTCAAGGACGCGCTCGCCGAGCAGAACGTCGAGGCGCCGGGCGGGCGCGTGGACCAGGGCGACCGGGAACTGGTGCTGCGCACGATGGGACGCATCGAGCGCGCCGAGGATTTCGACAAGGTCGTCATCGCCAACGTCGACGGCCAGCCCGTGCGCGTGCGCGACGTGGGCCGCGTGTCCGACACCGAGGCCGAGCCGCGCACGCTCGCGCGCCTGGACGGCGTCGACGCGGTCGCGTATTCGGTGCAAAAGCAATCCGGCGCCAACACGGTCGCGGTCATCGCGAGGGTCAAGGAGGCTTTGGCGCAGCTCGCGCCGCGCCTGCCGCCCGGCTACCAAGTCCGCGTGACGCGCGACCAATCGCAGTTCATCCTGGGCTCGGTGGACACGGTGCAGGAGCACTTGGTCCTGGGAGCGATCCTGGCGGCGCTGGTGGTGCTGGCGTTCATGGGCAGCGCGCGGGGGACCGTGATCGCGGCGCTGGCGATCCCGATCTCGGTCATCTCCACCTACGCGCTGATGGATTACGCGGGATTCACGCTGAACACGATGACGCTGCTGGGCCTGGCGCTGGCCGTGGGAGTGGTCATCGACGACGCGATCGTGGTGCTCGAGAACATCTTTCGACACATGGAGGAGCGCGGTTTGAGCGCGCGACAGGCCGCGCTGGAGGGCACGGCCGAGATCTCCCAGGCGGTGCTGGCCACGACGATTTCGCTGGTGATCATCTTCCTGCCGCTGGCCTACATGCCCGGCATCGTGGGCCGGTTTCTCAAAAGCTACGGCCTGACGGTGGCCTTCGCGATCATGGTCTCGCTGTTCGTCAGCTTCACGCTGACGCCGATGCTCAGTTCGCGCTTCCTGACGATCCCCCACGGTCCGAAAGGGCGTTTCCAGCGCCTTGTCGACGCGCTCAACGACGGCCTCAAGGAGCGCTACGGCCGCCTGGTCGAATGGGCCTTGCGCCGCAAGGCCCTGGTCGTGACGGCGTCGGTCTTGACGGTGCTGTCGAGCGCGGTCTTGATCCGCTTCGTGGGCAAGGGCTTCATCCCGCCCGACGACGCGGCGGAGTTCGAGGTCGACATCAAGGCGCCGGAGGGAACCTCGCTGCGCGCCACCGACGAGATCGTCAAGCAGTTGGAAGCGGAACTGCGCAGGCTTCCCGGCGTCGACAGCCTGCTCAGCACGATCGCCGCCAACGACGGCGATGGAGTCAACGACGCGTCGATCTACGTCCGCCTCAAGCCCCGCGGCGAGCGCGCGCTCGACCAGTTCCAACTGATGGCGCTGGCGCGCCGCGCCTTCGCCAAGTACACGGGCCTGCGGTTGACGGTCAGCGTGGTGCCGCAGATCTCGGGCGGCGGGTTCAAGACCACCGATTTCCAGTACATCGTCTCGGGGCCGGATCTCGAAGTCTTGCGCAAGGCCTCCGCGCAGATGGTCGAACGCCTGCGGCGCGACGCGCCCGGGCTCGTGGACCTGGACACATCTCTCGTCTTCGCCAAGCCCGAGGTCAAGGTGCGCATCGATCGCGACCGCGCGCAGGACATGGGCGTGAAGGTTCAAGACATCGCCGACGCGCTGCGCACGATGGTGGGCGGGGAGGAGGACATCACCAAGTTCAAGGACGGCGACGAGCTCTACCAGGTCCGCCTGCGCGTCGACAAGCCCTTCCGCGACACGCTGGCGGCTCTGCGCGGGCTCTATGTGCCCTCGTCGAAGGTCGGGCTCGTGCGCTTGGACAGCGTGGCGACCCCCTACGAGGACCGCGGCCCCTCGCAGATCGACCGCCACGACCGCCAGCGCCAAGTCACGATCACGGGAAATCTGCAGGGGCTGCCGCTGGGCGAAGCCGTCTCCAAGGCCGACGCGATCTTCAAGAGCCTGGGCCTGCCGCCGGAATACGGCCAAAGCCTGCAGGGCCAGGCCAAGGAGATGGGCAAGATGATGCGGGGCTTTCTGATGGCCTTCGTGCTGTCGCTGATCTTCATGTACATGGTGCTGGCCTCCCAGTTCGAGAGCTTCCTGCACCCGGTCACGATCATGCTGTCGCTGCCGCTGTCGATCCCGTTCGCGCTGCTGTCTTTGCTGGTCACCGGCCAGCAGTTGACGATCTTCTCGATCATGGGAATTTTCATGCTGTTCGGCATCGTCAAGAAGAACTCGATTCTGATCGTCGACTACACGAACTCCCTGCGCGAGCGCGGGATGGCTCGCGACGCGGCCGTGCTGGAGGCCAACAAGACGCGCCTGCGTCCCATCCTGATGACGACGACGGTGCTCGTGGCGGCGATGCTGCCGGTGGCGCTGGGGCGGGGGCCCGGCTCGGCCAGCCGCGCCACGATGGCGGTGGTCATCATCGGCGGGCAGACGCTGTGCCTGCTGATCACATTGCTGATCACTCCGGTGGCCTATGTCCTTTTCGACGACGCGGGCGAGTTCCTGCGCAGACGCGCGGGGGGCTTGGCGTCGCGATGACGATCGCGGCGATCCTGCTGGCTCAGGCGAGCCGGCACGGTTTCTAAGCGGCCAGCGCCCAGTCGCGAAACGCGCGCGCGCCCTTGGGCAGGAACACGGCCTTGTGTCCCCCGGGCAAGACGAGTTCGGAGGTCACGCCGGGGACCTGGAACAGCGCGGCGTTGCGGCGCACGCCCTCCAGCGGCAGGAAGACGTCGCCTTCGGCCAGAGCGAAGAGCACGCGCGAGCGGCGAAATCCCCGCTTGATCTCGTCGGGAGACGGGTAGCGCAGGCCGGGGTGCGGGGCGGCGTCCATGGCCTCGATGACGGCTTGGCGCCAGGTTCCGTCGCGGCCGGTGGTCTTGAGAACCCAGCATTCGTCGAGCATCCACTCGGCGTCGTAGGCGATCTCCCGCTCGAGGACCCGGGCCAAGGTGGCGTCGGTGTGGCCGGGGGTGGTCATGGGGTTGGAGAGAACGTAATTGAGAAAGTTTGAGGCGCCTTCCTCGGCGACGAATTCGGCGAGCCCCTTCGCGTCCGCGGCCAGAAGCTCGTCGAGCTTGCGCCCGAGCTTTTTTTGCCAGTCGCCGTCCTCGCCCTGGCCCAGATAAGTCCACAGGAAGTGGGCGTTGTCGGGCGCCAGTCCATGCTCGGTAAAGCGCCGGCGCAGCGCGACGATCTTGGGCGGCAGGTCGGGGCGGGTCGCCTGAAGGCGCCGGTTGAATTCCTTCTGCTGGGCGCGCCGCTGTCTGGACTGGGCCAGAAAGTCGCCGTGGGGCATGGCGGCGGCCGAAAAGCAGATGGCCTTGGGAACGCGGGTGATTTGGGGCAGGCTCATGTAGTGCATGCCCACCATGCCGCCGTAGCTCTGCGCGATCATGAAGAAATCGCGGCCGGGGAGTACGGCGTTGACGACCTCTTGGTGGTCGAGCGCCACGTGGAGGGAATCGAAGTAGCGCGCGATGAGCTCGGGCTTGGCCGCGGGGTCGTCCAAATCAAGCGGGCAGGAGTTTCCGTCGGTGCCGCGCTGGTCGACGATGAGCACCGCGAAATGTTTGGTCAGTTCGCCCAGATAGTCGACCTTGGGCGCGCGTCGGCCGGTGTAGTCGAAGTCGTAGGGGCGATAGAGCCAGGAGGGCATCCCCGGGCCGCCGTTGATCACGACCACGACGGGGCGAGAGGCGTCGCCGAGCGAGGCGCCTTGAGCGGGGATCAGCCGATAGAAGACGCCGACCTCGGGGCCTTGCGGGCGCGAGTAGTCCAATGGGACGCGCACGAAGCCGCGCGCCTCGATGTCGTGGCGCGCGACGGCGGGGTCGACGGGCTTGAAAGGGATGGCGCGAAGCTCATCGAGCGAGGGCTCGCGCAGCCAGTCGATGGAGTTCATGCGCGCATTCTGGCGGCGTAAAGCGGCGCCGGCGACAACTCGCATGCCACCGCCGCCTCGACTTGCGCCGCCGTCACCCTTCCCGCCGCGACCAGCGTCCCGCCGGGGGGAATTTCCATGTCCCCGCCTTCGGCGCTCACGCGCGCGCTCCTCGCCCAGGAAGGGACGTGGACCAGGGCCGCCGTCCCATCGAGCTCAAAGCCGCCGCCGCGCGCAAGGCGCATCGACGCGCGCCAGCGCTCGCGCCGGACCATGAGGCCGATGTCGCGCACGCCGGGCCCCAGCGGTTCGCCCTCGACGGTCTCCTCGCCCAGGAAGCGCGCCGCCTCGCCTTCTCGCGGGACTTCCTGCGGGGTCCCTAAGCGCCAAATCCTCAGGCCCGGCCCTTCCAGGCAGAGCAGGAGTCGGTCGACTCCCGGATACTCGGAGAAGCGCGCGCGAGCGGGCACCTCGGCGATGGAAAGGCGCCAGCTCCAGTCCGCGGCGTCCGCGGCCAGCTCCAGCGTGGAGCCAAGCCCGTTTTTCCAAGGCGAGCGCCGGTAGGACTGAGGACCCAGCACGCGGCTCATGCGTTCGCGCTAGGAGCGCCGGCGCTTCTTGGAATGATGACGGCGCCGCCGTCCGCCCTTGGCTCCCGCGCGTCCCGGGCGGATGACCAAGGTCATGCCCGGCCGCAGGCGACGCGCCGAGCGGATTTTGTTGTCGGCGATCAGCGTCTTGACCGTCGTGTGGTAGTGCTTGGCGATCAGCCCCAGCGAGTCGCCGCGACGGACCTTGTAGCGTACCTTCGTCGGACCCGGGTTCCAATCCTTGACCTGGGCCAGCGCCTGCTCGAAGGCGCTCTTGGTCCCGGCCGGCACGCGCAAGACGAAGCCGGGCCGGTTCTTGGGCGTGCACCACGCGCGCAGTTGCGGGTTCAACTGGCGGATCGTCGCCTCGGGAACGCCCGCGCACTTGGCGGCCACGCCCAGGTCCAGATCGCGCGCGAGCGTCACTTCGTCGTAGGGCGCCGCGGTCTCGTAGACCGGATGCAGGCCGTACTTGCCCGGATCGCGCCCGAGGAGAACGCAGGCCATGAACTTCGGGACGTAGAGGTCGGTCTCGGCCGGAAGCACCTTGCGCCCCGACAGCGCGCCGAAGTCGGTCGAGCGGCTGAACTGCAGGTCGCGTCCGATGCCGCCCTCGCCGCGGTTGTAGGCCGCCAGCGCCAGTTCCCAATCCCCGAACCAGTGATAGAGATCGGACAAATAGCGCGCCGCCGCGCGCGTGGACTTGACCGGGTCGTAGCGCTCGTCGACCCAATACGAGACCTCAAGCCCGTATTTGCGCGCGGTGCCCGGCATGAACTGCCAGAGTCCCGCCGCGCCCGAAGGCGAGACCGCGTCCACCCGGTATTCGCTTTCGACCATCACGAGATAGAGGAGTTCCGGAGGCAGGCCTTTGCGCTTGAGCTCGGAGGCGATCATGTCTCGGTAGCGGCCCGAGCGCGCCAGCGCCGCCTCCACGCTGCGCGGACGCTGGCGCGTGTAGATGGACAGGAAGCGCTGCACGATCGAGTTGTCGGGCTCGATGCGCACGCCCTGCATCTTGACCGTGCTCGAGCTTGACGCCGCGCGCAGCACGGACAAGGACACGTCCATGTCCGGAGCCGCCGGCCCGTCGGCCTCGGCGCCCGTCCAATCGCGCGCCTTGTCGATCATCGCGGCGAAATCCGGACGCAGGACTCCCGGCAGGTCGTCGTCATCGAGACCGTCGACGAAGGAGTCGAAGGCTTTTTTCAATCCCGCGCGGCCCGCGTCGTCGCGTCCCGCGCGCAGGTCGGCCAGCGCCGCGTCGTAGAGCGACAGCGGGTCGGCCGGAGGATCGGAGGCGGGCGCGTCGTCCGTCGAGACGGACACGGACGCCGACGCGGTGGAGGCGGCCGGCGTCGGCGGCGCGGCGAAGGCCGGGGCGAGAGACCAAATGAAGGCGGCGGAAAAAATCACGAGCGAGACGATAGCATTTGCTCGGACCCGAATGCGGTATCATACCCGTCTAAGAGCGGATAGACCTTGGCGAACGAAGAGACCGACGCCCGACTCATCGAGCAGGTGCTGGCCGGCGAGACGAGCCTCTATGCCGAACTCGTGCGCCGCCACCACCCGCGCGTGTTCGGCCTGTGCGCGTCGATGCTCGGCGACCGCACCCAGGCGGAGGACGCCGCGCAGGACGTCTTCCTGAAGGCCTACCGGCGCCTGTCCGAGTTTCGCGGCGACGCCGCGTTGTCGACTTGGCTCTACCGAGTGGCGGCCAACCGCTGCTTGGACTTGCTGCGCGGACAGTCCCGCCGCCGGGAGGAATCTTGGGAAGCGTTCGTCGAGCGCGAGGGCGACGGCGTGCGCCGCCTGCTCGCCGAGCCCTCGTCGGAGGCCCCGCTGGCCAGCGAGGAGGCCGATTTGGTGCAAAGAGTCCTGAGTCAGCTTCCGCCCGACTACCGCTTGATCCTCACCTTGAGGGAGATGGAGGGCCTCGATTACCGGGAACTGACGCAGGCGATGAATTGCTCGTTGGATTCGGTCAAGGCGAAGCTCCGGCGCGCGCGCGCGCGTTTCCGAGAGATTCTGGGACACCTGGAGGCGTCTCCAAGCGTCTCAAAAGCGAGGGCGCACGATGAACCACGATAAATTCAGGGACATGCTGTCGGGCCGCCGCGAGCGGGCTGTCGAGCCCGGCGAGGCGCGGGACTTGGCGCGCCACTTGGAGCAGTGCCCCGAATGCGCGCGCGAATCGGCGGGCTTGGCGTTGCTGGCGCGGGCCGCCGCGCTGCGCGCGCCCACCGCGGCCCAGACCGAGCGTTGCGTCGCCCGCGTGATGGCGCGGCTCGACGCGCCCCGGCCGTCTCTGTGGGAGCGCTGGCTGGCCGTCGAGTGGCTCACGCCCGCGTTGGGGCTGGCCACGGCCGCGCTGGCGCTGTCGTTTTTGCCCTACGCCTCGGATTTGGCCGCCTACGAGCCCGTGTTCGTCGCTCAGGGCCGCGAGGTCGCTCTGTCGCCGGCGCGGCGCGTGCCGCCGCCCGGAGTGTCCGAGGTCATCGGGCTTGCGGACTCCTCGCGATGAGGTCCCGGGCCGAGAAGCTGCTGATTCCGGTCTTCGCGCTGGGCCTGCTCAGCGGCGGCGCGATGGGATCGTGGGGGCAGCGCGTCTTGTTTCATCGCCACATGCGCGCGGGGGAAGCCGAGGTCTCTCGTGCGCTTGATCGGCTGAACGCGGAGCTCGTTTTCGACGACGCGCAAAAATCGGCCGTGGAAAAGATATTATCGGCCAAGCAAGACGAGTTGTCCGTGCTGGAAAAGGAGCGTAGCGACCGTTCGTTCGCGGTTCGCCAGGCCGCCCGGCGCGAGATCGCCCTCTTGCTGAATTCGGACCAGCAGGCGAAGTTCCAGGTCCTGTGCGACATCGCCGACAAGCGCATCAAGGAGCGTTCCCCCGAGGCTCGCTGAGCCTCGGCGCGACGGCGTTCTTCGTCTTCTTCGCGGCCGCCTCGGCGCGCGCCGGCTTTTGGGGACGAGACTCGATCGGCGGCTGGGCCGCGAAACCGGTGGTCGTCGACGGCGACGACGGCGAGTGGCCGGAGGGCGGCGCGTACGAGGACGGCGGTCTGGGCGTGCAGGCGCTCAACGACGGCAAAAATCTTTATCTCAAGGTCACCTCCAGCACGCGCGAGGGCCGCGCCCAGATCATCGGCTTGACCAAGCAGGACGTCGGCTTCGTCTTTTACGCGGCCGACGGCAAGACCAAATCCTGGGGCCTGCGCGTGCCCTTCAGCCGGCGAAAACCCCCGGATGAGGACGAACTGCGCTACGGTCCCGTGGCCGGAGACCCGAGTTCCGCCGTCCGGCCCGACCTCGTGTTCTACTCGACGCCGACCGTGCGCGGCGCGCCGACCGTGTCCACGGCCGCCTGGCCCGACGACATGGAGTTTCGCATCGGATTCACGGGCCTGCGCCCGGTCTGGGAGATGCGCATCCCGCTGTCGCGTCTGGCGCGCGACGCCAAGGGCGGCTACCCGCTCGATTTCTACATCGTGGGCAAAGCGCGCAGGCTGCGCCCCCGACGCCCGCGTCCCGCCCGTTCCGGCGCTCCGACCCCGGCGCCTTCCGGCGAATCGGCCGCGGCCTTGGATCCGGTCAAATTCATCCTGGAGGCGTATTTGGCCCGCGACCCTTCCTTGCCGCGCTGACGCCGGGCGGGGAAATATTGGATGATGGGTCCGTGAAAGATCGCGTTCCCGGCGCGGCCGCGCCGGGATGGGAGGCGCCATGAACGTTCTCGTCCTCAACTGCGGCTCGTCGTCGCTGAAGTTCCAGATCCTGGCCACCGACGCGCGCGCCATCGAGGCGGACGCGGACCGCTGCCTGGCGCGCGGACTCATCGAGCGCGTGGGCAGTCTTGCGCTGATCTCTTTTCAGGCGACCGGCCGACCGCCGGTCAAGGAGGAGGCGCCGCTGCGCGACGCGCGCGCCGCGCTGGAGCGCGTTTTGCATTGGGCGATCTCGCCGCAAGCCGGCATCGAGGGCGTGCGCGCGGCCGCCGACATCCACGCGGTCGGTCACCGGGTCGTCCACGGCGGAGAGCGTTTCCGCGCGTCGATCCTGATCGACGACTCGGTCACGGCCGGCATCGAGGAGTGCGTGGACCTGGCGCCTCTGCACAACCCGGCCAACCTCAAGGGCATCCGCGCCGCGCGCGAACTGCTGGGTCCGGGCGTGCCTCAAGTCGCGGTGTTCGACACCGCCTTCCACGCGACCATGCCCGAGACCGCCTATCTCTACGGCATCCCCTATCACTTCTACCGGCGCTACAAGATCCGCCGCTACGGCTTCCACGGCACCTCCCACCGCTACCTGGCCTACCGCTACCGCCGCCTGACCGGCCTGCCCAAGGAGAAGGTGAACATCGTCACGCTGCACC
Source organism: bacterium (assembly GCA_021806745.1). Classification (GTDB taxonomy): domain Bacteria; phylum Elusimicrobiota; class Elusimicrobia; order UBA1565; family UBA9628; genus GWA2-66-18. The sequence continues at coordinate 20,942 of JAJZQS010000046.1, forward strand.
TGGGCAACGGCTGCTCGGCGTGCGCGATCCGCGGGGGCGCTTCGGTCAACACCTCGATGGGATTCACGCCGCTGGAAGGCATGATCATGGGCACGCGCGCCGGCGACGTGGACGCGTCGGTCGTCGAGTACCTGTCTTTGAAGGAGGGCTTGAGCCTGCACGAGATCATGACCCTCCTCAACAAGGAGTCGGGGCTGCTGGGCCTGTCGGGCATGACCAGCGACATGCGCGAGCTGCTCGCCGAGGAGAGCGAGAACGGCGACCGCCGCGCGCGGCTGGCCGTGGACATCTTCTGCGCGCGCGCGCGCCGCTACGTGGCCGCGTACTCGGCGGAGATCGGCGGGGCGCGGGCGGTGGTCTTTTCGGGCGGCATCGGCGAGAACTCGGCGGTCGTTCGCGCGCGCATCTGCGAGGGCCTGGAGTCCATCGGCCTGCGGCTGGACGCGCGGCGCAACGCCGCCGTGCGCGGCGGCGAGACCGCGGAGATATCGTCGCGCTCCTCGCGCATGAAGGCCTTCGTCATTGCGACCGA
>JAJZQS010000047.1 GCA_021806745.1 bacterium
CGGCTGCTGCTGATGACCGGCTTTTGCGGCGCGTACTCGACTTTCTCGACGCTGATCCTGGAGTCGGGCAACCTCGCCGCCGACGGACAGGCCGCGCGCGCTCTGGTCAACTACCTGGGCAGCGGCGCCGGTGGATTTATTTTGTTTCGGCTGGGACTGCGGCTTGGCGGCGCGATCTAGGAGGGTACCATGAAGCTGGAAGGCAGCCGTCAGTTGGTGCGCATTTTCGTCGGCGAGCAGGACCGCTGGCAGGGCCGCCCCCTCTACGAGGCCATCGTCGACGAGGCCCGCGCGCTGGGGCTGGCGGGCGCTACGGTCTTCAAGGGCGTGATGGGCTACGGCGCCAAGGCGCATGTGCACACGGCCAAGCTCCTGGAACTGTCCTACGACATGCCGATGGTCGTCGAGATCGTCGACCGCGCGCCGAAAGTCGCCAAGCTCCTGCCCAGGCTCAAGGCCATGGTCGCCGACGGCCTGGTGACCATCGAGAAAGCGCGCGTGATCGTCTACCGTGCCGACAAGGCCACGCCGCGCTCGCGCTCGCGCCCGCGCTGAAACGGCGCCGCGGCGCGCGGATTTGCCATACTCTGCGCCATGTCCATTCCCGAACTGACTCCCGAACAAATCCGCACGATGACGCTGGAGGAGAAGGACCGCTGGTGGCTGAAGAACGTCTACAAGGGCGACATGCCCCAGCTCACCGTGCGCTCCGCGCTGACCGGGATGCTGCTTGGCGGCGTGCTGTGCCTGACCAACCTTTACGTCGGCATCCGCACCGGCTGGACGCTGGGCGTGGGCATCACCTCGGTGATCTTGTCGTTCGCGGCCTTCAAGGTCCTGGCCAAGATCGGCTTGGGGTCGGAGATGACGGTGCTCGAAAACAACGCGATGCAGTCGGTGGCCACCAGCGCCGGCTACATGACCGGCCCGCTGATCTCCTCGATGGCCGCCTACATGTCGGTGACCGGCCGCGTGATCCCCTGGCAGCAGACCCTGGTTTGGGTCGTCTTGCTGGGCGTTTTGGGCGTTCTGTTCGCCTTCCCGCTTAAAAAACGCTTCATCAACGACGAGCAGTTGCCCTTTCCCGAGGGCTACGCCGCCGGAGTCGTGATGGACAACCTGCACGCCGACGCGGGGGGAGGCGCGGGCATTTTCAAAGCCAAGATCCTGGCCGTGGGCGCGCTCTTGTCGGCCGCCGTCGAAACGATGGGCAACGACGCCGTGATGAAGGCCATGCGCCTGGGCTGGCTGACCCTGCCCGAGCACTGGGACGACTTCGTCTACAAATGGTTCACCCCGAACATCCTCGGCACGCCGCTGCGCGACTTGACCATCCAGTGGGACTCCTCCATCGTGATGGTCGCCACCGGCGGCCTCATGGGCCCGCGCGTGGCCGCCTCGCTGATGCTGGGCGCGATCGTCAACTACGTGTTTTTGGCGCCCTGGATGATCCACATCGGAGTCATCCCCAAAGACGCGGGCTTCAAGAACATCACGATGTGGGCGCTGTGGGGGGGCGTGGCGATGATGACCACGGCCTCGGTCTACTCGTTTCTGTCCAAGCCCAAGATGATCGTCGACTCGGTCAAGGGGATGTTCGGACGGCGCGCGGGCTCGGACGTGCTTGAGGACATCGAACTGCCGATGTCGCTGTTCGTCGTCGGCATCCCTTCCATCGGCCTGCTGACCGCGTGGGCCGGGCACGCGTTTTTCGGCGTGCAGTGGTGGCTGGGCATGCTGGCCGTGCCGATGGTGTTCGTGTTCACCCTGATCGCCGTCAACGCCACGGGGCTGACCTCGATCACTCCCATCGGCGCGCTGGGCAAGCTCACCCAGCTCACCTACGGCGCGCTGGCGCCGGGCAACGTCACCACCAACCTGATGGCCGCCGGCATCACCGGCGAGGTCACTTCGTCGGCGGCGAACCTTCTCATGGACATCAAGCCCGGCTACATGCTCGGCGGCAAGCCCCGCCACCAGGCCGTCGGCCACACTTTGGGCATCGTCGCGGGCGCGGCGGTCTCCATCCCGGTCTTCTACGCGATCATGCACGGAGACACCACGGTCCTCATGAGCGACAAGCTGCCCATGCCCGGGGCCATGATCTGGAAAGCGGTGGCCGTGATCTTGACCAAGGGCTTCGCATTCCTGCACCCGACCGCGCGCTGGGCCGTGCTCATCGGCGGGATTTTGGGACTGCTCATGGAGATCGCCCAGCAGCGCACGCACGGCCGCTTCTGGCTGTCGCCGGTGGGGTTCGGCCTGGCCTTCATCCTGCGCTTCGCCGACTGCTGGGCGATGGGCGTGGGCGCGCTGCTGTTTTGGGCCGCCGGGCGCCTGTGCCGCGACCAGAAAAGCCTGACCTACCGCGCTCTCGTCGAAAACCAGGAGACCGCCTGCGCGGGCGTCATCGCGGGCGGGTCGATCATCGGACTGATCTTGATCGTACTGCAGACCACCGTCTTGAAGTAGCGTGAGCCCCAACCGCCTCGCCGCGCAGGCCAGCCCCTATCTGCGCCAGCACGCGGACAATCCCGTCGAGTGGTACCCGTGGGGCCCGGAGGCGTTCGCGCAAGCGCGGCGCCGCGAAGTCCCCATCCTGCTGTCGATCGGCTACTCGACTTGCCACTGGTGCCACGTGATGGAGCGCGAGAGCTTCCGCGACCCCGCGACGGCCGCGGTGATGAACGAAGGCTTCGTGTGCGTGAAGCTCGACCGCGAGGAGCGCCCCGACGTGGACCGCCTCTACATGACCGCGGTCCAGGCGATGACCGGCTCCGGCGGCTGGCCTCTCAATGTCTTTCTCACGCCCGAGCTCAAACCGTTCTACGGCGGCACCTACTTCCCGCCCGAGCCGCGCTGGGGGCGCCCCTCCTGGGTCGAGCTCCTGCGCCGCCTGAGCCGATTGTGGCGCGAGCGCCGCGGGGAAGCGGAAGACGACGCGCGCCGCCTGGCCCAGGCCGTGAGCGCGCACCTCTCTGGCGGGAGCGAGCGCGACGAAAGCGTCGACGCGGCCGAGGCGCTTAGGCGCGCCGACGCGGCCTTCGCGGGCGCTTACGACCCCGACGCCGGGGGATTTGGCGGCGCGCCGAAGTTCCCCATGCCCGCCTTCCAGCGCTACCTGCTTCGCCGCTCGGCGCGCACGGGCGCCCCGCGGCCGCGCGAGATGGCGCTGGCGACTCTGCGCGCGATGGTCCGCGGCGGCATCTTCGATCGCCTGGGCGGGGGATTCCATCGCTACTCGACCGACGCGCAGTGGCGCGTCCCGCATTTCGAGAAAATGCTCTACGACAACGCGCAGTTGCTGGAAAATCTCGCCGACGCGGTCCAGGCGACGCGCGACCCGGAACTGTCGCGCGCGCTGGAACAGACCGTGGACTACCTCGCGCGCGACCTGCGCGCGGCCGACGGAGGCCTGTGCTGCGCCGAGGACGCCGACAGCGCGCCCGCCGAAGGCGGCGAGAAGCGCGAGGGGGAGTTCTATCTCTGGACCGCGGCGGAACTGCGCGCCGCGCTTGGCCCCGCCGCCGATGCGTTCTGCCGCCGCCACGGCGTCGAGGCCGAGGGCAACGCGATCGACGACCCGCACGGCGAACTGGCGGGGCGCAACGTCCTCATCGAAAACGCTCCCGAAGCGCTCGGCGAAGACGCCGACCGCGCCGCGCTCGCGACGCTCAAAGAACTGCGCGCGCGCCGCCCGCGCCCCTCGCGCGACGACAAGCGCCTGGCGTGTTGGAACGGCCTGGCCCTGAGCGGGCTTTCGCGCGCCCATGTCGCGACGGGCTCGCCTCGGGCGCTTGAGCTCGCCCAAGAGACGGCGTCATTTTTGCGCCGCGAACTCGCCAGCGCCGACGGCCGCGAGCTCAAGCGCTGCCGCGCGGGCGAGAACCGGACCATCCCGGGCATGGCCGACGACTACGCGTTCGTCGCGGCGGGACTGCTCGATCTCTACGAGGCCGATTTCGATGCGCAACACCTGCGCTGGGCGCTGACTCTGACCGAAGAGGCGCTGCGCCGCTTCGCGGCGCCCGGCGGCGGGCTCTACCAGACCGCCGACGGCGCGGCGCCGGAGCTCTGGTCGCGCGCTCTCGACGACGACGACGGCGTCGAGCCCTCGGCCTCGGCCGTTCTGGCCGACGCGTGCCTGCGCCTGCACGCGTTGACCGGGCGCGAAGACTTGCGCCGATTCGCCGATAAGACGCTCGCGCGCGGGATGGCCGCGGCGGCGGACCGCCCGCTGTCGCGCGCCCATCTTCTCTCCGTTCTTGACCGCGCGGGCCGCCCGCCGACGCTCGTGCTCGTCACCGGCCTAGGCTCTCCCGCCGCCGGCGCTCTGATGGCCGCCGCGCGCTCGCGCCTGCGCCCGGACGCGCTCATCGTCGCCTGGGACGCCGCGCGCCGAGAACAGCTTGCCCGGATGATTCCGGCCGTCGCGGCGATCGCGGAAAGCCCCGACGCGCGAGCCTACGCGTGCGTCGGCGGCGCGTGCGGCCTGCCCGTCGACGACCCGCGGAACTTGGAGGCCCGCCTCGACGGACTCGCCGGGGCGGCCTGAAGGCCGCCGAGCAGTTCCAGCACGGCGCTTCGAATCAGGTCCGGCCGGCGCTCGGGCACGAAGTGGTCCAAACCGGGCACGCGCTCGATTGTCGGGCGTACGGGAAGCATCCGCTCGGCGAAGTCCGCGTTGGCCGGGGGCACGCGCTCGTCGGCCAGGCCCTGGATCACGACGACGGGGACTTTCACGCGCGCCCAGTCCGGCGTCATCGCGATCAACTGGTCCTTCAACGCCTCGATCTCTCGGTTGCAGACATCGAGACGCGACGGCATGAGGACGCGCGCCGCGCGCAGATCGGCCAGATATTGGAACCACTTCTTGCGCTCGAGCGCCGGATCGAGCGCCCCGGCCACGATCACGACCCCGCGCACGCGCGAATCTTCGGCTGCGGCCTTGACGACCACCGGGCCGCCGTAGGAATGGCCCACGAGAATCACCGGCGCGCTCGACGGCCCGAGATCGAACAGCGCCTCCACCGCCCGCGCCTGCGCCGCGAGAGAAGTCTCCTCGCTCCCGGCGCCCGAGCCGCCGTAGCCGGGACGATCCAACGCGATCAACTCCGCGCGCGAAGACAGCTCGGGATCGGCCAGAAGCGGCGCCCAGACGCGCCAATCTCCGGGCGAGCCGTGAACGAACACCACTTTCGCGCCGCCCCGCAGGCCCGTCGCCACATAGTGCACACGCCGTCCGTCTCGCGATTCAACGAACAGCGTTGGAGCGCGCGCCTCGATCTCCCGGGCGTGCCGCGCGCGCTCGCGCGCGCCGGGCGGCCCGCAAGCGGAAACGAGCAGCGCAGCGACGACGACGGGAAAATGCTTAGAAGCCGTCGTCGGAGGCGGAGGATTTGGATGAGGATTTCGGCTCAAGCGACATCAGGTAGGCGACGAGCGCGTCGATCTCGTCGGACTTGAGCTCTTCGCCCCACTTCGGCATGCGGATCATCGGCGCGGGCTTGGACGCGTCGACGGCAATCGGATTGGCGCCGAGTTTGATCTTTTCGTGAAGCTCGTGGTCGCTGTAGCTGTCGGCGACATGGGTCAGGCTCGGGATCAGGCCCCCGGCGACGTTGTTATTCGGGTAGCCGCCGTAGCCGTTCTGGCCGTGGCAGGCCACGCAGCCGGCGTCGTTGAAGATCATTTGACCGCGTTCGATGGGAGCAAGAGCCTTGGCCGCCTCGGTGCGCCAGGGCGCCGTCGCCCACGCCTGGCCCTTCTGCGCGGACAAGTAGGCCACCAGATCGGCACGCGTCTCGTCCTTCAAGTGGAAATTGGGCATCACCGTCTTCTGGTTCCAGGCATGCGGGTTTTTCAGCCACATGTCGAGCCACTGCGGCGACTTGCGAAAGCCGACCAGCGTCAGGTCCGGGCCCCAGGCGTGGCCTTCGGAGCCGATCTGGTGGCACTTGACGCAGCCAAGACCCCTGAAGTCGCGCTCGCCGCGCGCGACCGGGTCGGAGAGTTCGGGCTGGCGCACGCACGCCGACAGCGCGGCGGCGGCGAAGACGGCGAGGGCAAGGCGACGGTTCATGTCAGACGCCTCCGATGAAGAGCATCCCGAAAATCAGGGGGAGATAGGCCAGCGAGGCCAGGAAAAGCCGGCGCGCGTCGGCGCGCTCCAAGGTCCAGCTCGCGCGCAGGCCCAGGCCCAGGAAGACCGTGCCGATGAGCAGCGCCGAGACCGCGTAGGAAAATCCCGCCATTCCGAGCAGCACCGGAAGCAGCGTCGCGGGCAGCAGCGTGAACGAATGGATGGCGATCTGCGCCGCGGTGGTGCCGCCGTCGGGGTGGACCACCGGCATCACGCGAAAGCCCGCGCGCGCGTAGTCGTCGCGGTAGATCCAGAACAGCGACAGGAAGTGGGGGATCTGCCAGAGAAACTGGATGCCGAACAGCGCCCACGCCTTGGCGTCGAGCGAGCCCGCGGCGGCCGCCCAGCCGATCAGCGGCGGCGCCGCGCCCGCCGCCGCGCCGATCCAAGTGGTCTGCGGCGTGACTTTCTTCAGCGGCGTGTAGGCCAGCACGTACAGCACGATGGTCGCGGCCGTCAGGGCGGCGGCCAGCCGCCCGCACGCCAGCCACACGGTCGCGGGGCCCGCCGCGGCCAGCGTCAGGCCGAAGGCCAGCGCCGCGCGGTCGGAGATCGCGCGCCGCGGCAGCGGCCGGGAGGCGGTGCGACGCATCAGCGAGTCCTCGTGGCGCTCCAGATACTGGTTGAGGGCGCCGCACGCCGCCGAAGCGGCGCTCACGCCCGCGAGCATCGCCCAGAAGCGCGGCGTGGCCTTGCCTCCGGCCAGCGCCCAGCCAAGACCCGCGGTCAGCGCCACCATCACCGCGATGCGCGGCTTGCACAGCGCAAGGTAGGCCTTCACGCGCCGGCTTCCTTGCGGCGGCGCTCGATGGTCCAGAAGGTCCAACCGATCGCGCCGATCATCGCGAGAACCAGCGAGAGCATGATCACCACCAGCCACCACAAGCCCGCCGCCAGCCCGCGCTTGTCGTCGAGACCGCCGAAACAAATGGGGCACGCGGACGCGGCCGTCGACAGGAGCAGCGCCGCCCCGGCCGCCCAAGCGCGCGTCATAGGTGGCGCCACGCCCACGCGAAATAAGAAACCAGAGCCGCCATGCCCGCGACCGAAACGGCCAACAAGGCCGGCTGATGCAGCGAGGCCGCGTTGTGGCCCGACGCCCACAGCGCCAGCAACGAACAGCCCAGAAAAGCGCAGGCGATGAACACCTTGTGAAACGCGGACAGGGACATGCCTACTTGACCTCCGCGGGCTTTTCCGCCGCTGGCGCGGCCGCGCCGCCCTCGTCGGGATGCTGGTCGGCCACCGCCACGCGGCTGGTCGCCGACGGGACCAGGAACGCCCCGTCGAGGATCGGGAAAATCATCATCGCCGCGAAAAAGACCACCGCCGCCAGGATGCGCGGGATGCGCCCGTCCTCGCCCCACAGATGCATGAAGATCGCCGCGACCAGGCTCGCCTTGACGGCCGCGATCAGAAGTCCCACCGCGATCGCCTGCGGCCGCGGCAGGTGGAGTTTGGACACGGCGACGGTCAGCAGCGTCAAGCACAGCAGAGCGCCGAACACGGCCATGTAGAGCTTGACGTTGGGCCGGTGCGGGTCGCGCGCGGCGTCGGGGGTGTTGGACATGTCGCCTCTCTAGAGCAGGTAGAGCGCCGGAAACAGGAAGATCCACACGATGTCGACGAAATGCCAGTACAGCCCCGCGCCCTCGACGCGGCCGAGAAACAGCGGATCCTCCCAGCAGTCCTTGCGATAGCTCATGTAGAGCAGGCCCGAGTTGACGATGATGCCGCCGACGATGTGCAGGCCGTGAAGGCCGGTCATCGTGAAGTAGACCGCGTAGAACACGCTCGTCGACGGGCCGATGCCGAGCGAGAACTCGTGGCCGTACTCGAAGGCCTTGACCACCAAAAAGCACGCCGACAGCGCCAGCGTCAGCGCCATCCATTTGCGAAAGCCCGCGACGTCTCGGTCGTAGGCGCGCGCGTAGGCCATGACGATCGTCACCGAGGAGGTGATCAGGATCGCCGTGTTGAGCGTGCCCAGCGGCACGTTCAGCGCGGTCCAGCCCCAAGGCCAGCTCGTGGCGCTCAGGCGCAAGACGATGTAGGTCGTGAACAGCGTCGAAAACAGCATGATCTCCGAGGCCAGAAACAGCCAGACGCCGAGTTTGGCGTTGCTGATCCCGCTGGACGTCTGCGGCACGGCGGCCGTGGTCGCGTTCATGATCACCTCAGGCGGGCTCGTTTTGCGGCCAGTAGTCGGTCTTGCGGCCGGGAGCGGAGTATTCGTAGGGGTCGCGGTAGACGCGCGGGGTCTTTTCGAAGTTGCCGTGCGGCGGCGGCGAGGGACAAGCCCACTCGAGCGTGGTCGCCTGCCACGGATTTTCCACGGTCTTCTCGCCGCGGAAGATGCTGTGGAAGAAGTTCCAGAGAAACGGTATCTGGAACAAGGCCAAGCCGTAGGTGAACATCGTGCTGACGACGTTCAACGGCTGGACGATCAGGTTGTGCATCTGCGCGGTTGGATCGTAGAGGCGGCGCGAGGCCCCGGCCAAGCCCATGGGCAGCATCGGCAGGAAGATGCCCACCATGCAAATCACCGAGCCCCAAAAATGAATTTGGCCGAGCGTGTCGTTCATCTTGCGCCCGAACCATTTCGGGAACCAATGATACACGCCTCCGAAGAGCGCGATCACCGAACCCGTGACGACGACGAAGTGGAAGTGGCCGATCACGTAGTAGGTGTCGTGCAGGTAGATGTCGGTGACGGTCAGACCCAGCGGCAGTCCGGTCAGGCCGCCGATGGCGAAAAGCGGAATGAAGCCCAGAGCGAAGAGCATGGGCACGCTGTAGCGAATCGACGCGCCCTTGAGACTGAACACCAGGCAGGTCATCAGCGCGACCGAGGGCACCGAGATGATCATCGTCGTGACCAGGAAGAAGTTGCTCAGCGCCGGGCTCATGCCGGAGATGAACATGTGGTGCGCCCAGACGATCAGGCTCATCACTCCGATCGACAGCATCGACAGCACCATCGTCGTGTAGCCGTGAAGGGGCTTGCGCGTGTTGTTGGCGATGATCTCGGCGACGATGCCCATGGGCGGCAGCACCAGCACGTAGACCTCCGGGTGCGCCAAGAACCAGAACAGGTGCTGCCACAACAGCGGCTGTCCGCCGCCGGAGCCGGCGTAGTGCGAGCCCAGGATCACCAGGTCCTTGGGCATGTAGAAGCTCGTGTGCGCGACTCGGTCCATGAGTTGGAGGATGGCGGCGCCTTCCAGGGGGGGGAAGGCCAGCAGCAGCAGCACCGAGGCCACGACCTCGCCCCAGACGAACACCGGCATGCGCATCAGGCTCATGCCCGGCGCGCGCAGGTTGGCGGTGGTGACCAGGAAGTTGATCGAGCCCAGCAGCGAGGAGGTGATCAGCAGCACCATCGCCAGAAGCCAGACGGTCTGTCCCGGGTTGATGACCGACAGCGGCGGATACGAAGTCCAACCGGACTGCGCGGCGCCTCCGGGAAGGAAGAACGAACCCAGCATCAGCGCGCCGCCGGGCAAGAAGAGCCAGAACGAGGCCATGTTCAGGCGCGGAAAGGCCATGTCCGGCGCGCCGATTTGCAGGGGCAAGACGTAGTTGCCGAAGGCCGCCACGCCCATCGGCACGATGCCCAGGAAGATCATGATCGTGCCGTGCATCGCGCCGAGCGCGTTGTAGAATTCGCCGCTCATCACGCCGTTGGGCGCGAGATCGGCCGGGAACAGCCTGCCGAAAAATGGAATCGCCTGGCCCGGGAAGGCCAACTGCCAGCGCATCAGCATCATGAGCGCGAAGCCCGACAGCAGGAAGAACATCGACGCGAACAAATACTGGAGGCCGATCACCTTGTGGTCGACCGAAAAAACATAGCGGCGCAGAAAGCTCTGCGCATGACCGTGGCCGTGCGAGTCCGCGTGGGATTGGGACATGTCAAAAACCTCCCGAATTGTTGGACGCCGACGGCGGGGCGGGCTTGAGCGCGGCGCGCGAGGCCAGCCACTTCTGGAAATCCTCCGGCGATTCCACATAGACGTCGCCGCGCATCAGGCTGTGGCCGAAGCCGCACAACTGCGCGCAGGCGAGTTCGTAGTGGCCGATGCGGGTGGGCACGACCCACATCGGGATCTCCAGGCCCGGCACCGCGTCCTGCTTGAGCCGGAACTCGGGCACGAAGAAATCGTGGACGACATCCTTGCTGCGCAGCCGGATCAGGGTCTTCTTGCCCACCGGCAGGTGGAGTTCGTTGGCCACGAAGATGTCGTCGGCCGCGGCCGGATCCGTGCGGTCAAGCCCGAGCGGATTGCTGAAATGCACGAGTTCGGGCTTGGCGCGCCCGAACTTCCCGTCCGGACCCGGATACCGCACGTCCCAGGCGAACTGCTCGGCGGTGACCTCGACGACCACGTCGGCGTCCTTGGGGTCGGGGGGCGACATTTTGATGGAGCGCCAGACCGGAAACGCGTAGAAGACGATCAGGGCGATCTCGAAGAGCATGACCAGGACGTCGGGCATGAGGGACTTGAGTTCCCCGGCGTTGTTCGCCCAAAAGCCTCCCTGCGACGACGCGTGATGCTCCTCGCGCTGAGCGGGCGTGCCGGCGCGCCGGCGGTAGCGGACCAGCAAGTAGGCGAAGAACACGCCCCACAGCACGAAGATCAGCGCCATCGCGGCGTGGATCAGAAGGATCCCGAAGTCGATTTGCCCCGCGAAGCTCGAGGCCCGGATCGGCAATCCCCACCCGTAGTTGTTCATGCGCTCCCCTGATCAGAGATCAGACTGTGCGGCGCCGGGATTTTAGCACAGCAGACCGAGGAAACGCAAAACCACGAAAAACAAAGAAAAAGGTGATGCAACGCTATGGCCCGACGGCGTCTACCAGCCGTCGGAGGCCGCCCCGGGCTTGAGCGCCAGCAGGTAATCGGCCACGTCGCCGATCTCGGCGTCGCTCAAGACCTGCCCCCAAGCCGGCATCCAGACCAGCGGCGCGGGACCGGCCGCGTCGGCCTTGGCCGGAGACGGGACGCCGCTTTTGATCTTGGCGATCAGGTCCGCGCGGGAGTAGCCTTCGGAGACTCCGGTCAACGAAGGGATCTGCCCGCCGGGGACATTGTTGTTCGGGTAGCCTCCGGCTCCGTTTTGGCCGTGGCAGGCCACGCAGCCCGCGCGCAGATAGATCAGCCGCCCGCGCTCTGCCGCGGATGCCACTCCATCCCACGGACGCCCGCCCTTGGGCCAGGCCTGGCCCTTCTGCTCGGCCAGATAGGCGACGATCGCGGCGCGAGCGTCGGAGGGAATGTCTTTTTTGGGCATCAAAGTTCCCGGCTTCCACGCCTGGGGATCCTTGATCCACATGTCCAGCCACTGCGGGGAATGGCGAAAACCCACCATCGTCAAGTCCGGCCCCACCGCGTTGCCCGAGGAACCGATCCGGTGGCAGGCGGCGCAACCGGCTTGGACGAAATAGGCCCGCCCGGCCTGCGCCGGCGCGGCGGGGCGCGAAGCGCAGGCGGACAGCGCGGCGGCGAAAAAAGCGAGGACGCTCGATCGTTTCATGGCGTCAGTCTACAACATCGTTCGCCGCTGCGTCGAAAATGATAAAATGGAAGCGACGGTCGAGGAGAGTCAAGACTATGGGTGGAATCGGAACGTCGGAGCTTCTGGTCATCGCGGTGGTGGCGCTGATCCTTTTCGGGCCGAGCAAAATTCCCGAGTTCGCGCGCAATCTCGGCCGCGCGGTCAACATGTTCAAGAAAGGCTTGAAGGAAGGCCTCGACGAGGAGACGCCGACGAAGGCCGCCGTCAAGAAGGACGACCACGAACTCCCGAGCTGAGCGCGCTCGGCCCGCGACGGTGTTCGCCGCGGGCTGCTTCAACCGCGTTCACCCCGCGCACCTGCGCCTGCTGCGCCAGGCGCGCGCGCTGGGAGACCGCCTGGTGCTCGTCGTCTCCAACGACGCGCACAACAAAAAACCCAACGCAGTCCCGGCCGCGCGCCGACGAGCCGTCCTGAAGCGCCTGGGCGTGGCCGACGAGGTCGTCGTCGGCGCGCCCGACGGCTTCGCCGCGACCCTGCGCCGCCTGCGTCCCGACATCCTCGTGCTCGGCTACGACCAACGCCTGCCCGACGCCGAGACCGAGCGCGCGGTGCGCGAGCTCGGCGTCGAGTTGATCGTGATGCCCTGGTTTCCGGGCAAAGAAGACGCGCGCGCCTCGCGCTGCTCGTAGCGTCCGTGGCCGAAGCTCGCGACGCGCGCGCGCGCCTCTACGCCCTGTTCGCCGTCAATTATTTCGCCCAGGGTCTGGCCGGCCTCGCCTATGAATCCGTCGACTACCTCCTGAAGGACCGCCTGCGCCTGGGTTCGGCGGCGGCGGCGCTGTTCGTGACCTGGATGACTCTTCCGTTGACGCTCAAGCCCCTGTTCGGGCTCGTCAGCGACGGACTTCCGTGGAACGGCCGCCGCCGCGTGCCGCACCTGATCGCGGCCTGCGGGCTCAGCTCGGCGGCGTGGCTGGCGCTGGCCTTGTCGCGCGGATACGATTACAAAACGACGCTCGCATGGCTGACGATCGTCAACGTCGGCACCGTCTTGGCCGACGCGGCCTGCGAGGGCCTGATGATCGAACGCGGCCGCGAGATCGAATCGACAGGACCTTTCCAAGCCGTCAAAGTCGGAATGCTGTATGTCTCGCTGGTGGTCTCGGGACTCGGCGGCGGGTGGCTTGCCGCGCGCGCGGATTACCGCATGGTGTTTCTGATCGCGGCGCTGCTGCCCCTGCCGGCCGCGGCCGTGGCCTTGGGAGTCGACGATGAGGTCGTCGTCGGGGGCGCGCGCGCGGCCGCGGCGCGAGGCTTTTCGGCGCTGCGCCAGGCCGCGTCGCGCCCCGGCTTCTGGCTGATTTCGGGTTCGGTGTTCTTGTGGAGCTTCAGTCCGTTTCTGGGAATCGCCGAGTTCTACTATCAGACGCGCGCGCTCAAGCTCAGCCCGCTGTTCATCGGCGCCCTGACCACGGCCTCCGGCGCGGCGGGCGCGCTCGCCGCGAGCGCCTTTGCGCGCGCGAGCGCGGACCGATCACTGAGCCCGCGCCTGGCGCGGCTGTCGATTCCGGCCTCCGCCGTTCTCAGCGCGCTCTACTTATTCTATGTCGGCCCCCGCTCGGCCATGGCTTTGGCCGTGATCTTCGGCGCGGTGGGCGTGGCGTTTCGCCTGGCTTGGATCGACTTATGCGCCCGCGCCTGCCCGCCAGGGGCCGAAGCGGCGACTTTCGCCGCGTTCATGGCCGTCTTCAACCTGGCCGCGGCCGCCTCCAACATGGCCGGCGGAGCGCTCTACGATCGCCTTGCCGCCGCCCGCGGAGACTACTTCGCGATGGCCGCGCTCGGCCTGGCGGGCGGAGCCTGCTCGCTGGCCGCGTGGCCGCTGGCCCGGCGAGCCGCGGTGCTGTGACCTTTATCATCTTGCGCGCGATCGTCCCGCCTGGCATAATCGCCCCACGGCCGCGAACTTTCCGGCGGCCGAAGAGTAATATGGCCATGGGCGCCCGGCGCCCGGGAGGACACGAATGAAAATGAAGCTCATGGCGTTCGCGGCCGCGGCGGCCTTGCTGGCGGCCCTGACGGCTCCGGCCAAGGCCGGCGATTGGAAGCAGGATCATCCTCGCCGCGCCGAGGTCAACGGTCGGCTCAACAATCAGCACCGCCGAGTCAAGCAAGGCCTCAAGAAAGGGGAGTTGAACAAAAAGCAGGCGCGGCGCATCCGCCGCGAGGACCGAAACATCCGCCGCGAGGAGCGCCGCATGGCCCGCCGCGACGGCGGACACATCACCAAGGCGGATCAGCGCAAGATCAACCGCCAGGAAAACCGGGTCAGCCGCCAGATCAACCGCGACGAAAGCAAGAACGCGGCCGGCGGCGTTTCCGCAGGCGCCCCGGCCTCGCCCGCGACGCCCGCGGCCCCGGCGGCGCCCGCGGCCCCGGCGACGCCCGCGGCGACCGGCGCCGGGCAGTGATCAAGACCCGCGCCGCGGCGGCTCGACCGCCGCGGCGCGGGGACCTCGTCGGGATTTTGGAGGCGCCATGGTGACATCCATCGCTTTCGTCTCTCTGTTTGCCGCGATCGGCCGCGCCGAGGCCGGAAATGACGGCCGTTGGGACGCGCGCTTGACCGCGGTGTCGGGCGAGGTTCGCGTCATCGCCGCCGACGACGGCGGCCCCGCGCTTGCCGAAGCCGGCCTGCCGCTGGACGAAGGCGACCGAATTCAAGTCGGCGACGGGGGCTCGGCCGAGATCGCGCTCGACGGCACGAGCGTGATGAGCCTGGGCCCCGGCGCGGACTTCACCTTGACCGCGCTGTCGAAGGCCAAAGCTCAGTTCGCTCTGGCCTTCGGGCTTCTGCTGGCCAAGATTCAGCATCTGGGCGAGCCTCGATTGAGCGTGCGCGCGCCCGCCGCCGTGGCCGCCGTGCGCGGCACGGAGTTGGGCGTCTCGGTGGGCGCGGCCGGCTTCACGCGCGTCGCGGTCTTCGACGAGGGGCTGGTGGACGTGGACGGAGTCTTCGGCGGCAAGGCCGTGCTGAGACCGCGCCAGGAGTCCGCCGCGGGTTTCGGCGCGAAATCGTCTCCCGAGAGACCGATGAAGTTTTTCACGAGCCGACGCGCGGCGATGCGCGCGCTGGCCGCGCGTCTGGCGACGATCCGCAAGGGCTGGAAGGCGCTGACTCCCGAGGAGCGCGAAGGCCTGCGCCACGACGAGCTCCAGCGCCTGCGCGCCGAGCTTGAACAGCGGCAAGACGAACTGCGCTCGCGCCAACAGCGCCGCCGCGCCGCTCAACAGAGGCTCAACCGCGGCGAACGGGCCGTCGGACACCCATGATCCGCGAATGAATCGCGCGGTCTTGCTCGCGCTTGTTTTGGCGGCCTCGGCGCGGGGGCAAACCGCCCAGCAACCGACTCCTTCCGCGGACGCGGACGCGCCCCAGCAGGACGACTCCTCTCGCGGCTGGGGCGTGACGCTGCGCCAGAGAGACCTCGCCGGCAACCAGTCCTACTGGCTGACCGACACCTTCCTGGACGCCCAACTGCCCCACGGCCTGGAGCTCAACGCTGATTTCAACGCCTACCGCAGCAACGCCTCCACGATGACCACGCCGACGACGACCTTCGGCGGCGGTTGGACCTACGGCGACGCGACGCTGTTCGCCAGCTACGCGCTGACCGGGCGAGCCAACGACATGGCCGCCAACGCCGCCGACGTCGGCGCGGCGGTCCACACCGCGGATTCCGCCATGCGCACGACGCTGTCCGTGGACGTCTCCATCACGCACCAACTGATATACGGGCTCCTGCCGCCCAGCAAAAAACAAATTCTCTTCGACATGACCGAGCGCACGCCGACGGCCACGCTCACCCAGCGTTTTTTCGACGCGGTCGACGCCGCCGTCTCCCTCAGCGAGTCCAAATACAACAACCTATCGGCGCTGGAAGTCCTCTACAACCGCCCCCTCACGCACGCGGTCATCGCTCAAAACTCGTCCGTCGGCGGGCTCGTGCAAGGCTTCCCCGACTGGTCGGCGACATACTCGCTCAAGTACGCCCCGCCGCAATTGCCGCTGACGCTGAAGGCCTCCTACGAGGCCATCCAGTTCGTGGACACCAATTTCGACGGCACGCACAACAGCGCCGACGTCCAAGACTACACGGCCCAATACGATTTTTTGCCTTGGCTGACGCTCGGCGTCGAATACCAGCATTATCGACAGACCGCCCTTGCGTCCTACGATCAATACGGCGGCTCGGCGGAAGTCCGATTCTAGGAACGCGCGGGCTCGTCAGCTGAAAAGCCCGGCCAGGCCCGAGGTCAGGCGCAGGATGATTCCGGCCAAGCCGCCGCGCTCGCGCGCGGGACGGCTGCGCCCGTTCCAGTCGGCGTCGAAGACCGCGGAGAAGTCCGCCGCGATCGCGGGGTCGCGAAACATCAGCGCGAGCTCGTGGTTGACCTGCAGCGCGTTCCGGCTCCAGTTGGCCGAACCGACGATCACGTCGCGGTCGTCGAAGACCGCCATCTTCGCGTGCAGGAGGGTCTCCTCGCCCGAGGGGTCGTGGAACTCCCGCACGGGAACGCCCGCGCGCAGCAAGGTCTGCTCGGTTTCGGCGTTGACGCCTCCGAAGAAAAACGAGTTCGGATCCAGGAGCACGCGCACGTCCACGCCCCGGCGATGGGCGGCGATGAGCGCGGCGACCACGTTCTTCTGGTCGAGCAGGAATTCCTCGGCGCGGATCGTGCGGCGGGCCGCGGCGATGCGCGAGAGGATGGCCTCCAGCGGCTCGCGATGGTCGGCGTCGGTGATGAGTATCTGCAGGCCCGCGGCCGGATCGTAGGAAGGCGCGGGAAGGGGGGGCAGCGGCCGCCCGCCGGCCAGCGCCCAATCCCGCGCGAAGACCATCTCCAGGCGCCGCACCGCGGGGCCCTCGACGCGGAGGTTGAAGTCGTGGCGCACGGTCACGTCGTGGCTCCAGTTCGTGCCGCCGGCCACCGCGACGCGGCCGTCGGCGATCAAAAGCTTGACGTGATCGATCTTGAACACCGCGCCGTGCAGGTCGCGGATCGGGTAGAACTCGACGCTCGCGCCGGCCGCGCGCAACTGCGCGACGCGCAGGCGCTTGCGGATCATCTGCGCGGGGGTCACTCCGATGAACGGATCGAGCACCACTCGCACGCGCACGCCCGTCCGCGCACGCTCGCAGAGCGTGGCCGCAAGCTCCTCGTATTCCAGGTCGAACATCTCCAAGTCTATCGAGCGGCGCGCGCCGCGCATCGTCTCCAGCGACGCCGCGATGAAGGCCGGAGCGTCGACCAGCGGCTCCAAACGGTCGGCGCCCAGCGTCACGAAGCCGGCGGGCGCCGGCGCGGCGGGAGGCGTCGGCGAGAGGATCGCCGGCGGTTGCATTCCGGGCGCGAAAGCCGCGGCCTCGGACTGCAAGGCCAGACGCGCGGCGTCTTGCGCCTGAACGCGGACGGCGGCCAGCATCACCACGACGGCGAGCATGGCTTTATTATATCTCCTCGCCGGCGATTTTCTCAGCGCACGATGCGCCGCGCGCCGAGGTAGCGGGTCAGATAGTACCGGTCGTCAAGCGGGGTGATCGTGACTCCCTTCGAGCACGATGCCTGGATGAACAGGCGCTTGCGCGCGTCGACGATCATCCCCACGTGGGACACGCCCACGCCGAGCGTGTTGAAAAAGACCAAGTCGCCGTTTTTGAGGTCGCCGTCGCGCACCGGCAGGCCGGCGCGGTATTGGTCGCGGCTGACGCGCGGAATGAGAACGCCGTTCTTATCGTAGACGCGGCTGGTCAGGCCCGAACAGTCGATGCCGGCGTGAGTGACGCCGCCCCAGAGATAGGGCGTGCCCAGATACGAATCGGCCGTCCTGTCGAGCCTCGGCCACAGCCTCGCCATCCGAGGACTGACGCCTCGGGCCGCAATCGCGCGCTCCCGGGGCGCGGGCGCGGGTGCGGGCGAGGGCCTGGGCGTCGATTCCGGCGCGGGGCTTGGCGCGGGCGCCGGCGCAGGCGGCGCGGCAGGCGCCGCCTGAACCGGGGCGCTGTAGACGGGCGGGGGCGGCGCAGGCGCGTTGAATGTTCCTTCGTAGGGAGGCAATTTCGGCGCCCGCCCTTCGGCGCGCGCGCGGCGAAACTCCGCCTTGGCCTCGGCCGAGGCCTCGCCCGGACCGCTGCCGGCCGCGACGCGACCGAACAGGAACTGCGCGTAGGCCTTCGCGGGATAGCCGTTCTTGACTCCATCCACCAGAGCCCATTTCAGCGTGTCGAAATCCGAGACCGAGAGGTTTTTGGTCATCGCGAGGTTGACAAGATCAACGGCCACCGCGTCCGGAACGCGGTGCTCGACCAGTTGACGGTAGCCGTTGGCCCAGGCCGCGATCGTGTCTCCGGGGATGCGCTTGCGGTAGCCGTAGAGCGCGATGCCCGACACCTCCTCGGGCGCAGCCCCGCGCGACATCGCCTGCCAAGCCGCGAAGGCCACGCTCGCGATGCGCTCGGGATCGGCGTGGTCGAAGGAACCCTCGGTGATCACGTTGAGCAACGCCGGCATCTGCGCGGCGCGGCGCGCGTCGACCACCTCGAAGCCGTAATCCGCGAATCGGGTCTTGATCGCGTCGAGCAAGCGGCGGCGATCATCGGCCGTGTAGGCGGGATCGGCCGAGAGGTCGGCCGAGAGGACCTCCAGGACGTTGCGCCGAGGCTGCGCGCGCGCCGGCGACGGCCACAAGACGCCGCCCAACAACGCCACGGCAAGAATCATCGCGACATCGACTCCTGGATTTCTTGATCCATTTCCTGGCCCATGCTGTCCATCTCCGCGATCTGCGCGCGCAGAACCGCGCCGCGGTCATAAGGGCGGCTTTCGGTGACCTCGACATGAGCCGGCGGCGGCGCCGGGGAAGCAATCGCCTGGGATGTCGCCGCCGGCGCCGCGGAAACGACGGGCGACGGGGCGGGCGGCGGCACGAGAGCGGGCGCGAGCGCACGCTCTCGCGGCGCGTCGGCGGAGGCGACCAGAGGCGCCGCGCCGCCGTAGGCCAGAAGTTCGTTTTGCGCCGCCATCCAGCGCCGCGCGACGTCGGAACGGATCGCGAAGTTGACCGCGGTGATGGCCAGACCGTCGGCGGCTTGGCGCGCCATCGAGGTGTTGATGCCGACCATCCGGCCGTAGCCGTCGAGCAGGGGACCGCCGGAATTGCCCCGGTTGATGCTGGTGTCGGTCTGGAACGCGTTCTTGCCGGCCACGCCGCCGATGTCGGCCACGCGCGTGGAGATCACGCCGGTGGTCAAGGTCCAAAGCCCGCCCTGCTCGGGATGGCCGATCGCGGCGACGGGGTCGCCCACGTCGACCGCGCGCGGGTCGCCCAGCGCGATGCCCGTCGCGGCGGCGGGAAGACTCGGAACCTTGACCAGAGCCAGATCGAGCGCGCGGTCGTAGGCGACGACGCGGCCGACCACGGGATTTTGAAGGTCGCGCTTGGGGTCTCCGGTCATGCGGGCCGGCTTGAAGTAGACGCGGATGTCGGACCAAGGCGCCACCGTGGCCGCACGGATGACGACGTGGGCGTTGGTGAGGATGAGGCGGCGCGCGGCGTCGACGACCGAGCCCGTGCCCAGTTCTCCGGCGCCGCTGCCCGACGCGCACAGGATCAAGACCACCGACGGGGCGTCTTTCTGGTAGATCGCGCGCGGATCGAACGCGGACGCGGGCGCGCGCGGCGGCGCGGGGCCGTCGTCGAGGACCGGCAGGCCCGCCGTCACCGCGACCGCGCCCGCGTCGGCGCGGCCGCGCAAATCGGCGCGCGACAGCGCCCGGTAGAGATCGGCCGCCAGCACGTGCGCCTGGACCTGCTCGCGCGCGTCGAGCTTCTTCTGGTCGAGCGCGTCGAGCACGGCCTTCAGAGACTCGCCCAGCCTCGCCGCCTGCGGGTTGTCCGACCAGCCGCGCGCGGCGCCGGGATAGGACGCCGCCGCCGGCGTCAGTCCGCGCACGTAGCCGCCCCAGCCCTGCGCGACCAAGGTCTTGTCGTTGATGCGTCCGGGGGGACCCGTCAGCAGGCGCCGAACCGGCGCCGGAACCGCCCGAGCGCGCGGCGAGCGCGCCCAGCGGTCCAGGTCGCGCGCGGCCACGGAGCGCGACAGACCGCCGCCCGCGACCGCCAAAGCCTGAACGTCCTGGGAGGCGGCCAAGGCCGCGTAGATCGTCTTGGCGGCGGCCTCCACGCGCGCCGACGGGTCGGGGCGCCGAAGGGCCGCGCGCAGGACTCGCACGCGGTCGAGCAGGCGCTGATCGAGGTTCTCGCCAAGCTCGGTCGGAATGCCGCCGCGCACCGCGGCCACGGCGGCGATGGAATCCTGGTTGCGGATCTCGGGCTGGTTCAAGTAGGCGCCGACGCGGCGCAAAAGCGCCTCGAAAGCCGAATCGGCGTCGGCGCGCGAGGGCGCGGGAAACGCCGCCGACAGCAGGCACGACAGCGCGAGAAATCGCATCATGGATCGATTATGTCGGCGGACGAGGCGTTTGTCAATAAGCGTCGAATGTTAAAATCATCACATGCCGAGGAGATTTCCCTGGCGGCGCTTCGTCGCGGCCGCGGCGGTGCTGGCGGCCCTCGGCGCGCTGGCCGCCGCCGCGCTGTTGCGCGCTCTGCTGCCGCCGCAGCGCGCGCACGCGCTGGCCGTCGACGCCGCTCGGCGCGAACTGGGCCGGGAGGTGTCGCTCGACGAGATTTCAGTCGGACTGAGCGGCATATCCGTGCGCGGGCTGCGCGTCTCGCGCCGTCCCGATTTCAAGGCCGGCCTCTGGTTGAGCGCCGACGAGTTGCTCGCACGCCTCTCCTGGCGGGCCCTGCTGCGCGGACGCGTCGTCGTTTCGAGGTTCGACGCCGACGGCGTGCGCCTGCATCTGGAGTCCGGGCGCACGCGCCGCGCGGCGCCGATTCCTTCCGCGGCGCCCGCGGGGCGCCGATCCATCGGGTTCGACGTAAGCCGCGTCGACCTCTCCGATTCCCAGATCGAATTCACGGACCGCGCGTCAAGCCTCACCTGGCGCGTCTCGAACTTGGCTCTCAGCGCCCGACGCCGCGGCCTCGCCTACGACGTTTCCTCCGCCGCGCGCGTCTCGTCGGCGGGATGGCGACATCCAATCGACGCGCTCGTCGTCGTCCGCGGGCGGCTTGCCGCCTCGCGCGCGGACATCGACGACTTCAGCATTACGCAGGGCTCGTGGACCGCGTCCGGATCGGGGTCGTGGTCTGGCGGCGCGCGCCAGGCGGCCTCGCTCGACGCGCGGCTAGGTCGCTCCGGACGCGAAATTCTCGCCGTGCGGGCCGCGGCGGACATCGCCGACTCAGGCTTTGCCGCGAGGCTGCGGGCCGAAACCCCGGAATTCGCGCGGGCGCAACTGGCCGACATCCTCCCGGACGCTCCGCTGTCCTCCCTGCCCGCCGTTCATTGGAGCGCCTCCGTCTCCGGCGACGCCGCGGGCCTGAGCGTCAGTTCGATGACCGCGGTCTGGGCGCGCGGGAAAATCGAGGGCTCCGGGCATTATCGCCGCGTGAAACCGGGACCGCCGGAGGTCGGCGCCCGAGCAAGCCTCGACGCGAGCCTGCCTTCGGTCCGGGCCGGAGACGAGAAATTCCTGGCTTTCCTTCGTCCGGACGCGCGCGTGCCCGCGATCGGCGTGC
>JAJZQS010000161.1 GCA_021806745.1 bacterium
TCGATCTTCAGGCCCACGCCGCCGGCGGTGATGCGCTCGACCATCCCGAAGAAATCGGGGCGGACCATCGGTTCGCCGCCCGAGAAGGAGACATACGGGACCTCCGACTTCACCAGTTGGTCGATGATCGCGTAGGCCTGCGCGGTCGTCAACTCGTCTTTGAACGCTTTGCCCGGGCCCGACTCCTCGATGCAGTGCAGGCAGGCGAGGTTGCACTCGTTGGTGATTTGCCAGGCGACGTAGAGCGGCGCGCCGAGGTCCTCGGTGCCGGCGGACTCCTCGTTGTGGACGGCGGTTTGGGCGTCCATCGCGCTACTCGACGATCAGGCCCTTCTCCTTGAGTTGGGCCAAGAACGACTGCGCTTCCGCGGCCATCTTGCCGGAGGAATCCTCGTACTTGGACTGCAGGCGTTCGCCGAGGTCGGCGGAGGTCGCGCCCGCGATCACCTCGCGCACGACGGCGGCGCCGGTGGGGCTGAGCGTGTAGACCTTCTCGGAGCGGGTCTCGAAGAGCACCGCGCCGAATTTCTCTTCACGGAACTTCACGAACGGGGCGAGTTTCATGATTCCCTCTTTATGGGCGCAGAAGCAGGCGCCGGCGTCCCAGGCCTCTCTCTGCGCGATCTCTTCCATCTCGGCGCGCGCGGCCCGGCGGCTGAGCGCCGCGGCGGGGTCGGCCTTGGCGGCTTCCGCCTCGTCGAGCGCGTAAGTCCCGCTCGACCACGCCTTCTTGATCAGCGCGTCGTACGACACGCTAAAACTCCCTCTTCGACAAAAGCTCGACGAAAAACGCCAGTTCCGCGGCCTCGGCGCGGCACGGCAGGCGGCGAACCATCGCGGTCATCGAATCGACGAGTTCGCGGCCCTTGTCGCGGGCCCGCGACACGAAGCCGCCGTCCTTGAGGAATTTCGCGATCTTGTCGGCCGCCCCGGGTTCGTGGTCGGCGTTCCACAACCTGAGGAACGGCTCTCTGGCGCTCGGCTCGCTCAGCGCGTAGAGGCATGGCAGCGTGAGGCGGCGGTTCTTGAGATCCTGGCCCTCGTCCTTGCCGGAGGCGCGTTCGGGCAGGGTGTAGTCGTGGATGTCATCGACGAGTTGCAGCAGGATGCCGGCGGCGCAGGCCAGTCGCGGCGGGTCGGCCTGTTCATGCGGAAACGGCGAGAGCTCCGAGAGCACCGCGCCCGCCCACTCGAAGAGAGCGCCGGTCTTGCGCGAGCAGATGCCCATGTAGGCGTCCACGCTCAAGTCGGTGGAGCCCTTCAGGAATTCTTCCTGAAGCTCGCCGACGGTCATCTCGCGCACCGCCGTCACCAGAAGTCGGGCGGCGCTGGGCGAGATGTCGACGGCTTCCTCAAGGCCCTGCGAGAAGGCCAAGTCGCCGAGCAGCAAAGCGGTGGGGATGTTGTAGACGGCGTTGGGGGTGGGGCGACTGCGGCGCAAGGTCGCCTCGTCGACGCAGTCGTCGTGAAGGAGGCTGGCGTTGTGCACGAGTTCGAGCGCGCGCGCCGCGGCCTCGGCCTTGTCTTCCGGCGCACCGAGCGCCGCGCCCAGCAGCAGGCAGAAGCGCGAGCGCAGCATCTTGCCCGGGCGCGAGACGAAAGCAGCCAATTCCGTGCCGACGCGCCCTTCGATGCGCCGCGAGCGGCTCTCCAGCCCCTCGCGTACCCGCGTCAGCGAGTCCTCCATCTTCAGGATTGAAATCGGCATCGGACGGCCATTATACCAAGTTCGCGGCCCGGGTTCGTTGCGCGCGCGCCCGCGAATTGGCATAATGCTTCCGCGGCGAGGTAGCTCAGTGGTAGAGCACCGGTCTGAAAAACCGGGTGTCGACAGTTCGATCCTGTCCCTCGCCACCGCTTTCATGCCTGACATCCGCGCGGAGATCGCGCGCCGACGCGCGTTCGCGATCATCTCCCACCCCGACGCGGGCAAGACCACGCTGACCGAAAAGCTCCTGCTCTACGGCGGCGCCATCCAGCTGGCCGGCTCGGTCACCGCGCGCAAGAATCAGGCGTCGTCGGCCTCGGATTGGATGGAGCTCGAGCGCAAGCGCGGCATCTCGGTTTCCTCCACGGTCTTGCAGTTCGACTACGCCGGCCACCGCATCAACCTTCTCGATACGCCCGGCCACAAGGATTTTTCCGAGGACACCTACCGCGTGCTGACGGCCGTCGACGCGGCGGTGATGGTCATCGACGCCGGCAAGGGCATCGAAAGCCAGACGCGCAAGCTCTTCGAGGTCTGCCGCCTGCGCGGAGTACCCATCTTGACCTTCATGAACAAGCTCGACCGCCCGGCGCGAGACTTGCTTGAACTCGTCGACGAACTCGAAAGCGCGCTGCAAATCCACGCCTACCCGATGAACTGGCCGATGGGAACCGGCGAGCGCTTCCGAGGCGTCTACGACCGCGCGGCCAAGCGCGCGCACCTGTTCGAGCGCACCGCGCGCGGAGCCTACCGCGCGCCGGAGCAGGTGGCGGGAATCTCCGATCCGATCGTGCGCGACGCGCTCGACGATGACTCCTACCGCCAGTTCGTCGAGCAGCTTGATTTGCTTGAGGCGGCGGGTCCGGCCTTCGACCGCGCCGACGCGGCCCGGGGGGGGACCACGCCGGTGTTTTTCGGCTCGGCGGTCAATAACTTCGGCGTCGAATTGCTCCTTTCGGCTCTGCTTGAGCACGCGCCGGCGCCCGCGCCGCGCCGTGCGGTCTCGGGAAGCACGGTCGCCGTCGATGGGCCGTTTTCCGCCTTCGTGTTCAAGATCCAGGGCAACATGGACCCGCGCCACCGTGATCGCGTGGCCTTCGCGCGCGTGGTCTCCGGCCGCTTCACGCGCGACTTGCCGGTGCGCCACTCCGGGACCGGCCGGGTGTTCCGGCTGGCCAACGCGCACAAGATCTTCGGGCGCGAGCGCGAGGTGCTGGAGGAGGCCTACGCCGGCGATGTGATCGGCCTGGTCGGCTACGGGGACTTCGGCGTCGGAGACACCTTGGCCGAGGACCCCTCGGTCGTCTATGACGAGATCCCGCGTTTCGCCCCGGAATGCTTCGCGCGGCTGTTCAACCCCAATCCCGCCAAGTACAAGCCCTTCGCGAAAGGCGTGGAGCAGCTCCTGCGCGAGGGCGTGGTGCGCCGCCTGACGCCGCTTGACGCGGGCGATTCCAAGTCCATTCTACTTGCCGCCGTCGGCCCCCTGCAGTTCGAAGTTGCCCAGTTCCGCCTGGAGTCCGAGTACGGCGTCGAATCCAAGCTCGAGCCGGCGCCGTGGACCTTGGCACGCTGGATCGGCGCCAAGACCCCGGCCGGCGCCATCGACGCGGTCGGCCTGCCGGTCCAATGCGCGCGCGCGCGCGACGAGGACGGCCGCGAGATGATCCTCTTTCCGACCGAATGGGCGCTCCAGTATCTGTCCGAGCGCCACCCCGAAATCGAACTGCTGCGCCTGCCGCCGCGACCGTAGCTCTGAGCCCGGGAGATTGTGCTACACTGCGCTCATGCGGGCCCTCGTTTCGGCTCTTATCCTAATATCCGCTTTCCGTGCGCGCGCCGCCGTCGTCGAGGACGCGGCGCAGGCCGCCGCGGCGCTGTCGGTCGCGGGGGTCGGGGCGGTCGCGCCCGTGCCGTCGGCGGCGACGCTGTCTCCCGCGTTGTCTCCGGCGACGGCGCTGTCCGCCTCGGCCATCGGCGCGGCGCTTGGCGCGCCACCGGGCATGGGCCCGGTGC
>JAJZQS010000048.1 GCA_021806745.1 bacterium
ACGGCTCGACGCTGACCGTCAAGAGCCGCTCGGGAAAGACCAAGACCTTCCGCCTGGCCTCCGCGGTCAAGCTGACCAAGGGCGGCGACGACGCCAAGACGACGGCTTCGGCTCTGCCCGGCGCGCATGTGCGCGTGACCTACGCCGGAGATGTCGCCGTCGCCGTTCACATCCTGGTCCCGACCGGGCGGTAAAACAAGAAGCCCCATTGACGGGGGCTTCTTTTTACATCTCGTCGACGCGCCGATCCTGCCGCCGCAAAGGCTGCGCCACCGCGTGCTAGAATTCGGCTCATGAGGACTTTGCGCGCCGCGGCGGCCGCGCTCGCCGTGCTCTGCGTCCCGCTCTGCGCGGGTGCGGGACCGGTCCCGCTGCACGTCGACGGAGAAAATCTCGTCGATCCCGCGGGACGGCCGGTGCTCCTGCGCGGCGTGAACTTCGGCAACTGGCTGGTGCTGGAGAGCTATTTCTACGGCGCGAAGTTCCCCGATGAGCGGTCCCTCTGGGCGCTGATCGCCTCCCGCTTCGGCGCGCAGGCCGCGGACCAGGTGCGCGAGGCGCACCGGGCCAACTGGGTGACCGCCGCGGATTTCCGCCGCGTGAAGGCCCTGGGCTTCAACGTCGTGCGCGTGCCGTTCTGGTCCGACGTGCTGGAAGACCCCGACAAGCCCGGCCAATGGAAGCCCGAGGGCTGGAAGTGGCTCGACTTCGCCGTGGACCAATGCCGCGAGACGGGCGTCTACTGCGTGCTGGATCTGCACGGCGCTCCCGGCGGGCAGAGCAAGGAAGATCATACGGGCGCCGCCGGCCGCAACAAATATTGGAACAGCCCTCAGGATCACGCGCGCGCCGAAAACATTTGGCGCGCCGTCGCCGCGCGCTACCGCGGCCGCCCGGAGATCGCCGCCTTCGATCTGCTCAACGAACCCATGGGCGCGCCCAGCGACGCCGCCATCGTCTCGGCCTACGACGAGTTGGTCGCCGCCGTGCGCTCCGCCGATCCCGACCGCCTCGTGATCGTCGAGGACGCCTACCGCGGCCTGGGGCTTTTCCCCACGCCCGCCTCGCAAGGCTGGACCGGCGTGATCTTCAGCGAGCACCACTACGCGACCATGGGCGTGCCCGACGCCACTCCGGACATGACCAAAAACTACATCGACCGCGCGTTTCCCGCCGCCGCGCAACAGCAGGCGCGGCTGGGTGCGCCCGTCTTCGTGGGCGAATGGAACGTGATGGACGCGGCCTCCGGCGGCGCGCCGATGACGCGGCTCTACGTCTCGGACATGGAAAGCCGCGGCTGGTCCTGGGCGGTCTGGACCTACAAGCAGGCCAGCGCCGCGGGCGTGCCGCCGGACGACTTCTGGTCGCTGTACCGCAACCCGTCGCCGGCCGCCATCCCGGATTTCGCGCGCGACACGCTGGACGCGATCCTGCGCAAGATCGCCGGCCTGCGCACCGAGAACATGACCCTGTTCTCCCCGCTGGCCGGCGCCCTGCAAGACGACGGCGCCGCCAAAGCGCAGACCGCGGCCGCCCCGCTTCAGCGCGGGGCCGCGCGGAGCGCGAACGCCGTCTTCGCCCAGACCGCCGCCGGCCTCGCCCGGCCCTGAGCGCCGCGCGTCAGCGCGCGGCGGCCTCGGTCCGCGGCGAGTAGAGCGCGTCGACGTAGTCCTTGACCATGCGCGAAGCGCCGTATTTCGGCGCGACGGAGCGGATGGACTCCTTCATCAGCTTCGTCCATCCCCGCGGAATCAAGTGCTCGTCGCGGTCGTAGTAGAGCGGGATGATCTTGCGCTCCAGCGTCTGGTAGATGTCCTCGGCGTCGGCCTTGTCGGCCTCGGGCCCGGAGCCGCGCCCGCCGGCCTCGCCGATGGGCCAGCCGTTGGCGCCGTTGTAGCCCTCCTCCCACCAGCCGTCGAGAACGGAGAAGTTCGGCACGCCGTTGACTCCCGCCTTCTCGCCGGAGGTGCCGCAGGCCTCCAGCGGCGCCAGAGGATTGTTGAGCCACAAGTCCACGCCCTGCACCAGGTAGCGCGCCAAATGCATGTCGTAGTCCTCGACGAAGGCGATGCGCCCGCCGAAGGCCGGGTCCTTGGCCAGGCGATAGACCTGCTGGATGAGCGCCTTGCCTCCGTCGTCGGCCGGGTGCGCCTTGCCCGCGAACACCAGTTGGACCGGTCGCCAGGAATCGAACAGCATTTTTTTAAGCCGCTCGATGTCGTGCAGGATCAGGGTCGCGCGCTTGTAGCCGGCGAAGCGCCGCGCGAAACCGATGGTCAGCGCGGAGTGGTCGAGCAGGGCTCCGCCCGCCAGCGCCTGCGCGGGGTCGCCTTTTTCGCTCATCCAGCGCGTGCGCGCGCGGCCGCGCATCATCTGCAGCAGAGCGCTCTTGTTGCGGTTGTGCTGGAGCCAGAGGACCTCGTCGGGAATCGCCGCGACTTTCGACCAGACCGCCGGGTCGTCTTGTCGGCTGCGCCAATCCGTGCCCAAATAGCGGTCGTAGAGAGCGCCCAGATCCTGCTGGATCCAGGTCTCCAGGTGCACGCCGTTGGTCACATGGGAAATCGGGACGGCCTCCGCCGCCCGGTCCGGCCACAACGACTTCCACATCTCCCGGCTGACCACGCCGTGGCGGCGGCTGACGCCGTTTCTACGCCCGGCCAAGCGCAACGCCAGGGCGGTCATGTTCCAGCCGGAATGCCCCGGAACCCTCGCCAGATCCAGGAACGCCTCGCGGTCGAGCTTCAACTGCGGCCAATAATCGGCGAAGTACTCGGCGATCATCTCCTCGGCGAACACGTCATGTCCGGCTTCCACCGGCGTGTGCGTGGTAAACACCGCCGATTCCGAGACTTCGCGGCGCGCCTCGTCCAGGCTCTTGCCGCCGGCGATTTTCTCGCGCACGAGTTCAAGGAACAAGAACGCCGAGTGCCCCTCGTTGGCGTGGAAGGTGCCCGGATGGATGCCGAGCGCGCGCAGCACGCGCACGCCGCCGATGCCCAGGATGATCTCCTGGCGCAGGCGGGTGGCGCGGTCGCCGCCGTAGAGGCGGCCGGAAATCTCCCGATCCTGCGGCGAGTTCCCCTCCACGTTGGTGTCCATCAGATACAACGGCACGCGGCCGACCTGGACGCGCCAGACCGCCACCTTGATCGTCCCGCGGCCAAGCGGCACGTCCAGCAGCATCCGCCCTCCCGAGGGGCCCAACACGGGCCTGATCGGCGCCACGCTCCAGTCCACGGATTCGTAGACGTTCTGCTGCCAGCCGTCGGAGGCGATCCGCTGCTGGACGTAGCCCTGCGGATACATGAAACCCACGCCCACCAGCGGCACACCCAAATCCGAGGCCGCCTTGCAGTGATCGCCGGCGAGAATTCCCAGGCCGCCCGAGTAGATGCGCAGGGAATGATGCACGCCGAACTCGGCCGAGAAGTAGCCGATCGCGCGCTCCTGGAGCTCGGGATGCGCCCGCGCGCACCAGAAATCCTCGGCGCCCATGTAACGATCGAAGGCGGCCAGTACCGCGTCGTAACGGGACAGGAAGGCCGCGTCGGCCAAAAGGGCGTCCAGCCTTTCTTTGGGCACGCCGCGCAGCAGCCGGACCGGATTGTGGTGGGTCTCCCCCCACAGCGTGCGATCGATTTCTTTGAATAAAGCGCGGGCCTCGGGGTGCCAGCACCACCAGAGGTTGTAGGCCAAATCTTTCAGGCGCGAAATGCGTTCAGGCAGCGTCCAATCGTGGTAAGCGTCCGCGGTGGTCATGGGGGCATTCTAGCTTATCTCCCCGTTCGACCGCATCTTGACGGCTCGATCGATATCGTCCTATCATCAGCGGGACGCAACGGAGGACCATGGAAGGGGGGCCGCGCCTGGCGCTGATGGCGCGATTATCGGAAGCGGTTCGCTGGGACCACGCGATCCGGCGCCAGGAGCCAGACGCCTGGAGCTATCTGCGGCGCAAACTGCTGGAGACCGAATCCCCGTTCCGAGGCTTCAAGACCCGTCTTTTCGAAGACGTCCGCGATCGATTGCTGGCGGACTTGGCCCGCCCGGAACTGACCGAGAACGCGCTGGCCGCCTACCGCGAGGCATTCGAGCCGCTCCTGCAGGGCGGCGACTACGCGGACCTGTCCTTCAACCTCGATGCGACGCTGCCGCCCGAAGTCCGCGCGGACGGCGCGCGCTCGATGCTCGCCGCGGCGCGGGTGCTGACGCTGTTCGACCTCGAAGCCTTGCCCGCCGATCGCCGCCCCGCGGTGTGGGAGAAGTCCGTCTTCACGATGTCGCGCAGGCTCCAACTCGACACGCTGGAGCGCGTCTGCGAGGCGCGCGACCTCGAAAACGACCGCCGCCGCGCCTACATCGCCCGCCGCGCGCGCAGAAACCTCGCCGAGTTCCTGGCCGTCACCCGAGGAACCGGCGGCCCCGTCGTGCGCGACGAGATCACCCCGTTCATGCTCGGGCGCCTGGAAGCCGCCGTGGCGGCGACCTTGCGGCTGCTCAACCGCCGGCGCTGACGCGGCGCGAAGCCCACAGCTCCCGGCGTGCGGCCGGCGACAGCAAAAAAAGCGCCCGGTGTTTTTCAGGCAGGCGCCGCCAGTTCACCGGCGATATCAGCGCGCCGGAGCGCACGTCGAGGAGATTCGGATCACGATACCATGCGCGCGTGAACACGAACATCAGCAGGGGACGCGGTTCGCGCGACAGATTCGGCCGTCCTCCGTGGAAGACCCGGAAGTCGAACAAGTACGCCTGCCCGAACTCGCCGTCGGTCCGCGCGGCGGGAAAGTCCCGGCCCACGCTCCGCGCGCCGGGCGGACGCGCCCGCAGCGCGGACTTATGGGAGCCCGCCCAGATCTCGGTGGAACCGTTGAGCTCGTCGAGATCGCACAGCGGCACGCACAGCGTGACCGCATACGGCGGCAGGCGGGACAAGTCGCCGCGGTAGCGCCTGACCCGGCCGCCGACTCGCCGGTCGAAGCGGATGGGGCCGTCGATGTGCTGATGCTGGCCGCAGGCCCCCGGGCGGGCGATCACCGCCTCCAAGCTTGAGATGCGGTAATCGGCGCCGAGCAAGGCCTCGAGAAGAAGGCGCAGCCGTCCATCGGCGTAGAAATCCGGCGATAGGAACGGACCTTCGAAGGGAACGACGGCGGCGTAGCGCCCGCCGATGTCGCGCACGAGGCCGCGTTTGAGAAGAGCGCCGCCTTCGTGCAGACGAAGCACGCGCTCCCGCATCCGGCGGATCAGTCTCGGGTCGTAGAGGCCCCTTAAGACGACCGCGCCATCGCGCTCCATCGCCGCGGCGGCCCGGGAGACGGCCCGCGCGGCGGCTCGGGACGAGGCGCGCGCGGGCAAGGCGACGCTCGACAACCGCTTGGAGCACTCCGGCACGGCGGCGATTGTAGCACTAAGGCCCGGGAACGAAGTGCTAAAATCACGACGATGGGCTTGGCCATCGGCTCCCTCGCGCTGCCTTCGCGCGTCATCCAGTCTCCCCTCGCGGCCTGTTCGGATCTGCCCTTCCGGCTGGTGGCGCGCCGCCGGGGTCTGGGGTTTTGCTTTCTGGAGATGGTCTCGGCGCAGTCGTTGACGCGCGCCAATGAAAAGACCCTGCGGATGCTGCAAAGCTCGCCGGAGGACCGCCCGTTGGGCGCTCAACTCATCGGCTGCGACCCGGGCATGATGGCCGAAGCCGCGGCTCTGCTCGCCGAGCGCGGCTTCGACCTCATCGACATGAATCTCGGCTGCCCGGTCAAGAAGGTGGTCTCCAACGGCGAGGGCTCGGCCCTGCTGAAAGACCCCGACCGGGCCGAGCGCGTGTTTCGCGCGGTGCGCGGCGCCGTCAAGTCCCTGCCCGTGACCGTGAAAATGCGCAAGGGCTTCCAAGACCCCAGCGGGGACGAGGCCGTGGAACTGGCCCGGCGCGCGCAGGACGCGGGCCTTGACGCCGTCACCGTGCACGGACGCACGCAGGCCCAGCAATACTCCGGACGCGCGGACTGGGAGGCCATCGGCCGGGTCAAGCGCGCGGTGAAAATTCCCGTGATCGGAAACGGCGACGTGCTCAGCGCCGAGGACGCCCGGCGCCTGTTCGAGGTCTCCGGCTGCGACGGCGTGATGATAGGCCGCGGCGGCCTGGGCAATCCGTGGATCTACCGCGCGCTCGACGCGGGCCTGCGCGGCTTGCGCGAAAAGCCGCCCGTCCCGACCGTGGCCGAGCGCAAGGCCGCGCTGCTGGAGCATTTCGATCTCGAGCGCCGCCATCTCGGCGATCGGCAGGCCGCGCTCAACATGCGCCGGATCTCGGTCTGGTACACCCAAGGCCTGCCCCACAACAAGGCGGTGCGGGTGGCGGTGTGCTCGACGATGGACTGCGGCGAGATCGAGCGCCTGCTGCGCGAGTTTTTCGACCGGCTGCCCGCGGACGCGCCGCCGCCGCAGGCTCCCGTCTTGCTGACGGAGTGACGACCGCCTCGTTCAGTCCGCTCCGGCCGCGAACAGGCGCCCCGGCTCGGCCCCAAAACGATAGCGCGCCTCCGCCCACACCCGCCGCGCGATGTAGGAAAGCGCGCCCTGCGCGCGCGCGCGCCGCGCGGCCGCGTGCGTGACCTGCGGCAGCAAGACCACCCTGCCTCGCCGCGACAGCCGGCGGCTGAACTCGAAATCCTCGAGCTCCGCGAAATGCGGATAACCGCCCGAAGCCGCATAAGCCTCCGGGGTCACGCACAGCCCGTGGTCGGCCCCGATGACGCCGCGCCGCGCGCGCGCGTTCGACCAGGCCGACAGCAGGCGCGGCCCGGCCCCGGAGCCGTAATCGACGCGAAACGCCGCCGCCGCCGCGCCGGAGGCCGCCGTCAGCCAAAAGCGCTCCAACGCCTGCTGCCAGTCCGCCGGCGGCTGCGAGTCCGCGCGCAGGAAAAACAGCAGATCACCGCCGGCCCGACGCGCTCCCGCGTCCCACTGCGCGCCGCGGTTGGCCGACTCCAGTTCGACGACGCCGTCGGCCCACTCCCGCGCGGCATCCGCGGTGCCGTCGTCGGAGGCGCCATCGACGACGATCAGCTCCATGGGACTTGCGCGCGATATGTGGCGCAGGCGCTTGAGCGCCGAGACGATCTGCGCGCCCTCGTTGCGAGCGGCGACGACGACCGAAAATTTCACGGCTCGAGGGGACGGAACACCAGTCCCGTCGCGATTTTCGGGAAGAAATAAGTCGATTTCTGGGGCAGCAGTCCCACCGTCCGGGCCGCGCGGCGAACCTGAGCGACCGTGAACGGCTTGACCAGCACCGCCGCGCCGCCCGACGCCGCGGCCCTGCGCGCGGCGACGGCCGCATCGGGCGTGTAGCTGAGGTCCTCGGGCCGCGTCTCGGCCAGCAGCCGCTCTCCCAGCCACTCGACGGCCAAGCCCGAGCGGCAGCCGCCCCGCGACTTCGGCGTGCCGAGCCGGAAACCGCGTTCGATCAGCCCGAACGCGTAGGGATTTTTCGCCCGGGCCAAGGCTTTTTCCAAGGCCTTCAGCGAAGCGAATTCCTTCAACTCCGCCAGCGAACGGGCACGGTCCAGCAGGGAAGCCTGAGAGACGCGGTGCGTGGGCAAGACGACCAGCCCCGAATCCTCGTCGGCCACGAAATAGCAGAGCACCGCGTCCGAGCCGGGCAGCCGCGTGGCGGCGTGATGCTCGCGGCTGACCGAGTAGCGATGATGACCGTCGGCGATGAGGGCCGCGCGCGGCGCGACCGCGCGCCGCAAGGCCTCGATGCGGGCGGGATCGTCGACGACCCACACGCGGTAGGAAATGCCCGCGTGCGAGCGGCCCCGCGCGGCCGGGCGCGCGCGCATGGCCGCGGCCAGCGCGCGGCGGGCCGCTCCGGAAGCATCGGCATAGACGGCGAAAATCGGGCTCGTGTTGACGCGCAGCGCGTCGAGCATGCGTAGCCGATCGGCCTTGGGCTTGGCCAGAGTGCGCTCGTGCGGGATGATCGCGCGCGCGGCTTCGGGCGTCGCGCCGAGCGCGGCGAGAAATCCCCGGCGCACGCGTGACCGTCCGCCGAGACGATAGGTCTCCTCGACGGCGTAGACGGCCGGCCGCGGGTCGCGCGCCAGCGTCCCGTCGCCGTTCCACTTCCGCCAGACGGCCCGCGCGTTCGCGTAGCGCGCGGCCCCCTCGCCCGCGGGCAGTTCCAAATGCACGGCGCTGAAGCGCTCGCGGCGCAGCTCGCGCGCGAGCTCGGGGCCGATCACGTCGTAGGGCGGACACAGCGCCCGCGCGAGGGAAACGCCGACGAAACGCGCGCCGCGAAACGCCTGGACCTCGGCCATGGATCATCATCGCGTTTTCACCCTCCTTCCGTCAAGGAACGCCCGGCGTCTCCTTTTTGGATACAATGGCCGCCGCGATGCGCACACTCGTCTTCGGCGGCAGCTTCGATCCCCCGCACCTGGGGCACGCGGCGCTCTTGGAGGCGGCGGCCCGGCGCGTGCGCCCCGACCGAATCCTGGTGGTGCCGGCCTGGCGCGCGCCGCTCAAAGACCACGCCCCCGCGGCGCCGCCGGCCGACCGCGCGGCGCTTGTTCGCGCCGCGCTCGTCGACGATCTGCCCGAGCCGTGGCGTCGGCGCGCGCTCGTCGACTGCACGGAACTGCACGCCGGACGAACGGTGTTCACCGTCGAGACCTTGGAGCGGCTGAAAGCCGCGGACCCCGGCGGCGAACTGCACGCGCTCGTCGGAGCGGACGCGGCGGCGACGCTGCCGCGCTGGCGCCGCCCCGAGCGCCTGCGCGATCTCGCACGCTGGTGGTACGGCGGCAGGGCCGGAACGGCCGCGCGCGCGCCGGCGTGGCTCTCCCGCGTGCCGGGTCGATTCCCCGAGACATCCTCGACGGCGGTGCGTTCCGCGCTGGCGTTGGATCAAGACGCCTCGCGGCTCATCTCTCCCCGCGCGCTGGCGCTGATCCGCCGCCGCGGCCTCTACGGCTTGAACATCCTCGCGCGCTTGAAAGAAACGCTCAAAGAGGGCCGCTACATCCACACCCTGCGCGTCGCGCAGCTTGCCGAGGCGCTGGCGCGCCGACACGGCCTTGACGCCGAGCGCGCGCGGCTGGCGGGGCTGCTGCACGACTGCGGCCGGCGCTACGACGGCCCTCAACTGGCGCGCTACGTGCGGCGGCGGCGCCTGGCGGTCCCGCGCGGGGCCGAGACCGCCGCGCGGGCGCCGGATTTGCTGCACGCCCATGTCTCCGCCGACCTCGCGCGCCGCGAGTTCGGCGTGCGCGACGCCGCGGTGTTGTCGGCCGTACGTAAGCACACGCTGGGAGCCTCGCGCATGAGCGTCTTCGACCGCGCGATCTACGTCGCCGACGCCTGCTCCGCCGACCGCAAGCACGCCGCCGCGATCCGCGGCCGCGCGCTGGCTTTCGAGGACCTCGACGCCGCGTTCGCGCACTGCGTGCGCGCCAAGCTCGCGCACGCGCTCGCGCGGGAGGCCTGGCTGCACCCGGCGACGGTCGATCTTTGGAACACGCTCGCGCGGCGATGATCGGCGAGCGCGTCCTCGCGGCGCTGACGCTGGCCGCGGCTCTGGCGGCGGCGGCGCTTGAGCGCGCGGCCCCGCTGCCGCGGGCCGTCCGGCAGGGCCTGCCGTGGACGGCCGTCATCGAAGCTCGCCCGCCGGCCGGCGCGACGCAAATCATTCGGGCGGACTACGACGCCGCGGCCCAGAGGCTGGTCCTGCTGCACTGTCCGGACGCGACGGTCGCGCCGCCGGCCGAGGAGCGCCTGGACTTGGCGCTGCCGGCGCTCCCGGCGGGTTCGGAGCCCGCGGCGGAGGCGGCGCGGGCGCTTCGAGCCGCGTCGCGCTCGCCCCGCGCCCTGCTTCGCGCCCTGGGTCTGGGCTTTACCGGGCTTGTCCGCTCGCGGCCCGCGCGCTTCGACGAATTCTTTTTTCTCCTGGAGCTGCGGCACCTGCCCCGCGGCGGGATTCTGGCCGCGCGCCTGGCGCCCGGGGAGAGCGCGGACGCCCGACTCGCGCTGCTTGTCGCCGCGCCCGCCGCAGCACCCCGCACGCGGGCCGCCACGGTCGAGATACTCGCCGGCGCCGAAAGCCCCGGCCTCGCCAGCGCCGCGTCAAAAATGCTGAAATCAGCCGGGCTCGACGTGCTCGCGACGGCCTCGTCGCCGCCGCGCGCACGGACGGTCGTCTACGCGCGCGACGGCGACGAGGCGGCGGCCGCGGACGCCGCGCGCGCGCTCGACTGTCCGTCGGCCGAGGCCGTCGACTCGCCGGACGCCTCGCGCGCCGCTGATGTCAGCGTCGCGCTGGGCGGCGACTGCGTCCCGTTCGTCGAGAGGGCTCCGCGGCCGAGACGCTGACTCGCGCACGCGCGCACAGGAGACTTCATCATGGAACTCGTCGAGGTACTGAAAACCGCCGTGCAGTCGGGCGCCAGCGACATCCACCTCGTCATCGGCAGGTCCCCGCTGATGCGCCTCAACGGCGAGATCGCCGAGATCCCCGGCTTCCAGACCAAGATCACCGCCGAGGAATCCAAGCGGCTGATCTACTCGATCCTCTACGAGGAGCAGCGCGCCAAGTTCGAGGAAACATGGGAACTCGACTGCTCGTTCGCGGTGACCGGGCTCGGGCGCTTCCGCGTCAACGTCCTGCTGCAGAAAAACGGCGTCGAATGCGTGATGCGCGTGGTCAACTCCAAGATCCCGACCCCGGAACAACTGCGCCTGCCGCGCTCGATCACCGACTTGACGGACCTGCCGCGCGGCCTCGTGCTGGTGACCGGCCCCACGGGCTCGGGAAAATCCACGACGCTGTCGTGCATGATGGAGTCCATCAATCAAAAGTACGCCGATCACATCCTGACGATCGAAGACCCCATCGAGTTCGTCTACGAGTCGAAAAAATCGGTCTTCCGCCAGCGCGAGGTCGGCCAAAACACCAAGTCGTTCACCGCCGCACTGCGCTCGGCCCTGCGCCAAGACCCCGACGTGGTCATGGTCGGCGAGCTGCGCGACCTCGAAACCATCCAGCTCGCGATCACCGCGGCGGAGACCGGACACCTGTGCTTCGGCACGCTGCACACCCAAGACGCCCCCTCCACCGTCGACCGCATCATCGACGTGTTCCCGCCCCACCAACAGCAGCAGGTGCGCGTGCAGTTGGCGGTGGTGCTCCAGGCTGTCATCAGCCAGCAGCTCCTGCCGCGCAAGGACGGCGAGGGCCGCATCGCCGCGCGCGAGATCATGATCATGACCCCGGCCATTTCGAATTTGATCCGCGAGTCCAAGACGCACATGATCTATCAGGCCATCGACACCGGCGCCAAGCACGGGATGATCCCGATGGACAAATCCCTGGCCGAGCTCGTCCGCCAAGGCCTGATCAGCGGCGAGGAGGCGCTCAACCGCGCCACCAACCAGGAGACCTTCATGCAGTTGGCCGGCATCACCCGCAAACCCGGCACGGCGACCGCCTCCTACTGATGGAGCGTCCGCGCCGCCTGGAGATGCTGCGCGCGCACCCGCTGTTCGCGGGCGTGGACGCCGCGCGCCTGGAGGCGCTCGCCGACATCGCGGAGCCGGTCTCCGTCGAGAACGGCCGGGCCTTCATCGTCGAAGGCGACCGCGACGGGAATTTTTTCTACGTCGTCTCCGGGCGGGCGCGGGTGGTCAAGCGTCTCGGCGACGGCGGCGAGAAGGACTTGGCGGTGGTCGGCTCCGGCGAAGCGCTGGGCGAGATGGAGCTGCTGCGGGAGTCGACCCGCTCGGCGTCCGTGCGCGCGGATGGGCCGTTGGAACTGCTGAAGCTCGACTCCGGGAAGTTCCGCGGCTGGCTGTCCGCCGATCCCGCCAGCGCCGCCCGCTTCTACGCGGCGCTCGCCGAGCGGCAGTCGTCGCGCCTGCGCCGCACCTCCGACGAGGTCGCCTTGCTCTACGATCTCTCCGAGATTCTCGTTCAAGGCGATCTCGCGCCGGCGACGCTGCTTTCCGACGCCCTGAGGCGCGTGACGCCGCATCTGGCCGGCTCATGGTCGGCGGAAGCTCGCCACCACAACCCCTTCAACGAGGAACTCGACCTCGTCGCCCGCGTCGGCGCCGCGCAAAGCCCCGACGGTCCCGTTCCCGCGCCCAATCCGGACCCCGGCTCCTTGTGGACCGACTCTCGGACCCGTCGGCTGGCGCTGAGCTCTCCGCAGGCTCTGCTCGCGGTGCTGACTTTCCGGGCCGGCGTCGAACTCGACGACGCCTCGCGCGCGGAGGCCGAGCGCGTTCTCGTGGGCGCCGCGCGCCTGCTGACGGCCGCGCTGGAAAATTCCGCGCACAGAACCGACGCCGCGCTGCGCGAGCGCCTGCGCTCCCAATCCCATGCCCCGCGCGTTTAAAGCCGCCGCGATCGCGGCCGCACGCGCGGCCGACGACAAGAAGGGCGAGTCGATCTCCGTTCTCGATGTGCGCAAGAGCAGCCCGGTCGTCGATTACATGCTGCTCGTCACCGCCCTATCCAAGCCCCATCTCGAGGCGCTGGAGCGCAAAATCGAAGACGATTTGTTCGCGCTCGGACTCGCGCTGCACCACCGCGCGCGCCCGCAGACCGAGAACTGGCGCGTGCTGGACTTCGGCGGACTCATGGTCCACCTGATGAGCGCCGAGGCGCGCGCGCTCTACGCGTTGGAGCGCCTGCACGACGGGGCCAAGGAGGTCGCATGGCGGACTTGACGGAAGTTCTCAGAAGCGCGGTCGCAGCCGGCGCCAGCGACCTCCACCTGGTCGTGGGCCAGCCGCCGATGGCGCGCGTGCAAGGAACGATGCGCCCGATGCCCGGCCTGCCCGCGCTCGGCGCCGAGGACGCCGAGAAGATGGTCTACTCGGTCCTCAGCGAGACGCAACGCGCGGCCTTCGAGGAGAAATGGGAACTCGACGGCTCGTTCACCCTGCCCGGCGCCGCGCGCTTCCGGCTGAACGCGTTCCGCCAGAAAAACGGGATCGGGGCGGTGTTTCGCGCGATCCCGTCGAAAATCCCGTCGCCCGCCGAGATCGGCCTGATGCCGTCGATCGCCAACCTCATCGACTTGCCGCGCGGCCTCGTGCTCGTGACCGGGCCCACGGGCTCGGGGAAATCGACGACCTTGGCCTGCCTCGTGGAGATGATCAACCAGCGCGACCGCAAGACCGTGCTGACCATCGAAGACCCCATCGAGTTCGTCTACGAGGACAAGAACTCTCTCGTCGTACAGCGCGAGGTGGGCACCAGCACGCAGTCCTTCGCCGAGGCGCTCAAGCACGCGCTGCGCCAAGACCCGGACGTGGTGCTCATCGGCGAGATGCGCGACCTGGAAACCATCCAACTCGCGATCACCGCGGCCGAGACCGGCCATCTTTGCTTCGGCACTCTGCACACGCAAGACGCCCCGTCGAGCGTCGACCGCATCATCGACGTCTTTCCCGCCTCCCAGCAGGCGCAGGTGCGCCTGCAGGTGTCGACGGTGCTCCAGGCCGTGGTCTGCCAGCAGTTGCTGCCGCGCGTCGGCGGCGGGCGGGTGTGCGCGCGGGAATTCCTCAAGGTCACCACCGCCGTGGCCAATTTGATCCGCGACGGCAAGACCCATCAGATTTACGCGGCGATGGAGGCCGGCGCCAAATACGGGATGGTCACCATGGATCAGTACCTGGCCTTCCTGATCCAGCAAAAACAGGTGACGCCGGAAGACGCGTTCTCGGTCGCCCACGACGCGGGCACCGTGCGCGCGCTCGCGGGCATGACCGCCGTTGGAGCGGCGGCGTGATCGTCGCGCGCGCGCGCCGCACGCTGTCGGCCAAGGCCCGCGAGTGGGCCAAGTCCCAGGGCCTGGAACTGCCCGCGACACTCGCGGTGGCCGCCGCTCCCGCGCACGCCTCCGCCGACCTGGCTCTGCCCTGGGCGCTGGCCGCGGCCAAATCCGCCAAGAAAAATCCGCTGACGCTGGCCTCCTCCCTGGCCGAGGCGCTCTCCACGCTGGCCGAAGTCGAGTCGGCGCAGGCCGCGCCGCCGGGATTTGTCAACGTGCGGCTGCGCGCCTCGGTGCTGGCCGCCAATCTCAAGGCGATCACGCTCGACCCCGCCGGCTACGGACGCGAGGAGGGCGGCGTCAAGACGCGCGTGCTCGTCGAGTTCGTCTCCGCCAACCCGACGGGCCCGCTGCACATGGCCTCTGGCCGCGGGGCGACGCTTGGCGATTCGCTGGTGCGGGTGATGCGCCGCCTGGGCCGCGACGCGCGCGCCGAATACTACGTCAACGACGGCGGCGACCGCGTGCTTCTGCTCGGCGAGTCGATCCTGGCGCGCTACCGGCAGTCGAAGGGCGAGGATGCGAAAGTCCCGGAGAAGGGCTACCAGGGCGAGTACCTGATCGATTTAGCCAAAACCGCGCCGGCCGAGTGCGCAAGTTGGGACGCCGCGCGCTGGGGCCGCTACGCGATGGATCTACTGCTGGCCTCGCACAAAGACGACATGAAGGTCTTCGACGCCCATTTCGACCGTTGGTATCTGGAGAGCGAGCTCTTTGCCTCGGGCGCGGTCGACAAGACGCTGGAATTCCTCAAATCGCGCGGGATGGTCTTCGAAAAAGACGGCGCGGTGTGGCTTGGCACCGCCGGGGCCGAGGGCTCCACCGACGACAAGGACCGCGTGCTGGTCAAGAGCACCGGCAAGCCCACCTACTTCCTGCCCGACATCGCCTACCACAAGGACAAATACGACCGCGGCTTCGAGCGCGTCATCGACGTGTTCGGCGCCGATCACCACGGCTACGTGCCGCGCATGAAGGCGGCCATCGCCGCGCTCGGCAAGCCCGCCGACAGCTACCACGCGATCGTCCACCAGCTCATCCACCTCTACCGCGGCCAGGAAGCGGTCAAGATGTCCAAGCGCGCGGGAACCTTCATCTCGCTTCGCGAAATCGTCGACGAGGTGGGCAAGGACGCCTGCCGTTTCTTCTTCGCGCTGCGCACGCCCGACAGCCACTTGAACTTCGACCTGGAACTGGCAAAAAAACAGTCCAACGAGAACCCCGTCTATTACGTGCAGTACGTGCACGCACGCATCGTCTCGCTTTTCCGCAAGGCGGCCGAGGCGGGAATCCTCGCGCCGGGCCAGGACCTCCCGATGCCCAACGCCTCGGCCTACGCGGCGGCCGAGGAACGCGCGCTGCTGCTCAAGCTCGCGTGGATGCCGGAAGTCCTGCTTGAAGTCGAGCGGCTGCTGTCGCCGCACCCGCTGGCCAACTACCTGATGGAGTTGGCCGGAGCCTTCCACTCGTTCTACGAGAAGTGCCCGGTCGTGGCCGCGGGAGACCCCGCGCTGTCTCGCGCGCGTCTTCTGCTGTGCGCGGGCGTGCGCGACG
This sequence comes from bacterium, assembly GCA_021806745.1. Taxonomy (GTDB): domain Bacteria; phylum Elusimicrobiota; class Elusimicrobia; order UBA1565; family UBA9628; genus GWA2-66-18. The sequence goes on from JAJZQS010000048.1 coordinate 15,396, forward strand.
CCATCCGCGAGGGGCTGGGGCTTCTGGGCGTGTCCGCGCCCGCGTCGATGTAGAGCGGCCCGTCAGTCCCCGAACAAAACGCCGAGAAGCGCGCGGGCCGAGGCCACGTGGCCGGACCGGAAGCCGGAACCCTCGTCTGGCCCGGCGCCGCCCGCCGCCGCCTCAAGCCTGCGCCGCTCGAGCTCCAATTCCAGCTTCTCGTGCTCGCGCGCGGCGTCCAAGCCCCCGCCGCGGATGAAGGCCACGATGCGCTCGAGCTCGTCGGAATCGAACCAGACGCCGTGCGGCTTGCAGGCGTCCAGGATCACGCCGGAAGAGCCGGAGAAGTTGAAGCGGTTCATCAACTCCGCGCAGATCGGACAGGGCCGGTAGACGATGTCATTGGCGCTAGGGTCCGCGCGCGGCGGCGCGGCCAGCGCACCCACCACGCCCAAGTAGGCCGTCTGCGCGGCGCGGTCCTCGCACAAGCGCTTGAACGACGCGGCGTCCGCCCATAGCCCGCCGCAGGCGCCGCAGGCCGCCAGATGGGCGCCGTCCAGAGAGCGTACGCTCAAGAGCGTTTCGGGCTTGCGGCAGGAGGGGCACGGGCGTCCGGCGCCGAAGGCCTCGTCGGCCTGCGCGCGCGCTCCGCAGCGTGGACAGCCGGAGGCTCTTTCGTCGACCCAGGCGAAGCACCACGGACAGCGCGTGGCGTGCAGCGGACTGCGGCACCACTCGCACGCCTGGGCGCGCGGCTCGGCCGGAGCGCCGCAGGACGGACAGCGATAGACCGAGGATTCCCCCATCGCAGGGAGTTTAGCCGATCGCGCCTGGAAATCAAGCCCGCGCGCGCAAAATGATATTCTGGCCGCGTGAAAGACACGATCTCCCCCGACCTCATCCGCGCCATTCCCAAGTCCGACCTGCACCTGCACCTAGACGGCTCGCTGCGCCTGAAGACGCTCATCGAATTGGCGCGCGAGGCCAAGGTCAAGCTCCCGTCGTACTCCGAGGCGGGCCTGCGCAAGCTCGTGTTCAAGGATTCCTACAAGGACCTGCCCGAATACCTGCACGGCTTCATGTACACCTGCTCGGTGCTCTCCGACTTGGACAATCTCTCCCGCGTCGCCCAAGAGCTCGTGGAAGACAACGCCGCCGAAGGCGTGCGCTACATCGAAGTCCGCTTCGCGCCTCAACTGCACGTGACCGCGTCGGCGGGCGTGCGCGACGTCGTGCGCGCGGTCGCGGCGGGGCTGGCCGCGGGCGCCAAGGCCCACAATCAGTCCAAGGCCGTCAAGTCCGGCGAAGACGTGCCGTTTCACTACGGCATGATCCTGTGCGCGATGCGGCGCTTCAAAAAGGGGATGTCGCCGTATTTCGCCGACATGCTGCGCCTCATGGAACACGCGCCCAAGGACGAGGTCTTCGCGGCGGCGTCGCTGGAGCTGGCGCGCGCGGGCGTGGAACTGGCGCGCGAAGGCCTGCCGGTGGTGGGCTTCGACTTGGCCGGCGAGGAGGCGGGATTTCCTCCCGCCGACCACCGCGCCGCCTACCAGCACGCGCACGACAATTTCGTGCGCAAGACCGTCCACGCGGGCGAGGCCTACGGCCCCGAATCCATCTGGCAGGCCATCACGCAGTGCCACGCCAACCGCATCGGCCACGGCACCTTCCTGTTCGCCCACGACATGATCCAAGACCCCAAGATCGAAGATCGCAAAAAATACGTCGAGGACCTGGCCAACTACATGGCCGGCCAGCGCATCGGCGTGGAGGTCTGCGTGACCAGCAACCTACAGACCATCCCCGCGATCAAGACCATCTCCGATCACCCGGTGCGGCGCATGATCGATCATGGCCTGTCGATCTCGATTTGCACCGACAATCGCCTCGTGTCCAACACCACCGTCTCGCGCGAAGTCGGTCTGGTGGTCGCCGGCGCGAAAGTGACGCGCGCCGAGCTGCGGCGTCTGATCGTGGCCGGCTTCAAGGGCGCGTTCTTCCACGGCACCTTCGCCGAAAAGCGCCGCTTCGTGGAAGCCGTCGAGCGCCGCTACGACGCCGTCGCCGCCGACGCGCGCTGAGGGGAGCGCGTGTCGGCGCTCGGCTCCGCGTGGGGCGTGCTCGCGCTGTTCCTGATCCCCTGGGGCGGCGGCATTCCCGGCGGCGTTCTGCTGGCCAAGGCCCGCGGTCTGCCTTGGCCCGAGACCGCGACTCTCTATTTCATCTCCGACCTGATCCAGGCCGCGATCTTCGAGCCGCTGATGCGCGCGGTCGCGCGCGGCGCGCGCGGCAATCCCCGCATGGACGCGGCGCGCGCGCAGTTTCGTCGCTATCTGGAGACCACGGCTTCCGCCTACGGCCGCAACGGCGGACCGCTGACTTTGTTTCTGGTCGCCTTCGGCGTGGACCCTTTCACCGGGCGCGCGGCATCGGCGGTGGCGGGACACGGGATTTTCTCCGGCTGGACGCTGGCGATCGCCGGCGACATGCTCTTTTTCGCCGTGATGATGGCCTCGACGCTTTGGCTGAAATCGATGCTCGGCAACGGCACGGTCGTTTCGCTCATCGTTCTGGGCGCGGCGTTCGGCCTGCCCGCGCTCGTCCAGCGCCTACGCAAGTCGAAATGTTAAAATCGCCGCGATGAGCCGCTCACTTGCAGCCGCCTCGGCCCTGCTGGCGCTGACTTGCGCCTGCGGTCGTCCAGACCAAATCACCGTCCGCCGCGTGCCCAAGGAGCAGATCGTCCAGCCGCCGATGGGCATGGCGATGGGCGGCGCTCCGGCCCCCGAGGGCGCGCCGGAGGGCTCCAGCGCGCCCGGCGTTCATTGGATCGCGCCGAAGGGTTGGAAGGAAGGCCCCGGCGGCGCCATGCAGGTGGCGGTGCTGGTTCCTCCGCCCGCGCATGGCCGCGCCCAGGCCTCGGTGTCGGCGTTCCCGGGCGACGTCGGCGGAGAACTCGCCAACGTCAACCGCTGGCGCGGCCAGGTGGGACTGCCGGCGCTGGCCGATTCCGACCTGGCGGGCGTGCGCCACAAGCTCTCATGCGCGCTGGGACCCGTGCTCGTCTACGATTTCACCGGAAGCGGGGATCAAGGCCCCGCCCGCGTCGTGGCCGCGACGATATCGGCGGGCGGCAAGACCTGGTTTTTCAAGCTCGACGGCGACCCGGCCGCGGTCGCGGCCGACAAGCCGGCGTTTTTGCGCATGCTCGAGGGGTTGACCAGCGATGCGTCGTGACGCTTCGCCTTCCGGCCGCATCCTGCGCGCGCTGAGCTCGCTGACGCTGACCATCGTCGGCCTGGCGCTGCTGATGATTCTGGTCGCGGTCTGCACGCTGCTGCAGGTCTCGATGGGCACGCACCGCGCCGTGGAGGCCGTCATCCGCACGGGCCTGGTCTGGTGGACTTCGCCCGGCGGCACGCGCATCCCGGTGTTTCCCGGCGGCGGCCTGGTCGGCGGCGTCTTGCTCGTCAACCTCGTGTTCGCGCAGTTTTTGCGCCTGGAGCTGAGCTGGCGCAAGGCCGGGATGTGGATGGCGCACTTGGGCCTGGCGCTTCTGTTCGTGGGCGAGTTCGCGACCGCGCTGATGCAAGTCGAAAGCCAAATGCCCGTGGAGATCGGCCAGACGCGCGACTACTCCGAAGACGCGCGACGCGTCGAGCTCGACGCCGTGGACGCGACCTCGCCCGACGGCGACACGGTGACCGCGATCCCGGACTCCTTCCTGAAGCCCGGGGCCGAGATCGCGCACCCGTCTCTGCCCTTCACTCTGGCCGTGCGCGAGTTCTACCGCAACTCCTCTTTTCGCATGCGCCGACCCGACGACCCCCCCTCGCCCGCCACCGCCGGCGTGGGCCCGCGCATCTTCGTGCGCGAAGCGCCCGAAGTCGGCTCCGACGACGAACAAAACGTGCCTGCCGTGCTCGTCGACGCGCGCCGCGGCGGCGAGGACCTGGGATCGTTCTGGCTGTCGCCGGGCATGGGCGCGCCGCAAGGCCTGGAACTCGACGGCAAGACCTGGCGCTTCTGGCTGAGGCCGCGCCGCTACTACCTGCCGTTCTCGCTGACGCTCAAGGAGTTCCATCACGACGTCTATCCGGGCACGGACATCCCCAAGAACTTTTCGAGCCTCGTGCGTCTCGACGACCCCGCCGCGCACGAGGACCGCGACGCGCGAATCTACATGAACCACCCGCTGCGCTACGCAGGCCTGACCTTCTACCAGGCGAGCTTCGGCCGGGGCGACCGGTTGTCGGTGTTCCAAGTCGTGCGCAACCCGGGCTGGCGAATCCCGTATCTGGCCTGCGCGCTGGTGGCGCTGGGCCTGCTGTGGCATTTTGCCCTGAAGCTGTCGGCCTCACTCAAGGGGGTTCGATGACCGCCCGAGCCAAGACCTCGCTGGCGTTTCGCGCCGCACTCGCGCTGGGCTTGGCCGCGGCGCTGTGGCCGCTGCTGGCCCCGGAGACCGGGGGCGGCCTGATGCCGCGCTCTTTCGAACGCCTGCCGGTGCTCGAAGGCGGCCGCGTCAAGCCGCTGGACACTTTCGCGCGCAACTCGCTTCTGGTCATCCGCGGCACGCAAAGCCTGCCCGACGCCGGCGGGAACATGCCCGCCTGGCGCTGGCTGGCGGAAGCGATGTTCAAGCCAGAGGCCGCGGACACGCGCGCGATCTTCGTCATCGACGACCCCGACATCCTGGGCTTGCTGGGCCTTGAACCCGGCAAGACGCGCCGCTTCGCCTATTGGCAAATCCAGCCCAAGCGCGAGGAGATCGGCCGCCAAGCGCAAAACGCGGACGCGATCGAGGCCTCCAAGCGCACGCGCTTCCAGTCCGCGATCGTCGACCTGGCGCGCAAACTCGACCTCTACGAGCGCGTCAAAAACACCATCATGGTCTCGGGCTCCTCCGATCCCGCCGCCGACCTCGAACTCTTCTCCGAGGTCCTGCCCGGCGCACTGCGCGCCGCGCACGGCGGCGGCCGCGCCACGCCCAAGGACCGCTCGGCGATGAAGGTCCTGGCCCAGCTTCTGGAGCGCTACAAGTTCCTGGCCGACGCCGCCGCCTTCAAGTGCCTACCCCCGCTTCCCGGAGAGCCCAACGACCACTGGACTTCGTTCGGCGAACGGATGCTGACGCCGACCAGCGGCGAACCGCACCCGGGGCTGGCCGGTTGGGCGATGACCGCGCGCGCCTACCGCGCCGGCGACGGCGCGGCCGCGCGCGCCGCGCTCGACGAGTACTCGGCCTGGCTGGCGCTGGCGCGCCCCGACGACGTCCGCCGCGCCGAACAGGAGGTCTTGTTCAACAGGGCCCAGCCGTTCGTCTCCGGCATGGCTCTCTACATCGCCGTCTTGCTGGCGGTTTTCGCGTGGTGGGCGACGCGGCGCGAG
>JAJZQS010000162.1 GCA_021806745.1 bacterium
GCGTCGGCGGGCGCCGCGGCGTTGGCGATGGACACTTCCTGCTCGATGCGTCCGCGCGCGCTCTGGCCGTTGCCCGACGCGGCGCCGCCCGTTCCGGAGCCCGAATAATCTCCCGCGCGCAAGGCGCCGCGGGCCGTTTCGGCGTCGAACACGCGCGAGAGCGCGTCGCGCACCGAAAGCGAGTCTCCGGCGGCGGAAACCGCGGCGGCCGCGCTCATGCGCGAGGCGGCGCCGGCCAGCGTCTGCTGGGCCGATGCGGGCGCCGCCGCCAGGCGGGGGGAGGAGGACTCGGCGGCCGGAGCGCGCGCGGGCGTCGCCCTCGTGCCGGCCGCGTCCAAGGACGCGGGCGTCGGCGCGGAGGCCCGGCTTCCGGCGTCGCCCGAAGCGGACTGGGCGGTGCCCGGCGCGGACTCGGCGGCGACGGAGGCGGCCGAGGGCGAGGCCGCGGAGGGCGATGCGGCGGCGGGCGCGGCGCCGGCGGAAACGGCGCCAAGCGACGGCGCCGCGATCAAGGAAGGCGCGGCCGGGCTCGAGCCGACCCCCAGCGAACTCAACGCGGGGCTCAGCGAGGCGGCGGGAACGACCGGTGCCGCGGACGCCGGGGCCGCTTCGGCCGCGGCGCCGGCCATGTCCTGGGCGCAGGCCGGCGACGCGGCGCACAACAGGGCCACGGCGGCGCGGCGAAGCGTCGGGAGAGGCTCTTTCATCCTTATTATTACGCTCCGATTATACGGCCCTCGATCGAGGCGCGCATGGGTCCAAGGTCCCCGCTTCTCCAAGGACTTCGGGCCCGCGCGGCTTCCGCTATCATAGCTCGCCGCGAGCCGCGGCGCCAGGGCCGCGCGCGATGTTCTACAATGGCGGCATGGACGACGGCGTCAAGAGCGGCGGGCCCACGCGGGTCCTGGTGACCGGCGCGACCTCGGGGCTGGGACGGGAATTGGCGCGGCAGTTGGGCGCGCGCGGCTGGCGCGTGGCCGCGACGGGACGGCGCGCCGACGAGCTCCAGAAGACGGCGCAACTCGTGCGCGCGGCGGGAGGGGAGGCGCTGGTTCTGCCGGGCTCGGTGACCGACGACGAGCAGGTGCGCGGGCATTACGCCGCCATCCGCTCGGCTTGGGGAGGCTTGGACTGGGCGATCTTGAACTCCGGCGTGGGCGAGGCGATGGACGCGCGTGAATTTTCGGCCGAGGTGGTGCGCTGGACCTTCGACGTGAATCTCCTCGGCGCCGCGCGCTGGCTGGAGGCGGCGCTGCCGGGCATGATCGCGCAGGGCTCGGGAGTGATCGTCGGAGTGGCCAGTCTCGCGGGCTATCGCGGCCTGCCCAAGTCCGGACCCTACAGCGCCAGCAAGGCCGCGCTGATGACTTTGCTGGAGTCGGCGCGGGTGGACCTGCGCGGCACCGGCGTCGAGGTCGTCACGGTGTGCCCGGGCTTCGTCAAAAGCGAGATGACCGCCCGCAACGACCGGCGCTCGATGCCTTTCCTGATGGAAACGCCCGACGGAGCGGCCGCGATCCTGCGCGGCGTCGACGCGCGTCGCAGCGTGGTTCATTTCCCGTGGCCGCTGTCGCTGCCGGTGAAGTATCTGTTGGCGCGCCTTCCCGACGCCCTCTACGACCGCCTGGCGTTCGCGGCTCGCAATTTCCGAAAGAAGACGCCTTCGGAGGAAGCCTTGAGACGGGCCTCGCGCGGGCCGGCCTGAGAAACTGCTAGTCTTGAACCTCATGAACGAAAACGACAACGCCGGGTCGGATCCCATCGAGGACGCCGCAACCGACGCCCAAGCCGTCCCCACCGCGCCGCGCGAGCCCGTGGACTCCGTCTTGCTCATCGACGGAGACAACGACCCGCACGTCCCGCCTCACGTCGCGCCGACGCGCCACACTCTCGTGCGCGTGTTCCTGCGCCCCGGCGCGACGATGCCGCGCACGCTCGAGCGCAAGCTCGCGCGCCTGCCGCACTGCGCGACCGTGGTCTCGCCGCGCGGGGGCGCCAACGCCGCCGACTTCGTGATGAGCCTGCACGCGGGCATGCTGCACGCGAGTCTGCCTCATCACATCCCGTTTCTGATGGTGACCAACGACGCCACGCTCTCGGCCATGGCGGCCGAGCTCCAGCGTCTGGGCCGCGTGGCCACGCTGTGGACCTCCCATCCCGACCCCGAGGAAATATCGGCGGCCGCGCGTGAGGACGCGGCCGCAGAACCCCGCACGCGGGCGCGCGGCGGGCGGTCCCGGGCCCGCGGCGGCCGCGCCCGCGCGCGCGGAGGACGCTCGCGCGCCAAGCCGACGGCCCCGACGACGGACGCGACGGCCGCCCCGCCGGCGAGCGATGAGCCGCGCAAACCGGGCGGCAAGACGCTGTCCGAAGTCGCCTGGGCCTACGCCGAAAGGCTGCAGCGCATCAAGGACGCTCCGTCGCGGCTCAAGCCCCTGCTCAACGACATCAAGAACCGCGCCGGCAGCCACGGCTTCACGCCCGAGGAAATCCTCGAGGAGCTCAAGCGCCATCACGGCGTGCGCGTCGACGCCCAGGGCCGCGTGCAGATCGACCGCGTCAAGCCCGCCGTGCAGGTCCCCGAGCCCGACGTCGCGCCGTCCTGACCTCGGGCGATGTCCGCGGCCGAGCGGCTGGCGCGGCTGGACGCGCAACTGAGCGGGCCGCGCACGCTCGGCGATTTGTCGCAGGCTCTCGGCTCGGAGGGCGCGGGACTTCTCGTGATCCTGCTGGCCGCGCCGTTTCTTCAGCCTTTTCCCACCGCCGGGCTGTGCGTGCCGGCCGGGCTGATGCTGGCCGCGGCGGGTTGGGGACTTCTGCGCGGCGCGCCGTCGCTGCGCCTGCCGCGAGCCGCGGCGAACCGCCGCCTCGATGAGGCGACCTTGCGGAAAATCCTGAGGGCCGCCGGTCGCGCGCTGGCGCTGCTGGAGCGCTGGACCCGGTCGCGGGGGCCCGATTGGGCGCGCTCGCCCAGGACGCTGGGCGCCGGGGTGGCCGTGATGGGTCTGGCGCTGGCCGTGCCGGTCTACGTGCCTTTCGGCGCGACCGCGTGCGCGCTGCCTCTGGCGCTGTTCGGGCTGGCGCTGGTCGAAGACGACGGCGCGGCCGGCCTCGCGGGCTGGCTTGGCGCGGCGGCCTGCCTCGCCTACCACGCGGCGTTCGCGCGGCTGATCTGGGCGGGACTGCTGGCCCTGCGCGCGAGGCTGGCGTGATCCTCGCGGCGCTGGCGCTGTCGTCGAGCGCCCTCGCCGCTCCCGACGCCGCGCGGCTGGCCGAGCTCGAGCGCGAGGTCGCGCGCGGCGGCTGGAACGCGCGCGTGCACGCGGCCCAGGCGCTGGGCGACTACGGCGCGGCCGGCCTGCCGGGCCTGCGCGTGGCCGCCGAGGACGCGGACTGGCAGGTGCGCTTGACCGCGATCCACGAGATGGGACAAGTCGGCGCGCCCGCGGCCGAGGACTTGGCGCGGCTGCTGCGCGAGGAGCCTTGCCGCACCGTGCGGCTGACAGCGCTGCACTGGCTGGGGGCGCTGGGTCCGGCGGGGCGCAGGGCCCTGCGCGGGGCGCTCGATGACGAGAGCGCGATGGTGCGCGAACTCGGCCGCTACTGGCTGCGCAAGAGCGGCGAGGCCGGACCCGACGAGCCCGGCGACGCGCAGGCCGTCGGCGACGAGGACTTGCGCGTGTGCGCGGCCTCG
>JAJZQS010000049.1 GCA_021806745.1 bacterium
GCGCCCGCGCCGATCTGCGCGCGGTCGCCGATCACGGAGTAGGGGCCCACGACGGCGCCCGCGGCGATGCGCCCGGCCTTGCCGATGACCACGGGCGCCATCAGGCGCGCGCGCGGGTCCACGACGGTGCCTTCTTGGATGTAGACGCCCTTGCGGACCTCGGCGCCGGGGATGTTGATCAAGGCCTTGCGGTCCAGGCAGTCGATCTGGCAGCGTCGGTACTCGGCCAGGTTGCCCACGTCGCACCAATAGGACTCGGTCTCGTAGGCGTAGATCGGCTTCTTCATCTTGAGGAGCTTGGGCCACAGGTCGTGGCCGAAATCGTAGACGGAGTTCTTGGGGATGAGCTTGAGGACCTCGGGCTCGAAGAGATAGATGCCGGTGTTGACCTTGTTGGAGAACACGTCGCCCCAGGAGGGTTTTTCGAGGAAGCCCTTGATCTTCTGCGAGGCGTCCGTCATCGTCACGCCGTAGTCGAAGCGCGCGTCCACGCGCTTGATGGCCATCGTGGCCATGGAGCCGCGGCGGCGGTGGAAGGCGTACATCGCGCTCAGGTCGATGTCGGACAGCCCGTCGCCGGACATCACGAAGAACGGGCCGTCCTTCAGGAAGCCCTCCACGCGCTTGATCGCGCCCGCGGTGCCCAAGAGTTTGGGTTCCAATGAGTAGTCGAGCTTCAGGCTCCAGCGCGAGCCGTCGCCGCAGTAGCCGCGCACCTGCTCCGGGTGCGAGTGGAGGTTGACCATGACCTCCTCGACGCCGTGCTTGAGCAGGTTGTCGAGCACGTGATGGATCACCGGGCGGTTGACCACCGGCACCATCGGCTTGGGCGTCTCGTAGGTCAGCGGGCGCAGGCGCGTGCCGGCGCCGGCGGCCAGCAGCATCGCTTTGCGCGGGCCCATGACCACTTCAGTGCGCACCGAGGCTCGGGGCGACCCACTTCTTGGCGTGGTCGAGCAGGGCCTGCGTGCGCTCGGGCTTGTCGCTTTCCGCGTAGACGCGCATCAAGGGCTCGGTGCCCGAGGGCCGCATCAGCAGCCAGTGGCCGTCTTCGAGCACGATCTTGAGCCCGTCGATTTGGATGAGCTCCTTGATGCCGGTGTTGAGAATCTTCTTGGGGAGCTTCTTGACGAGCTTCTGCGTCCACAGCGGCTTGTCGACCACCGGCTTGTGGATGCGGTAGTCGATGCGCTTGTAGACGCTCGCGCCGTATTTCGTCTCCACTTCCTTCCAGAGCTGGGAGGGCGTCTTGCCGGTGACCGCCATCATTTCGAGGAACAGCAGCGCGGTGAGCATCCCGTCGCGCTCGGCGATGCCGGACTTCGACGCCCAGGCGTAGCCGCCCGACTCCTCGCCGGCGATCTGCGCCTCGCCCGAGGCCAGCCGCTCGGCCACGTGCTTGAAGCCCACCGGAAGCTGCTCGAAGGCCACGCCCTTGTCCTTGGCGACGCGCTCGGCCATGTAGCCCAGGGAGACCGACTGCACGATCTTGCCCGTGAATTTCTTGTGCTCGATCAGATACAGGCAGATCATCGGGAAGACCTGGCAGGGCGTCAGGTAGCGCCCGTTCTCGTCGACCAGGCCGAAGCGGTCGGCGTCGCCGTCAAGCGCCAATCCCACCGCGGCCTTGTTCTTTTTCACCGCTTCCGACAGCGCGCCCAGGTACTGCTCGATGGGCTCCGGGTGCACCCCGCCGAACAGCGGGTCATGCGCGGCGCGGATTTCCACCAGATGCTTGTGGTCCAACAGTTCCGCGGCCAGGCCCGAGCCGGCGCCGTGCATGTAGTCGAAGACCGCCGTGCCCTTGAGCTTGGAGCGGATCGCGCCCAGATCGGCGCGGCTTTTCAGGTAGGCGAGGTAGTCGGCGCGGTAGGATTTGATCTTGATCTCGGGCGAGCGCGTGGGGGCGGTGCGGTCCACCCAGCCCTCCACGCCCTGCGTGACGTTCTCCAGCGCCGCGCGGCCGTCGATCTTGAGCTTGATGCCGTTGTAGGACGGCGGGTTGTGGCTGGCGGTGACCATCACGCCCATGCCGCCGAGCTTGCGCGACAGGAAGCTGATCGCGGGCGTGGGCAGCGGTTCGGCCAGCAGCGTCGGCGAGAGTTGGTTGGCCTCCAGCACCTGCGCGATCTCGCGCGCGAACGCGTCGGACTGGAAGCGGCGGTCGTAGCCGACCACCATCGGTCCAGACAGCGGCGATTTCTTGCGCGCGGCCTTCTCCTGCTCGTCTTTGACGTAGTCGGCGATCGCTTGAGCCGCGCGCCGCACGTTTTGGAACGTGAAGTCGCGCGCGATGACGCCGCGCCAGCCGTCGGTGCCGAACTTGATCGGATCCATCATTTCTCCCTTGAGCGTCCGTAATCGTCTTGCAGGCGCACGACGTCCTCGAGTTCCGTGGTCGAGACCTCGGCGAGGGTGACGCGTCCGTGCAGGGCTTGAAAGCGGTGGACGACGCCGGGGCGGACCTCGAAAGCCGAGCCCGGGTCCGCCGTCAGCGTGCGTCGGCCCAGCCTCAGCGTCAGGCGGCCCTTCAGAACGTAAAGGCTCTCGTGCTTCTTGCGGTGGTACTGCAGGCTCAGGCGTCCGCCCTTGTCGATGATCAATATCTTGCCCGCGTACTTGCCCGGGACGTGCGCGAAGATCAGCTCTCGGCCCCAGGGTTTTTCGACGACGCGCACCGGGAATTTCACAGCTGGCTGTAATCCCCGACGCGCGAGCCGCCGGCCAGAGCCGCTCCGGGCCCGAGCACGGCGTGCGTGCCCACGCGCGCGCGGGCGCCCACCACGCAGCGCTCCAGGCGCGCGCCGTCGCCCACGGCCGCGTCGTCGAGCACCACGCAGTCGGTCAACTGCGCGCCGCGGCCCACGCGCACGCGCCGGCCCAGGCTCACCGCGCCGCTGAAGCGCGCGAACGGCGCCACGCGCGAGCCCGCGCCCGCGGCCACGATCGCGTCGGCCTGGGGCCCCGCCGTCACGCCGTCGGCCTTGAACGGCGTGCGCCCGTGCAGGATGTCCAGATGGACCTGCAGGTACTTGTCGACGGTGCCGATGTCGATCCAGTAGCCCGGCGCCACCCAGCCGCCCAGCAGCGCTCCCGCGGCCAGGCGCTCGGGAAACAATCCGCGCTCCAGCGAGTAGGTCTTGCCCGCGGGGATGTGCGTGAACACCGAAGGCTCGAACAGGTAGGCGCCGGCGTTGATCGTGTTCGTCTCGACTTCGTCCCACGAGGGTTTTTCCAGAAAACGGCGCACGCGCCCGCGTTCGTCGGTCAGCACCAAGCCGAACGCGGTGGGGTCTTTGACGCGCGTCAAGGCGATGGAGATCTCGGCGCGGCGCTCGCGGTGGAAGCGCAGGAACGCGCGCACATCGAAGGCGTTGAGCACGTCGCCGTTGAGGATCAGCGCCGTGCCGCCGCCGAGCAGTTTCTCGGCGTTCTTGGCCGCGCCGCCGGTGCCCAGGGGAATGGTCTCGCGGACATACTTCAGGCGCACGCCCAATCGCCGCCCGTCGCCGAAGGCGCGGCGGAAATTCTCCGCGCGGTAGGAAGTGCACAGCGCGATGTCGCGCACGCCGTGGGAGCGCAGCACGCGGAACTGGTACTCCAAGAAAGGCCGGTTGAGCACCGGCAGCAGCGGTTTGGGCGTGTCGAGGGTGAACGGGCGCAGACGCGTGCCCTGCCCGCCGATGAGAATCGCGGCCTTCATAGCCCGCGGATTCTACATAAATATACTAAGATGGGCGCGCGCCGATGAACGAATTCGCGCAGATACTGCGTCCTTCGCGCAAGGTTCTGGTGTTGAGCCTGCTGGGGCTGGCCGCCTTCCTGGCGCTGGAAGCCCTGCTCATGCGGCGCTACACGCGCGTCGACACGCGGCCTCCGTCTTGGGATCAGTCGGTGCAGTTGGAGATCGCGCTGGACTATCGCCGCGACCTGGCCGCGGGCCGCGCGTCCGACGCGTGGTTCCTGCCGCCCAAGCCGGGCATGCCGCCGTTTCCGCCCGCCTACGGCCTGCTGCTGCGCGGCGCCTACGACTCCCCGGATCCCGCGCACGCGGCGCTGTGGTACAACTGGCTGTATCTGGCCGCGCTCGCCGTCAGCCTGTTCGGCATGGCCTGGCGCTTCCTGCCGGACTCGCGCGCGCTGGCGGGGACCATCCTGTTTTGCGCCGCGCCCGGCATCCAAGGGCTCTACACGACCCAACTCGCGGACTTGTCGGTGGTCGCCTGCGTCGCCGCGGCGTACTGGGCCTTGCTCGAGTGCGAGGGCTTCTCGTATTGGCCGTCGTCGCTGGCCTTCGGCGCGGCGTTCGCCGTCGGGATGCTGCACAAGTGGAGCTTTTTCAGCTACCTCCTGCCGGCCTACATGATCGGCGCGCGCGCCCTCGCGCACCGGAGCGCGCGCTGGCGGGTCCTGGCTTCGGCCGCGCTGGCGCTGGGGTTGTCGGCGCCGTGGTATGCCTCCCACATCCTGCTGCTGCCCTCCCGGCTCGTGCAGGCCTCGTCGGATTTCGGCGTGCCGTTCTGGAAAGGCGGAGCGTGGCTGGTGTATCTGCGCGACGCCGCGGGTCCGCTGGGGCCGATTCTGTGGGGCTTGGGGTTTGTCGGACTGCTGGCGCCGCAATACACCCGCCGGCGCGAGTACGGCTGGGTACTCGCGTATTGGGTGCTCTCGTCCTATGTCTTTTGGACGATCGTGCCCAACCGCCAAATCCGCTTCCTGCTTCCGGGGCTGGCGCCTCTGGGGCTGGCCTTCGCCGCGTCGTGGCCGGCGCGGCTGTGTTGGGCGGCCGCGGCCTTCCAGCTCCTGGCGCTGATCAACTTCTTCTTCGGCTGGATTCCGACTTTGACCTTGCCGACCTACCTGGTGGACCTGCCGTTTTTCGTCAGCGGACCGCCGGTCGCCGAGAAATGGCCCATCGCCGACATCCTGCGGCGCGTCGCCGCCGAGCGCGATCCCTCGCGCCCTCTGACCAATGTCACTCTCGTGGCCAACGACGCCGACTTCAACGGGCCGACCTTCCATTGGGAGCAGAGCCTGCTGGGACTCAAGGGCGTGAGCGTGCGCGGCGTCAACCGGCGCCTGTGCGAGCTCTCCGAGTTCGTCATCCTCAAAGACGGGCGCCTGGGTCCCGAGGGCGTCATCGGCGGGCTGCCCGAGGCGGCGGAGGAAATCCGAAATCCCGCGGGCTGGTTCGCGGCGATCTTCGCCGAGGACGCGCGCTGGCCGCTGCCCGACGGCTCCACCGCCGTGCTCTACCGTCTGAGGCGCTTCGCGCGTCCGCCGTGGCCGCGGCGAAGCCTGGATTTTTCGGAAGCCGATTTCGGCGACGACGGCATCGACGGCTTGAGCGTGCGCTTCGGGCCGTGGTCGCCCGAGCGTTCCGCGTGGGATTACGCCGATTTGCGCGCGGCGCGCGCGCGCGTGCGCGGTCTGGTCGTGAGCGGGATCGGCGCGCGTCTGTACGGGTTTTCGTTCGCCGCTCCGGGCTTCAACGAGCGCGGCAACAGGTTTGATTTCGACGGCGCGCGCGCGACCCGGCTCGACCGCGTCGAGATCCAAAGCCTGAGCGTGTCGGCCGAAGACCTCAAGGCGTTCTTGGCCAAGCGCGTGCCGGGGCTGGTCGTCGATTCGCTGACGCTCGACGGCGACGCGCGCGCGTCGGGCCGCTACCGGGGGCGGCCGGTGTCCTTGGAGGCGGCGCTGGAGCTCGACCGCGCGGCGCGAGTCTTGCGCGTGCGCGTGGTTTCGGCGTCCTACATGGGCACGCCGCTGCCTTCGTTTTTGTTCCGCCCCGTCAAGGAGCTCACGGTCTCGCTGGCCGCCAATCCGGAGACTCCCTTCGACATCGACTTGGCCGGGCTGACTCTCAAAAACGGCCTGCTGACCGTTCCCTGACGGCTACTCCTTGAACGCGTAGAGCTCCATCGTCCCGCCGGAGCGCGCCAGCGCCTCCAGCGGCGCCAGCGCCAGCGCCAGCGTCAGCAGCAGCGGCAGCAGCGCGACCACGGCCGCGGTCTGGAACGGGTAATGCGTGAGCTCGTCGACGCGGGCGCTGGGGTCTTTGAGCAGCGTGTAGAGCAGATTGAAGCGAAAGCCCAGGGCGTTGTAGAGGCTTTGCAGTGTGCCGTAGGGATTTTGTTCGAAGCTGAAATGGTCGAGTTGCACCACGCGCAGCCGGTGGCGCGCCAAAATCGCCTCCAGCGACTTCTCGGTGAAGTGGAAATAGTGCCGCGGCACGTCCAAGTGAAACCACTTCGGCCCGAACAGCCGCGCTTGAAAGCTGCCGAAATTGGGCACGGCCACGGCCAGCACGCCGCCGGGCTTGAGCGCTTCGGCCGCGCGCGCGACCGCGCCCACGGGGTTGGAGAAGTGCTCCAGCGAGTGCCAGAAGATGATCGCGTTGTAGCGGCCGTGCTCTATGGGCGAGGACGCGAAGTCCTCCACGGCCACCGGCAGCTTCAGCGTCTCGCGCGCGTGCCGCGCGGCGGTGTCGGAAAATTCCACTCCGTGCGGCTCGTAGCCGCGCTCGCGCAGGAAGCTCAGCAGAAACCCCCGGCCGCAGCCCACGTCGAGGACGGGACCGCGCGGGACGCGGTTGTAGATCACCGCGGCGCGCCGGCGCCGGAACAGGCGGATGAGGCGCTCGAAGAGCGCGTTGAAGCGCACGTTGCCGCGGCCGTAGTAGCTTTCGGGATACCAGCCGCCGATCTTGTCTTCGGGGACCGCGGGCCAGGTGCGTCCCAGGCCGCAGTCGGGGCAGCGCAGGATGCGAAAGCCCGGCTCATGAGCGGCGAAGGCTTCCTCCGGCGCGCCGTGGCCGCACGCGGGGCAGCGCGGAGGCAAGGCGTCTTGGTCGGCGGCCTCGGGGCGGAAGCGCGAGGCGGGCGGAAGCATCCGCCGATGATATAAAATCGCGTCATGATGACTCGAAGCGTTCTCGCCCTCGCCGTTTGCGCCGCGTTCGCGCCGCGCGCCCTCGCGTTGTTGCCCGAGGAGCAAAACACCATCCGCATCTTCAAGGAGGCGTCGCCTTCGGTGGTGTTCGTCACCAACGTGGCCATCGGCCAGAACGCCTTCATGGACGAGTTCGCCATTCCGCAGGGCGCGGGCTCTGGCTTCGTCTGGGACGACCAAGGCCACGTCGTGACCAACTTCCACGTGGTCCAGGGCGGCGACGCGTTTTTGGTGACGCTGCGCGACCAGACGCAGTTGGAGGCCAAGGTCGTGGGCGTGGATCCGGCCAAGGACATCGCGGTCCTCAAGGTCGAGCGCGCGCCCAAGCTCAAGCCGATTCAGGTGGGCTCCTCCGACGATCTTCAAGTCGGCCAGACCGCCATCGCCATCGGCAACCCGTTCGGGCTCGACCACTCGCTGTCCAAGGGCGTGATCTCGGCGCTGGGCCGTCAAGTGCAGGGCATCGGCGGAGTCACCATCCGCGACATGATCCAGACCGACGCGGCCATCAATCCGGGAAACTCCGGCGGCCCGCTGCTCGACAGCGACGGCCACCTCATCGGCATGAACACGATGATCTTCAGCCGCTCGGGCTCCTCGGCCGGCGTGGGATTTGCCGTGCCCGCGGCCTTTCTCAAGCGCATCGTGCCCGAGCTCATCAAGACCGGCCACGTGGTGCGCCCCGGCATGGGCGTGACGATCTTGACCAGCGGACAGAAGTACTACCTGATCGGCGACCAGGACGGCGTGGTCATCAACGCGGTGGAGCCGGGCGGCCCCGCGGCCAAGGCCGGCCTGCGCGGCCTGCGCCGGCTTCCGGGGGGGCGCGCGGCGGTGGGCGACGTGATCGTGGGCGTGGGCGAGGCGCCGGTCAAGGACTTCGACGACCTCTACAACGCTCTGGACTCCTACAAGGTCGGCGACACGGTTAAAGTCCGCGTGCTGCGCGGCGGCCGCGAGGTGGAAGTCCCGGTCAAGCTCGTCGACATCCGATAGAAGTCACGGTCGCCCGGCCGGCAGGCGCGAGACCATGTCGCGCGCGGAGTCAGCGTCGACGCGCGTCAGGGCGGGGCCGAAGTCAGCGCTATTTTTCACCGAACCACTTTGTCAGAATCGCCCGCATTCGGACGAATGAGGGGTCGACGCAATCTTGAAAACTTACTTTTTCAGCCAATGCCTGATAGATGGAGGAGGATCGCGGTTTTTTAACCTGCCGGAGCGCCGCCTCCAGCGCTTCTTTGGGGCGTGTTGGCTTCGCCGTAGAATCCGCAAGAAACTTGCGTTCTACTAGCCAATCACGCAATGCGGGATTGCGCCCGCTCCAGCCAAGAATATCCTCAACGTGAGGAGAACGACTCCAGACCCAAATATCGAGTTCTGGTTCAATTACGATCGCCGCCGCTCGATCACCCCATACACCAGACAACGCGGCATGCAATCTGCTCTCTTGAGAAATAGCTGGAGTGGTCGGATCGCCGCAGCCTTCGTGATCAAACACCAACAAAGCGTGCTCGTATTTCTTCCTCAGAGGTCTGAGAAACTCAACGCCCTGCGTTCGGCAGCCAGAGTCCTTTTGTGGATGCCGGTATAAATCGAACTGGATCTTGTGAATGTGCAGCGCAGTTGCACGCGACAATAGACCGCGAAGTGTCGCTTCCATACAGATGTCAGCCACGAGGACTGCGAGATCGCTGTTGGCGGCAGGGCTCAACCCAATACTCCACCGGCGAATAGAACGCTTAGATTCGGGTCGCCCTTCCAATCCTTAAGCGTTGGATGCTGACTCCCAAGGACTATATCTGTGGCGCCGCTAGTCGCCTTCTTGAAGCACAAAACCTTATTGGCATCGGCCTGGCTGAGAATGACAGGGGAGTGGGTAGCCAAGAGAATCTGGGCATCGTATACGGAGGACAGAGATTGGAATACGGTCTCAATTGCTCTCGGATGAATTCCATTCTCCGGTTCTTCAATCAAGTAGATTCCGCCGAGATCGGGGATATATGCGGGCAAAGTCAATGCCATAAGCCGCAAAGTGCCGTCGGATACCATCCACGAGGGGACCTTAAGTCCACCCTCATAATGGACGACGAGATAGGCATGCCTATCGTCCTCTCGTTCGATGACCTTAATGTCGTGAATATCAGGCAACGCCGTGCGAATATGACGAATCCACTCCTGAAAATGATCCGCATGCTTTTCGATCAAAAGCTTAATGACCCAGGGAAGATTGGACCCGTCAGGGAGAAAACCGTGGCGTTTGCCCGGGGGACTTGCCTTTCGAATCAACAGGCTATTCAGAACCAAGGTTTGCACGCCTTGCGTTAGAGACTGCTTCAGCCACGATGTGACGGGAAATTTTGACTCATCTTCATGGAGGTTCCCAAGAGTTGATTTTTTGGGGCCAAGTTGCACCGACGGATACCACCCGCTTCCCGATTTCTCAACTATTTCGGAATAAAAATGATCGCCCTGAGGCAGTTTGCTCAAGACAGTGCGCATGCTGCGAGTAGATTTCTTGCGCGTCATAATCGTCTCAGGAAATTCCGTTTCCTGAGGGAAAATTTCTCGTTGCTTGGGTGAAGGCTCATCCCATTTTTTAAGCAAGACCCTCTCGTCTTGAATGCCAACGCGCCCAGATGTCTGGGCGATTCTGACCTCGTATCTAATTGTGTCGTACTCTTTCTTCAATTCACGGAACCGCTCTCTAAAGCGCTCGGGAATCTCCATCTCAAGTGCCAACTCAAACCCCGCCCCTTTTCGTCCAAAAAGGAGGTCATCAAAGTTTTCGGTTCTCTCATCAAGTGCTGCGTCCAGCCCATCCGAAACAAGGTGTCCGAGAAACGAAACGATGTCGAGAAATGTGGTTTTGCCGCTGGCATTGGGGCCAACCAAGACTTGGAAGGGTCCTAGGGGTTGCGAAACAGCCTGGAGACACCGATAATTCACGGCCTCAATCGATCTGATCATCTAATCCCTCGATTTCGAATATCGATACACTTGTGTGGCCATGGTGCCTGAGAGAAAAATCCCAGCGAGTCTAAATCGTTGGATTCTATAAATTCCGACGGGCAGACATTGAAGAGTTCCCGAAGGCGCGATGCGGAAGAAGAATAAATGCGCGACTGGGATATCGACACAGCGCTGCGTGATTCCCCGTTGAAGTGCGTGTGGACGTCCGCACTTCCGCGGAGTTCCATATCGACATCGGTACCGGTGGTGCCGTCGAGAGCCGGCCCGTCAGCCGCGCGGCGGCGTCACCTCACCTTCGCCAACTGCGCGATCTCGGCGTAGAGGTGCGCGGCGGAGGCGATCGCCTTTTGGAACATGCCCAGGTGCAGGCTCTCATTTTCCGAGTGCGGGTTGGACAGGGGGTCTTCCACGCCGATGAGAAGCGCGGGCGCTCCTTTCAACGCTTTGGCGAAGGGGCCGACGAACGGGATGGAGCCGCCGCAGCCCATGTCCACGGACTTGCGCCCGTAGCCTTTCTCCAGCGCCCGGCGCGCGGCGGCGAAGGCGGGCGCGTCGGTGTCGGTGGTCCAGGCGGGGCTGGCCGATTCGTTTGCGAATTCCACGCGCACGCCCCAGGGGGCGTTCTTCTTCAGGTGTTTTTTGAGCGCGTCCAGGGATTTCTTCGCGTCCATGCCGGGCACCAGGCGGATGCCCATGTGCGCCCACGCGGCTTCGTTGATGATGTTGGCGCAGTCCTTCTTGGACGAGGCCTGGATGGCGTTGACCGAGAACGAGGGCCAATACCAGTTCGAGCGCAGGATGTCCTTGGGCGCGACCATGAGGCGAGTGCCGGGAAACACGCCGGCCTGCGCGCGGTAGACCTTCTCCGGATACTTCAGAACCTTCAGGCTGGCCTCGGCGGCCTTCCCGGGCTTCTCCACGCCTTTGTAGATGCCGGGGATGGTCATGCGACCCTTGTTGTCGACGCAGGCCGAGATCATCTTGGCCAACGCCTGCACGGGGTCTGCCGTCGGGCCGCCCCACATGCCGGAGTGCAGCGGGTGATCCATGGAGCGCACGGTCACGTCGAGCGCGACCAGGCCGCGCAGGGCCACGGTGATGGACGGGGTGTCGTGGTCGAAATTGCCCGTGTCGGTGAGCACGATGGCGTCGGCCATGACCTTGGCGGCGTACTTTTCCAGAAACGGCTCCAGATTGTCCGAACCGCACTCCTCCTCGCCTTCGATGATGAGCTTGACGTTGACGGGGAGTTTCCCCGTGGTCTTGAGCCAGGAGGAGATGGCGCTGGTGTGGGTGACCACGCCGGCCTTGTCGTCGGCGCAGCCGCGGCCGTAGAGGCGGCCGTCGCGCTCGGTCGGCTCGAAAGGCGGAGACTTCCAGAGTTCCTCGCGGCCGGCGGGCTGGACGTCGTGGTGCGCGTACAAAAGCAGCGTGGGCTTGCCGGGCGCGTGCAGCCAGTCCGCATACACATACGGGTGCGCGCCGGGAAGCGTCAGGATCTCCACGTTCTCAAGGCCGCGCGCGCGGCACAGGGCGGCCACGGCCTCGGCGCTTTTGACCACTTCCTTGGGGTCGAAGCCGGGAAAGGAGACGCTGGGGATTTTGGCCAGCGTTTTCAGGTCTTCCAGGAATTCGGCGTGATGCTCTTGGGCGTAGGCGACGGCGCTTTGGGTGTCCATGAGCGCATTATACGATTGCGCGGCGGGCGAAAAGCGCCAACCCGCGCGCCTCGATTCGCGGCGCCAGGCGGAAGGCGCGATCTCCGGGGTAGACGACCGTCAGCGAGTCCAGTTTCAAGTCGGACAACGCCGTGCGCATCGAGGCCGTCACGCTCGGAGCGTCGGAGAACTTGATCTCAAAGCCCATGCGGCGGCCGTCCTTGACGATGAGAAGGTCCAGTTCTGCCCCGGAGTGCGCGGCCCAAAAATAGGCTTCGCGTTCGGACGCGCCGTGGGCGCGCGCGACTTCCTCCAGGGCGAAGCCCTCCCAGCTGGCGCCCATCTTGGGGTGGTGAAGCAGGGCTCGCTCGTCGGCCGCGCCCCAGAGCGCGTGCAGTACGCCGCTGTCGCGGAAATAAATCTTCGGGGATTTGACCTGGCGCTTGGCGATGTTCTCGATCCACGGCGGCAGTTGGCGCACCATGAAGGTCCCGGAAAGAATGTCCAGGTAGCGGCGCACCGTGGTGTCGGCCGCGCCCAGCGAGCGGCCGATCTCCGAGGCGTTGAAGATTTGCCCGTGGTAGTGCGAGAGCATCAGCCAGAACCGACGCAGGGACGCCGCGGGAATCTGCAGGCCGAGAGCGGGGATGTCTCGTTCCAGGTAAGTCTCCATGAACGCCTGCCGCCATTGCAGGCTTTCCCGATCCGCGCGGGCCAGAAAAGACCGCGGAAATCCGCCGCGCGACCACAGCCGCCTGAGCTTTTCGGCGCCGACCTCCCCCAGTTGGAACGGCGCCAGCTCCACGAAGCGCAGGCGCCCGGCCAGGCTCTCGGAGCCTTGGCGCAGGAGCTGCGGGGACGCGCTGCCCAAGAGCAGAAAGCGCGGGCGCCGCCGCGCGGGTTTGGGGCGGTCGATGAGCACGCGCAAAACGGAAAACAGCTCCGGGGCGCGCTGGACCTCGTCGATGACGATGAGGCCGTCCAGCGGCTCCAGCACGGACTTGGGCGCGCGCAATCTTTCCCGGTCGACGGGGTCTTCCAGGTCGAAGAAAGCGACCGGGCCGCGGCGCGCGGCGGCTTGGGCGAACTGGCGCGCCAAGGTGGTCTTGCCGCATTGGCGCGGGCCCAGGATGGCGACGGCCGGATGGACGCGGAAGGAGCGCTCCAGTTCCGAGAGCAGGGCGCGGCGGATCATGGCCTCAGTATACTTGAAAATTCGGTACCGTGTACCGAATTTTCAAGGCCGGGGGCGTGCGCTAGTCGGCGAACTGGGAGCAGACGGCCGCGGCGCTCTTGGCGGCGGGGTCGTCCGAGAGGGCGGCCGAGCCCACGGTGTAGGTCCACAGGGGCTTGCCGGTGTCCTGGTCGTACTTGGCCGACTGGATCTTGATCTCTTGGAGCTGGCGCTCCTCCAGATTCGAGTAGATTTCCTTCCGGTAAATCCACGGGCCGCTCGCGGGCGGGCTGATGCGCTCGGGCTCCTGCGGATCCACATCGGGCACGTTGCCGGAGAAGACGAACACGACCTTGACGGGCTGCGCGTCTTGTCCGGCGGCCTTCAGCGCGGCGGCCACGTCGAAGCGCACTTGGCAGTCTTCCTCCGGGTGAGTGGCGAAGGCGGGGGCGGCCAGCGAGACGGCGACAGCGAGCAGGGCGAAAAATTTTGCGTTCATGAAGGTATTTTACGCCCGAACGAGTCGCGGGACGAGGGTCCGGCGGCCCAGAGCGCGGGGGGTCTTTGGGCGTGGGTTGCCGCGGGTTACGGCGCGTCGTCCGCGGTCGTGCCGTTTTCAAGCAGCGCGGCGGCCTCGGCTGCGGGCAAGGTCTCGACGCTCTTGAGCTTCTTTTCGATCTGTCGGCTGCGGTGGGCGGCGTCTTCCAGGGTGCTACCGGTCTCGTCGAGCTTTCTTTTGACCTTGTCGAGCGTCTCGCCGAACTTGCCGAACTCGGCCTTCACGGCGCCCAGCACTTTCCACACCTCGGCCGAGCGCTTCTGGATGGCGAGGGTGCGAAAGCCCATCTGCAGGCTGTTGAGCAAGGCCGCCAGCGTGGTGGGCCCGGCCACGACCACGCGGCAGTCGCGCTGGAGCTCATCGACAAGTCCGGGACGGCGCAGGAGCTCCGCGTAGAGCCCTTCGGTGGGCACATAGAGCAAGGCGAAATCGGTGGTGCGCGGAGGCGAGATGTACTTATCACGGATCGAGCGAGCCTGCGCGCGAGCGAACGCCTCCAGTTTTTTACCCGCCAGCTCGACTTCCGCGGCGTCGCCGCGCTCGGCGGCGTCCACCAGGCGCTCGTAGTCTTCCTTGGGGAATTTAGAGTCGAGCGGCAGCAACACCGGCTCGCCGTCTTCTCCGTCTTTCCCGGGAAGCTTGATGACGAAGTCCACGGCCTCGCCGTTCTTCTTGACCGAGACCTGGCGCTCGAACTGCGCGGGCGCCAGCACCTGCTCCAGTAGGCTCGACAACTGGACTTCGGCCCAGGTGCCGCGCGTCTTGACGTTGGTGAGCACTTTCTTCAAGTCGCCCACGCCCGCGGCCAGGCCGCGCATCTCGCCCAGGCCCGCGTGCACTTGCTCCAGGCGCTCGCTGACGGCCTTGAAGGATTCGCCCAGGCGCTTTTCCAGCGCGCCGTGGAGCTTTTCGTCGACCGTCGCGCGCATTTCCTCGAGCTTGGCCGCGGTCTCGTCTTGCAGGCGCGCCAAGCGGCCCTCCACGGTTTCGCGCATTTCTTTGGCTCGCTCGGCCTGCTCGCGCCGTCCGCTGTCGAAGCCGTCTTTGAGAGCGCCACGCACTTCCTCGCGCAACTCGCGGCTTTGTTCGGCGGCGGCCGAGCGCAGGCGCTCGAGGTCGTCCTTGAGCTCGCGCGGGGCGCGCTCCCCGGCGCGTTCGATGGCCTCAAGGCGCCGCCACAGCGCGAAAAGAGCCGCCAGCGCGGCGGTCTGCAAGATCACGGCGGCAAGCAAGAGGGCGTTCATCGTCGGCGCGGCGAGGCGACTCGTCTATCTTAATGCCCGCGTCGCTTGGCGTCAATGACCCCGGCTCGGCTCAGGTATAATGCCCGATGCCCGTGCCCATCATCCCGCGCTACCTCCTCAAGCAGTTCCTGCCGCTGTTCGCGGCGGGGCTGGCGCTGTTTCTGGGCGTGCTGCTGATGAATCAGTTCCTGCGGCTGTTCACCATGGCCGTGCTCAAGGGCCTGCCGCTGTGGTGGATACTGGCGTGCTTCGCGCGGCTTCTGCCGTCGTTCGCGAGCCTGGCCCTGCCCATGGCCTATCTGGTTTCGGCGATGGTGGCGCTGGGCCAGCTTTCGGATTCGGGCGAGACCATGGCTCTGCGCGCCAGCGGATTTTCGTTTCGCGAGATCGCGCGGCCGTTTTTGTGGACGGCGCTGGCGCTTTCGGCGCTGCTGCTCTACATCAACCACAAGGCCGGGCCCGAGGGCTTCCACGCGTTTCGCGAGCGCACCAGCGAGGCGGGACAAAAACTCGCGCGCATCGACCTGGAGCCCGGCGTGTTCACGGACCTGGGTCCGTGGCGGCTGTTCGCGCGCGACGCGGACAACGCCACCGGGCGCATGGAGGGCGTCTACCTGGTCAAGCCCGACGGGCAAGACGCCGCGCGCGTGAGCGCCGCGCGCGGAACCCTGGAGCTAGACGCCGGGCGCGGGGTGAACCTGACGCTGGAAGACGGGCGGCTTCAGCTTCCCAACGACGACCCGGAAAAACTGCTGACGGGCAGCTTCGCGCGCTACGAGGTGTTCATGCCGCTGACGCCGCCCGCGGGGCCGCGCGAGGCCGACATCCAAGAGCTCAACACGCGCGCCCTGCGCGCGCGCGCCGCCGACCCCGGCACGCCCCGCGACCGGCGGCTGGAGTATCTCGTCGAGGCCAGCGCGCGCTCGGCCGGCGCGCTGTCGCCGCTGGTGTTTTTTTGGATCGCGGTGCCGCTGGGCCTGGGTCTCAAGCGCCGCGCGCGCGGCGCGGATTTCGCGATCAGCCTGCTGGTGATGTTCGTGTTCTACGGGCTGTTCGTGCTGGGCGTAAGCCTGGGGCGAAGGCACGAGGCTTTGACCGGGGTGGCGCCCTGGATCGCGGACGCGGCGGGGCTGGCGGCGGGCGCGTGGCTGACGCGCCGGGCGGCGGCGCAGTGACGATCTTCACGCGCCACATGCTGGGGCGCTTCTTCAAGCCGTTCGTGTTCGGCCTGGCGCTGTTCGCGCTGCTGATTTTCCTCGGCGACACCTTCGACAAGATGAACTACATCGTCAAGTCCAAGGCGCCGCTGGGCGTGATTCTGGAGTGCCTGTGGCTGGGCGTGCCGTACTGGGCGGTGCGGGTGATTCCGATGGCCACCTTGCTGGCCACGCTGACGGCGATGAGCGGCTTCGTGCAGAGCGGCGAGTGGCTGGCCACGCAGGCCTGCGGCCTGGAGACGCGGCGCTTCTGGCTGCCGATTCTGGGAGGCTCGGCGCTGGTGGCGCTGGGCGCGTTCGCGGCCCAGGAGACGGTGATGCCGGCCGCGTGGGCGCGCTCGCAGCGGCTGTGGCATGAGCGGGTGCACCCGGAGTGGGAGTGGTCGCAGTATTCCGACGTGGTTTTCGCCGTGGGTCCGGAGCGCTTCATCCAGGCCAAGCTGTTTTTGCCGCGCGACGGGAAGATGGAGCGGCCCATCCTCGATCGCCTGCGCGACGCGGAGGTGGTCTCCCAACTGGACGCGAAATGGGCGCAGTGGGATCCGGCCGCGCGGCGCTGGGTGTTTCATCAGGGCGTGGAGCGGACCTTCGGCGAGACGGGCGCCGCCGAGAAGGCGTTCGACTCCGAGGTTTCCGATCTGGACGCGCCGCCTCTCGAACTCATCCCGCGCCCGCGCTCGCCCGACGAGATGACCTTGCGCGAGGTGTGCGCCTACGCGCGCCGCGTGGGGCGCTTCGGCGGCTCGCCGCGCGACTATCTGGTGGCCGCTCAGGCCAAGCTCGCCTATCCGTTCGCCAACGTGGTGGTCTGCGCGCTGGGCATCCCGATCGCGCTGCGCCTGCGCAAGTCCTCGCGCGTGGTCAGTTTCGTGGGCGCGCTGGCGATCTCCTTCGCCTACCTGTGGCTGATGGAGGTGGGCCGCGCGTTGGGCGTGGGCGGGACCTTGCCGCCGTGGGCCGCGGCCTGGGCGGCCGACGCGGCTTTCGGCGTGCTGGCCTCGGCGTTGCTTTGGCGCTGGGACCTGTAAATTTGATAAGCTGACGGATGATCCCCCGCTTCGCCCGATCCTCGGGCGGCCCGTCCTGACGCCGCGCGATCTGGTTCCCTACCTGGCCTTCGCCTATGCCGCGCTGCTGAGGCTGACGATCCGAGTCGAGACGGTCCGCGGCGACGCGCGCGCCGACTTGCGGGCCAAGAACAGCCGCTTCATCTACGCGTTCTGGCATCAGCGCCAGGCGTTCTTCACCGTCACGCACCGCGGCGACGCGGTGTCCATCCTGATCAGCCGCTCCCGCGACGGCGACATGATCGCCGACACGATCCGTCTTTGCGGCGTGGCCTCCGTGCGCGGTTCATCCACGCGCGGAGCTTCCGGCGCGGTGCGCGCGCTCATGGAAGCGCTGGGCTCCGGGTTGGATGTGGGAATCACGCCCGACGGCCCCAAGGGTCCGGCGCGAGAGGTCAAGGAAGGCGTCTTGTTCCTGGCGCGCAAGCTCGGCCTGCCGATTCTTCCCATCACCAACGCCCAGTCACACAAGATCGTGCTGAGGCGCGCGTGGGACCGCTTTCACATCCCGCTGCCCTTCGGCCGCGGCGCGGTGGTCTACGGCGAGCCGCTGTTCGTCGGCCCGGACGACGACCTGGCCGCCAAGGCCGCGGAACTGAAAGTCCGCCTGGACGCCATCACGCGGGAAGCCGACGCGCTCGTCGCTTAGGCTCGTTTTCGGAGGGCGGGGTCTTGTCGGCGTCCGCGTCCGAGCCTTCGCGGCGGCGCTGATCCCGGCCCTCAGTCAAATTTCAACGGCTTTCGGCCGAAATGTTCCTCAAGGACGATGTTGAAGGTTTGGTCGAGCGTACGCCGATTGCCCACGTAATAGTCCCGCGCGGCCTTGTAGTAGTCGATGAGCTTTTTGACGTCGGCTTTCCGCTCCTCGGCAAGAAACCGGATGTCCTCGCGGTCCCTATCGTTGTAGCGGCTCAGTTTGCTCAGGATCAGGTCTTCTTTGCTGGCCGCCATGACCGTGAAGTGCTTGAGCTTGCCCCTCAGAAGCTCGATGCTGCGCTCTCGCCACTCCGGCTCCTCAATCAGCATAAGGGTCATGTTCGCGGGCTGGAAGTATATCTGGTGCTTTTTCGCCAGAACGGTGCCTTCGCCGGCAAGCGTCCGGAGCTTCGTCCTGATTCTCGCGTCCTCAATCCAGGCGTCGATATCCGTGGTTGCGCGCTTCGAGCCGTAAGCGACGACGGCAGCGGCCCCGCCCAAGACATAGAGCGGGATCTTGGCCTTCGGATTCTCGCCGTCGAAGCGTGAATCGATGTCCCTGAGGAACTCGAATAGCTCTTCTTCGCCGACTTGCTTCATCGGGAGAGGTGGCGCTTGAACGAGTCCATGTCCGCCGCGGCAAGGCCATGCCAAAAGCGAAGCCAATCAGGCGTCCGGCCGCGCAGGAAGTTCAGCGCCGCATCCGATTTTGGCCTGATGCCGACGACTTCCTCCCGATCCAGTTTTTTCTCCGCGAGGCTGTCGTGAAGATTCTGGACGGTTGCCCAGACCCTCGCGTCAACGTCCTTGACGGAGTCCTTGAGCTTCAACATCACGGCCAACACCATCCCAAGCCGGTTCTGAAGACCGAGGCAATAGGCCGCGGAACCGAGCTTGGTCCAATCCACATCCGCCGCATGCTTGAGCAGAAGAGCGGGAAGCGCCTCAAAGACGCGCGGATCGTGCGTGAAACGAAGCGCTGCGAGAACCGTCTCATCGACCGCAAGAGCGACCAGGGCCGGGCGAGAGCCGCTTCCCAGGAAGTGGACTCCATATCGGGCCAACTGCGCGACCATAACGCCCTCGTTTTCGGACGCCGCGTAGAAGCCGGGGCTTAATGTCGGCTGTTCGGCCAAATGCTCGCGCGAAGCGGCCGATCCGGGCTCAAGCTCGCGGAAAAGCTCATGGACGGAGCAGCCGAACGCCCGGCTGAGCGCAAGCAGTTCGGAGAGCGTGACGCTTCTCTTGCCTTGCTCGACCCGAGAGACCTTTGCTTGAGGCCATTTCACGCGCTTAGAAAAATCCATTTGCGATAAGCGTAGCGCCTCTCTCTTGTTCCGGACGAGCCGCCCGAAAACCTGATCAGCGCCTCTATTCATATTTGAATAGTATAAGTCGATTTTAGGGTTAGTCAAGGGGCTGCCGCGCGTCGGAACGATGACGGAGACGAAACCCGCGCCGTCCGCCAAGGCCGCGGAACTGAAAGTCCGCCTGGACGCCATCACGCGGGAAGCCGACGCGCGCGTCGCTTAGTTTCCGGAGGGCTGGTTGTTGAGTTCCTGCTGGGCCTTGTCGGCGTCGGCGCGCACGCGCGCGGCGTCGGAGGGCGACATGTCGGCGCGGGCCTTGTCGGAGGTCACCGGCTGGTCTTCGCCGGCGTCGCGGAGGCGGTGATTTTCCTCGGAGCCGCCGAACAGGAAGCTGAGCTGGACCGAGCCGCCGACCTCGCGCGGGATGCGCGTCGTGTTGCCCTGGTTTTGGATGACGATGCTCTGGTTGCCGACCTCGCCCGAGACGTCGATGATCAGGTGCAGGAGGTTCACGCCGGAACCGGCGGTGAAGGTGGCGCCGTTGGTGGGCTGGGCCATGTTGTGCTTGATGCCGGCGCGGATGGGGATGTTGATCCAGGAGCGGTTGAACACGTCGATCTCGGTGCCCGCACCCACGTCCTGGTCGGCGTAGCCGTCCAGCGGCGTCAAGTTGCGCGTGAGGTCGGCGTCGGCGGCAAAGCGCCACCAGTGGAACGGCGCGAAGGACAGACCGGAGCGCACGGTCGGGTTGATGGCGAAGTCTCCGCCGATGATGGAGGGATTGCTGAACTTCGGATCGTTGAGGTTGCGTCCGGTCACGCCCACGCGCGGGCTCCAGGCCACGCCGTTGAAGGTTTTGTCGATGTCCCACAGCGCGCCCAGGTCCACGCCCACGTTTCCGCTGGTGACGCTGTTTTGCTGGAGCGTGGAGACGAAATTCGAATTGACGCCGTTGTTGCTGACGATGTTGAACTGTCCGTAGCCGACTTGCGCGTTCATCGCCTTGACGTCGCCGCCGAGGTAGAGGCCGGGCACCCACGGCAACTCGTGGCCGTAGCCCAGGCCCAACTCCAGGATGCGCGCGCCGCGTACGATCAAAGTCGACTTGTTGTTGCTGATGCACGTAGGTCCGGGGCACGCACCTACATTGGTGGTGTCGATGTTGCCGGGGCCGGCGGCCGCTTCGACATAGCCGTTGAGAAACGCGGTGAACTTGCCGATCTTGAGGCTGCCGCCGCCGCCCACGTCCGCGTTGAGCCCTCCGCCGCGCAGTTCGTTGAGCGCGTTGCTCACCTGCGTGGAGTTGCAGGAGCCGTTGGTGCACTGCTGTAGGTCCTTGGCTCCGGCGATGACCGAGCCCTGCACATTGGCCTGCACCGACACCGGGATCGAGAGACCATAGGCGTTCATGCTGGGCCGCCCCAGCGCCGCCGGGTTCCAGTAGACCGCCTCGGGGCCCTGGATGTTGGCCACGCCGGCGCCTCCCATGCCCATGGCTTGGGCGCCCATCGTGGTCCACTCCAGGGCGGAGGCGGGCGAGACGGCCACGGCGACGGCGACAAGCGCGGCGGTAAAAAAGCGGAGTTCTTTCATGCGCGGATTATTACATATCCGCGCAACTCCTGAAA
>JAJZQS010000050.1 GCA_021806745.1 bacterium
TTGAGCAGGGCTTCGGCCTTCTTGAGGTCGGCGGCCGTCGCGTGATCGGGGTTCAAATCGAAGCGTTGATAGGGATCGAACGGGTAGTGCATGATCACGTCCTTGCCCGCCGCCTCGGCGTCGCGGGCGGTTTTGGTCGTTATCTTGTAGTCGGGCATCACCGCGAAGGTCAACGGCTCGTTGAAGGCCATCCACTCGGAGTCCTTCGGATTGGCCGGATAGGTCAGCGCGAAATCATCGATGACCACGGCCACGCGCGGCTTGAGCGCCGCGGGCGCAGTCAAGGCGACGGGCGCGGCCGAGGTCCGCGCGGCCAGGACGGCCAGAAGGCATGCGACGACGATTTCATTCTTCATTTTTCTCCAAGGCCCGTCGGCCGAGCGTCCAGGGCACGGCGATGGCGGCCGCGCTGAGCGCCAGCCACGCCGCGCCCGCCGCCGCGGCCAATCTCGCGTCCCACGCTCCGGCTTTCCCGAAACGCTCGCGAAAATGCATCTGCATGGGCACGGCCAGCACGGCGACCGTCGCGCCGATGTAGAAAAGCGAAGCGGCCATGTAGACGAACCCGCCCAGCGACGACTCCACCTGGTGGATGTTTTCGATTCGAAAGCGGGGAAACAAGGCTCCCAGCCCCACGCCCATCGCGCAGACGACCGCGGCGACAACGAGCAAGGCCGTCAGCGAGAGCGCCGCGGTGAAGCGGTCGGCGTCCAGCATCCAATTGGTGGAGGCTCCCAGCGTCAGCGCGACCAGAAGCATCGGCGCGGCCGAAAAGAGCAGCTTCTGGCGCATGACGCGCTCCACGCCAATCGGCGCCGAGCGCAACACCCACCAAGAGCGGCCTTCCAGGCTCACCGCCGGGAAGGTGAAGCGCAGTCCCAGCGCGGCGATGACGAATCCCGCCGTGCCGATGTTCAGAAACGACACCAAGCTGCGCAGGTCCGGAGAATCCAGCGGAAGGCGCCGTATGCTGAACAAGTAGACGAAAACGAGTCCGCAGATCAGCAGCATCTGAGACCAATGCTTGACGTCGCGCAGAAAGACCACGCGCTCCTTCCACAGAACCGCGCCCTCTCGGCCCAGCGCCCGGACTTCCCGCAGCGGCGCCAACGAATGGACGCGCCGGCGCAAGGCGCCCTCCTGCGCGCCGCTGTAGCCGATGAAATAGGTCTTGGCGGCCAAGGCGACGAGGCCCGCGTAAACCGCCGCGGCGCAGGCCCACAGCAGCGCCGCGTCCGCGCACCACGCAAGCCAGCGCCCCTCGGCCGCGGCTCGCAGCCCCCGCGCCGCCCACCACGACGGCAGATACGGCGCCGTCGGCGCCTGCAGGAACTCAAGATACTGAGCGACCACCCTCAGCGCGTCCGGACGCAGCAGGCGCTCCGGCTGTGCGAAGCGCACGAGCCCGTAGGCGATCGTCAGCGAGAGACTCGACAAGACCCAGACCGCGTCGCGCGTGCGTGAAGACGGGAAAAGGTAGAGAAGGATCAAAGTGAACGCGATGCCCAGCGACGCCGCCAACAACAGAAACGGCGGCAGCAGCGCCGCGTAGGCGGCCATGAAGCCCCAGCCCAGATGAAGAGCCGCGCGAAGCGCCAGAGCGTACGGAGTCAGCACCAGCGCGATCATCCACGACGCGAAGAAGGCGCTCTCCAGGGACTTATCGAGGAAGATCGTACGCGCGTCCAGAGGGGCGTTCATCAGAAACTTCAGGTCGAAGGAGTAGTAGAGGGTCGTCAGCGCCGTCAGCAGGCTCGACACCGTCACCATCGACATCGTCATCAGAAACATCAGCGCGGTCAGCTTCCAAGTCATCAGGCGGCCGATCAGCTCGACGCCGGCCAGGTAGACGAGCGCGCGCCGAAAGCCCGCGTAGAGCCCGTAGAGCAGCGCCAAACCCGCCGCGGAGAACGCCGCGTTGCGCGCCCGCTCGTAGGGCGTCAGCGCGACGACGGCGTTGCGCAACGAGCGGGCGCGCCGCGCGGCGAGAAGCCCTAGGCTCACAGGTATCGCAGCAGCGACGCGTATTCGGCGCCGCCGGTCAGGCTCAGGAAAATGGACTCCAAGTCCTGCCCGCCGCCGCGGCCCTGCTCGCGCAGCTGCGCGAGCGTGCCGCAGGCGATCATGCGGCCGTCGATCATGATGCCGACGCGGTCGCAGAGCTTCTCGGCGATCTCGAGCACGTGCGTGCACATGAAAATCGCGGTGCCGCGCTTGGCCAATTCCCGAAAAATGTCCTTGACCAGGCGTCCGCTCTTGGGATCAAGCCCGACCATCGGCTCGTCGAGCATCAGCACCTTGGGCTCGTGCAGGAGCACGCCGGCCAGCACCAGCTTCTGACGCATGCCGTGGGAGTAGCTCTCCAGAAGCTCTCCGCCCCACGGCGCGAGTTCGAACATCTCCAGCAGTTCCGGCGCGCGCCGCCGGATCTCGTCGAGGCGCACGCCGTAGAGTTCTCCGATGAAGCGCAGGTACTCCAGGCCGGTCAGCTTCGGGTAGACGAAAGGCTCATCGGGCACAAGACCCATCGCGCGCTTGGCCGCGATGGGGTTTTCGGCCACGTCGAAGCCGGCCACGCGCGCGCGCCCCGAGGTGGGGCGGATCAGTCCCGTCAGCATGCGCACGGTCGTCGTCTTGCCCGCGCCGTTGGGCCCCAGGAAGCCGAAGATCTCGCCGGAGGCCACCGTCAAATCAAGGCCCGACACCGCGGCGCGCTCGCCGAAACGCTTGGTCAGTCCCGAGATCTCGATCAAAGCCGATCAGGCCGCGACCGGGCGGCGGACCCGCCCGCTCTCGGCGCGCGGCACGCTCATGCGCTCGAGCAAATCATGGAAGCGCTCGTCGACGCGTTCGCGCTCGAGCGTCTCGATGCTGCGCGTGGAGAAATCCTCCACGTTGAAGGAGGCTAGAACGGTGCCGTAAGCCATCGCCCGCTTGAGGCTGCCGACGCTGCGGTAGTCGCCCGAAGAGGCCAGGTAGCCGAGAAATCCCCCCGCGAATGTGTCGCCGGCGCCGGTGGGGTCCTTGATCGACGGCAGGGGAAACGGCGGAAACAGGAAGAAGCGGCCGTCGACGAGCATCAGCGCTCCGTGCTCCCCCTTCTTGACCACGACCACCGACGGCCCCCACGACGCGATCGTCAGAGCGGCCTGCAGGGCGTTGGGACGCCGGGAGAGGCGCTTGGCCTCTTCGTCGTTGACGAAAAACACGTCGACCTTGGACAGGAGCTCCTTGAGCGCCTCCGGCTTGGAGTCGATCCAGAAATTCATCGTGTCGCAGGCCACCAGCGCCGGCGCGTGCATCTGGGCGAGAACCTCGCTTTGGAGCTCCGGATCGATGTTGGCCAAAAACACCACCTTGGAGCGCCGGTGCGCCTCGTCCAGGCGCGGGCGGAAGTCCTTGAAGACGTTGAGGTGCGTGGCGAGAGTCTTGGCCGCGCCCGAATCCTTTCCGTAACGCCCGGACCATCGGAAGGTCTTGCCCTTGGCGGTCTTGAGCCCCGCGCAGTCCACGCCGCGCCGCGCCAGAAGCTCGCGATGCTCGCGCGGAAAATCCTCCCCGACCACGCCGACGAGGCGCACCGGAGCGAACTGCCGCGCAGCCAAGGAAAAATAGGTCGCCGATCCGCCGAGGCCGTCGGCGACCTCGCCCGCCGGCGTTTTGACCGTGTCCAGCGCAATGGAACCGACGACGAGAATGCTCTCCAAGTGATGGTCTCCGCGGCGGGCGCCTCAGGCGCCCGCGTCGATCTTGCTCAGGTAGTTCTGGACCTCGATTTTGGTCTGCATCTGCTGCAGCAGCCGCCCCAGCAGCGCGCGCGCGCGCGCCTGCTGCAGTTGAGCGAGCAACTCGCCTTTTTTCGCGTCGAAGCCCTTCATCGAGCCCTTGTTGAGCGCGGCGTAGACCTCCGGAAGTTCCGTCGGCGACACCTTCGCCTCACGCATCAGCAGGCCCTGAACCAGCGCGGCCTTCAGAGACTTGCGCCGATTGGCCTCGAATTCCTCGGGCGTCATGCGCAAGCTCTGCTGAAGGCGCATCACATACGTGCGCTCGTCGAAGCGGCCGTCGACCTGGAACCCGGGCGTGCGGCGGATGTCGCGGGCCAATTCTTCGTCGCTGACGACGAAGCCCAACTCGTCGGCCTCGCGCGACAGCAGTTCGTCGATGAGCATCCCGTTGAGCAGGCCGCGCTTGAGTTCCGCGACCTGAGCGTCGCTGAGCTCCTTTCCCTTCTGGCTGGCCTGTTCCTCGTAAAGATCGACCTGAGCCATCAAAGTCGAGTACAAGATCTTGGTGCCGCCCACGCGCGCGACGACGCCCTGGACGTCGCGCTTCTCGAACCAATACCCGCCGAACCCCACGAACATGCCGCCGAAGAAGATCGCCAGCGTGGCCGCGAAAACGCTTTTTTGGTGACGGCGCAGGAATGAAATCATCGCAAGCTCCTCGTCGCAATCTCAGGAAACGGCGTCGGCCGGGCTCTCCGCGTCCGACTCGGGCTTGCCGCGGCGGCGGCGCGCTCGCTCGCCCCCGGCGCCCATCGCGCACGCGCCGTCGAACACGGCGCCGTCGTCGATCTTGAGCTTGGGCGTGCGCACGTCGCCCGTCAGCCTGGCGCTGGAAAACAATTCGACCGACGCCGAGGCGACCACGTTGCCGACGACCTCGCCGGCCACCGTCAGCGTCTCCGCGGCCACATCGCCCAGGATGCGGCCGCGCGCGCCGACCTCGACGTCCACCGCGTCGGTGATGTCGCCCTCGAAAGTCCCCTCCACCCGCAGAGAGCCCTTGGCGGACAGGGTGCCGTGGAAATAGGCCTCCTCGGCGATCAGCGTCATCCCCTCGCGCGCCTGCGCGTGCGGCTTGGAACCGAACATCAGCCGCCGATCTCCGGGCGCTCGCGCGCCAAGCCCAATTCATCGCCGGGACCGCGGATCTTGAGGAACTGCATCGGGTTGACCGGGCGGCCCTGGCGACGGACCTCGTAGTGGACATGCGCGCCGGTGGAGCGGCCCGTGGTGCCCATGTAGGCGATGACTTGGCCCTTGACCACACGATCTCCGGCCTTGACCAGCGCCTTCGAGGTGTGGCCATACACGGTCTGCAGGCCGTAGCCGTGATCAATGACCACGAGGTTTCCGTAGCCGTGCGACCAGCCCGAGAACAAGACGGTGCCGTCGGCGGTCGCGTAGATCAGAGTGTCGGGGCTGTTGGCGATGTCCACGCCGGGATGGAACTCCCCGGTCTCGCCGTCGTCTCGGCGCATCGGCGAGAGTCGATAGCCGAAGAGGGAAGTGATCGTGCCCGCCGCGGGCCACAGGCTCGGGGTGGCGTTGCGCAGGCTCTTCTGATTGCCCACATACCACGCGATTTCCTGGAAGCTGGCCAATCGGCTGCCAGCGTCGGAGCGCAGACGCGATATTTCGCGGTGCCAGTCGGCCTGCCGGATCGCCTCGGGGCGGCCGGTGGCCAAGAGGCGGTCGAGCGAAAGCCGGTCGGCGAGCGTCGGCCCGCCCACTCCGGTCGCGGCCGAAATCGGATCCCGGTCGCGCGACATCGTCAAGAGGCCGCGCAACTGCCGGTCGGTGGCGCCGGCCTCATCAAGCACCACGCGCGCCTGCGCCATCTCCTGGGACAATCGCGTGAGCTTGGCCAACATGACCTGGTTGTCGGCCTTGGTGATCCAGTAATCGACATGGCGGCCGGCGATAAACCCGGACCACACGGTCAGCGCCGACCACAGCCCCGCGAGAAAAAGCACGAAGCCCGTGGTCGCCTGCAGGCGAAACGGCTTGAGCCGCGAGTGCGGGACGATGAGGAAAGTCACGCGCCGAGACAGCGCGTCGACGATTTTTTCGTGGATTCTCACGACGAGGATGTTATAACAGACTCGCACGGGAGTGTCAACGAAAAGAATGCCGTAGCGCCCGCCGCCTGTTGCTATAATAACCCCCAGGGCCGAGCCGCCCACGGGTGCGTCCGTCAGTGCCCGTCGACAACGGAGGAAGAATGCACTGGATCAAAAAGGCGATCTTGACGTCCTTCGCCCTCATCGTCGCCGTCATCAGCCGCCTCGCCTTGGCCGCGGCTGTCCTCATCCTGGCCGCGCAGGGCCTGGCCGAAATCCAGCATCTGAGCCGCTACGCGCTGGCCTACGACATCGTGCAGATCTCCCGCCATCTGCTCGCTCCCGCCGTCTCCTACCTGCACGCCAACATCCCCCTTGTTTTCGCGGGGCTCGACCTCGCCCCCTATTTGATCGCCGTCGGCTTCATCGTGGTCTGGGCCACGGCGGAAGCCGAACGCCACCACCTGCGCGTTTTGAAGTGGGACTTGGACGAACAGCGCAAGCGGCAGGTCGCCGAGAAAGCCGCTGAAAAAGAGCGTCGCCGGGAAGCCGCGCGCCGCGAGGAACTGAGGCGGCTGCACGAACGCGAGCGCGCTCGCCTGGCCGAAGAGGCCTCGCAGCGGGCCCAGGCCGAGGCCCGGGCCCGTGAGCAGGCCCGCCGCGCCGACGGGCGCGAGCAGGCTCAAGCCTCCGCCAAGCCCCCCGCGTCGGCGGCCCCGGTCGGCGCCGACGCCGCCAGCCGTCGCGAGCATTTGCTCGAACTCTACGCGCAGACCAAGAAATCCCTGGAGGAGCAGAAAAAGAATCTGTCTTTCCTGGCCGTGGACGTGGTCGATTCCACCGGCATGAAGCAAGGAGAAGACCCGGCGCTGGCCGAGCGAGACTTCCGGCAATACAAGAAGCTCGTCGAACGCGTCATCTCCGCGCACAAGGGCCTCAAGGCCGCCTGGACCCCGGACGGCGTGATGATCTGCTTCGCGTCCGTGCAGAACGCGGTGCAGGCCGCGCAAGACCTCATCCGCAGCCTCGACCACTTCAACCGCCAAGTCAAGACGATCAAGGCCGACTTCAAGATCCGCTGCGGCATCAACGCCGGAAAGGTGCTCTTCGACGACACCGTCCCCATGGAAGAGATGACCGATCGCAACATCGACATCGCCGGCCACATGCAGAAATACGCCGAGGCCAACACCATTTACATCGGCGCGCACGCCATCGAGGGCATCCGATCCCAATTCGGCTTCCGTCCGGTCCGCAAGCAGGTCGACGGACACGATGTCTACGAGTGGCGCCCCGGGGCGTCCGAAGACTCGACGCTGGCCGCCTGACGGCGGAGATCGCTCTCCAGCGCCGCCTCCAGCGCCGCGAGCGCCTCGGCAGGGCCGCCGCCGATCGTCAGCCGGATGAGCCGGGCGCGCGACAGCAGAGCGCGGGCCCGGCGCCAGCGCCCCGCCGCCAGGCGCGCCAGCGTCGAGCCCGCGCCCGGCCGCAGCATCAACTCCGAAAGCTGCGCCACGCCGCGGCCCACGACCAGCGCGTCGATCAACGCCACGGCCCCCGCGGCCCAAGGCAGGGGTGCCGCCGCCGTCGCGGCGCCGGGACGGCGCTCTCCGACGACCACCCAGCGCACCGGAGACGGGCCGGCGAGGCGGCCGCGGAAAAACTCGGCGTCGACCGCGATCTTGGTCGCGCGGCCCCACCGGCGAAACTCCCGCCTCCACTCAAGGCCCACGCCGCGAAGATCGGCGTCGGGCAGAAAACCGAAACGCAGCGGGAAAGGATGCGCGCAAGCCTTCTCATCGACCAACGGGGTGTCGTCCGACAGCAGGCCCCAGCCCGGAGCACGCGCCATCTCCAGGGCGATGACGCTCTTGCCCGCGCCCGAGGGCAAAACGAGAAGGCCCGCCTCCGCCCCGCGCGCGAAGCCGAGCGCGTGCACGCGCGCCAGTCCGCGCTCCTCCAACGCCTCGCCGACGCGCGAGAGGATGGTCAAATAGCCGATCTCGCGCAGGCGCCAGACTTCCCGCGCCCAGGCGCGGCCGCGGCCCGCCGCGAAATCCCATTCCAGCTGCGAGCCGTCCGTGTAGACGACCAGACGGCAAGACCCCTCGTCGCGCACGCGATAGCGCCGCGTGCGCGGAAACAGACGCAGCGCCCGCGCGGCGCGCAAGTCCCGGGCGAGTTCGAGCTCCAGGCAAATCCCTCCCGCGCCCGAGCCGACGCGAAAGCGCGAGAAATCCCGAGCCAGTTCCTCGACGACCCCGCTCGGGCCGCGAACCTCGGCGCGCACGCCGCCGAAATCGAAGGCGG
Source organism: bacterium (assembly GCA_021806745.1). Classification (GTDB taxonomy): domain Bacteria; phylum Elusimicrobiota; class Elusimicrobia; order UBA1565; family UBA9628; genus GWA2-66-18. The sequence goes on from JAJZQS010000050.1 coordinate 8,159, forward strand.
CCCGAGCGCTCACGCGCGGCCTCGATAGAGACGCTCGCAGCGCGCCGCGCAGGCGGTCCAAGATCGGCGCGCCGCCACCCGAGGACCGGCGGCGGAAAGCCGTCGGCGCAGGGCCGCGTCATCCCAAAGCCGCGACAGGCCGCGCGTCAGCGCGCCCAAATCACCGGGCTTGAAGACCAGAGCGTCGCGGCCGGAACGCAGGCCCGCGGCCGCGCCCACGCGCGCGGTCAGGCACGGCGCGGCGCAGGCCAGCGCCTCCATCAACGCCATCCCCCAAGTCTCGCGGCGCGACGGAAAGACGAACAGCCGCGCCCGGCGCATGCAGGCTCGCACCCGCGGCGCGGGCAGCTCGCCGGCAAAACGCACCCGCCGCGAAAGTCCCAGCGCGCGCGCCAGGCGGCGCGCGTGCCCGCCCTGGAAGTCTCGGCCCAGGATCAGAAGCCGCGCGCGCGGACGCCGCGCCGCGAGCGCGGCGAACGCCATCAAAAGCAAATCGATTCCCTTGTAAGGCGCCAACCGCGACGCGGCGAGAATCGTCGCGCCGTCCCGGCGCGCCTTGCGCCCGGCGCCGCCCTCGTCGACGCCGTTGCCCACGACCGCCCAGCGGCGCCCGAAACGCCGCCGAGCCGCGCGCGCCAGCGGCACGGACACGGCGCTGAGCGCGTCGGCCCGCCCGATGAGCTCCGCCAGGCGGGCGTCTGCGGCGGGATCGTCGGGCAAGTCCGGATGATCCAGGTCCTGCAGGGTGACCACGACGCGCGCGCCGCGCGCGCGCCGGCGCTCGACGGCCGCCAACGCGCGATGCGAGACGCTTCCGCCGACTTGGATGTGCACGACCGCGGGATTTCGCGCGGCGAGCCTCCAGCCCCGCGCGCTCAACGCGCGCGACAAGCCGTCGCGCACGGATCGAAAGGTGGGGTCGCGCGGGCTGTTGGCCGGCAGGATTTCAACGGCCCCGGCGTCTAGTAGCTTCGGGCCAGCGCGGTCTGCGCGAGAGCGCCGTGGCGCGTCACTCGCGGGCGGACATAGGGCTTCTTGGAGCGATCTTTCCGGGACGATTTGGGATCGTTTTTCGAGGGCATTGCCGCTCCTCACCGAGGTTCAGTATAACATAAAATGCCGTTTTCGCCAGTCGTTTCAACCGGCAGAACATGAGCGTTTCCGCCCACCTGACCCCCGAGCCCGAGCGCCGCCTCTGGACGCTGGTGGAGGCCGCGCGCGAGACCGCCGCGCGCCGGACGCGGGCGGCGGCGGCTCTCGGGGGCTTGGCGTCGCTGGAACTGGCCGCCGCGGCGCTGGCGCCCCACCGGGGAGCGGCTTTGCGCGCGGCTTCGCTCGCCGCGGCCGCCTGCGCGGTCTCGGCGGCCTGCGCGCTGGCCGCGCGCGAGGCGAGCGCCGCGCGCCTGCCGATTCTGGATGCGGCGCCGGGGCCCACCAGCGCCAACGACGACCTGCTGTCCGTGCGCGATGTCTCCCGCTACACGCGCGCGGAACTCGTCCACCGGCTCGACCGCTACCTCGGCGGCGGCGTGACCTCGACGCCCTATTACGAGGACATCGTCGGGCGCCTGTCGCGCGCGGCGACCGCGGCCGAACGCGCGCGCCGCCTGCTGGCCGCGTGCGCGGCGCTGTTTAGCGCGGCGCAGGTCCTGCTGGCGCTGGCGGCTTGTCGCTGAGCGCTCCCGCCGCGATCAGCCCAGCTTGGCCAGTTCGGCCTCCAGCTTCGCGTAGTCGCGCTCCTTGGTGATGTCGGGCTCGACATGCACCCAGGCCACCTTGCCGTCCTTGCCGACCAGCACGGTCGCGCGCTGAGAGATGTTGGCGGCCGGCAGGAACAACCCATAGGCCTTGGTCGCCTGGCGGTGCATGTCGGACAGCAGCGTGTGCTTCAGGCCGTTGGCGGCCTTATAAGCCTTGTGCGCCCACACCGAGTCCACGGAAATCCCGAACACCTGCGCGTGCTTCTCGTAGCGCGAGAGGTCTTGGGAAAAGCAGACGTTCTCCTTCGAGCAGGTCGGGGAGAAGTCCAGCGGGTAGAAAAACAGAGCGACGGCCTTCTTGCCCTTGAACTCGGACAGCGTCCACTCCTTCTTCTCGGAATCGGGCAGCTTGAAGTCGGGAGCGACGGCGCCGACGGCGATCGGCGTGGTCTCGGACGGCGCGGCGGCGGTGGTCATGTTGTTCTCCTGGTTCAGGCTTTGACGAGCTTTATCTCGAGGGTCTTGGCGGCGGCGTTGCGCACGCTGACCGCCGCAGCGACCTTGCGCGCCGCGGCTCGGAAGGCCTTGGCCGGCGCCGAATCCGGCGCGCCGACGACGATGGGCGCGCCGGTCTCCGAGGCGTCGCAGACCGCGGGGTCCAGAGGGATTTCCGCGAACATCTCGATGCCGTAGGACTCCCGGAGCGCGCGCGCGGAGCCCGCCGAGAATATGCGGCTTTCCTTCGAGCAGTGCGGACAGACGAAAACCGACATGTTCTCGATCGCGCCGAGGATGGGCACGTTGAGCTTCTTGAACATCGCCACGGCCTTGCGCACGTCCGAAAGAGCGATCGACTGCGGCGTGGTCACGATCACCGCGCCCGCCATGGGCACGGTCTGGCACAGCGTCAACTGCACGTCGCCGGTGCCGGGCGGAAGGTCCAGCACGAGATAGTCGAGCTCCCCCCATTTGACGTCCTTCAAGAATTGAGTGATGGCTCCGTGCAACATCGGGCCGCGCCAGATCACCGCCGCGTCCGGATCCATCAAAAAGCCCATCGACATCACCTTGACGCCGTGCGCGACGGGCGGCTCGATGCGGTTGCGCTCATCGACGAGCGGCTCGTAGCCTTTGACGCCCATCATCTGCGGCTGGTTGGGCCCGTAGATGTCCGCGTCGAGAAGGCCCACGCGCGCGCCGTCGAGCGCCAGCGACGCGGCCAGGTTCGCGGCGACCGTGGACTTGCCCACTCCGCCCTTGCCCGCGGCCACCGCGACGAGGTTCTTGACCCCGGGGGGCATCACCGATTCCAACCTGGCGTCCTTCTTGACCGAGGACGTCATCTTGATCTTGACCTCGCGCACGCCGGGAACCTTCTTGACCGCCTGTTCGGCCTCCAGCTGCATCATCCCTTTCAGCGGACACGCGGGGGTGGTGAGCACGTAGTCGAAGCTCACCACCCCCGCCTCCACGACGAGGTTCTGAACCATGCCGAGCGTCACGATGTCTTTATGCAGCTCCGGCTCGATGCACCCCGACAGCGCCTTGAGAACCTCGTCTTTGCTGGCCATGCGATTTTTCTCCTTACATCAAGAACAGCATCTCGCGGTACTTGGGCACCGGCCACTCGGCCGATGGCATCTCGAGCTCGAGCGCGTCCACCTCGGCGCGGATCCGCGAGAAGTGCGGCTTGACCTTCTCGCAGTAGGCGAACGCCCTCTTCTCGGCGTCTTCGATCGCCTCGGCCGCCGCGCGCTCGGCCTCCAGCGCCGCCGCGCCCTTGAGCGCGGCCTCGACGCGTGCGGCCACGCGCTTGAGCAGCGCCGCTGTCGAAGGGGACTTCGCCCCCGCCGCCTTCTGCGCCGCCAGCGCGCCGGCCAGACGCCCTTGGTAGTCGACCGCCGCGGGCACGAACAGCGTCGTCGTCATCTCGGCGACGAGCTTGGCCTCGATGTCGATGTCCTTGGCGTATTTCTCCAGCAGGATGTGGTGGCGCGAGCGGGACTCCTCTTCGGTCAGCACGCCGAGTCCGGCGAAGATCTCGACCGAGCTCTTCAGAGCGAAGCCCTTCAGCGCCGCCGGCGTCGTCTTCTCGTTGGGCAGGCCGCGCCTCTTGGCCTCCTTCACCCATTCCTCGGAGTAGTTGTTGCCCTCGAAGCAGACGGACTTCGACTGCTTGTAGAGCTTGCGCAAGACCTCGGTGGCGGCTTCCTTGAACGGCTTGCCGCCGGCCATCGCCGCGTCGATCTGGCGCTTGGTCTCGATGAGCGAGCCCGCGACGATGGTGTTGAGCGTGGTCACGGGAATGGCGTTGTTGAAGGACGCGCCGACCGCGCGGAACTCGAACTTGTTGCCGGTAAAGGCGAAAGGCGAGGTTCGGTTGCGATCCGTGTTGTCCTTGAGCACCGGCGGGATCTTGTCGATGCCGAACGGGATCCACATCGGATCGAGCTGCTTGGTCGTCACGCCCTTCTCCAGGTCGTTGAGCACGTTGGTCAGTTGCTCGCCCAAGAACACGGACATGATGGCCGGCGGCGCCTCGTTGGCGCCGAGGCGATGGTCGTTGCCGGAGCTCGCGATCGACGCGCGCAGCAGCAGGCCGTGATCGTGCACCGCCTTGATGACCGAGACCAGCACGATCAGGAACTGGAGGTTTTCCTGCGGCGTCGCGCCGGGCGAAAGGAGGTTCTTGCCCGTGTCGGTGCCCAGCGACCAGTTGTTGTGCTTGCCTGAGCCGTTGACGCCGGCAAAGGGCTTCTCGTAGAGGAGCGCCGCCAACCCGTGACGCGCGGCCACGCGCCGCATCACATCCATGACCAATTGATTGTGATCGACGGCGACGTTGGCCTCCTCGAAGACCGGCGCGCACTCGAATTGGTGCGGCGCGACCTCGTTGTGGCGGGTCTTGAGTGGAATGCCGAGCTTGTAGGCCTCGGCCTCGAAGTCGGTCATGAACGCGAACACGCGGTCCTTGATCGACCCGAAGTAGTGGTCTTCGAGCTGCTGTCCCTTGGGGCTTGGCGCGCCGAAAAGCGTGCGCCCCGCCAGCAGGAGGTCGGGGCGGGCCTTGTAGTATTCGGCGTCGACGAGGAAATACTCCTGCTCCGCGCCCAGCGTCGAAAACACCTTTCGGGCGTCGCCGTCGAAGTACTTCAGGATGCCCAGCGCCGCCTTGTTGAGCGCCTCGATGGAGCGCAGCAGCGGCGTCTTGGTGTCGAGCGCGTGGCCGGTGTAGGAGATGAAGCAGGTCGGCACGCACAGCGTGCTGCCGCCGGCGGTCTCAAGAATGAACGCGGGCGAGGTCGGATCCCAGGCGGTGTAGCCGCGCGCCTCGAAAGTCGCGCGCAGGCCGCCGGACGGAAACGACGACGCGTCGGGCTCCGCCTGCGCGAGCATCTGGCCGGTGAAGCTCTCCACGACGCCCCCGGTGCCCGTCGGGTCGATGAACGCGTCGTGCTTTTCGGCCGTGGCGCCGGTCAGAGGCTGGAACCAATGGCAATAATGGGTCGCTCCCTTCTGTATGGCCCAGGTCTTCATCGCGGAGGCGACCGCGTTGGCCGACTCCGGGTCCAGGCGCGTGCCGGCGTCCACGGCCTCCTGGACTTTTCGAAATGTCTCCTTGGGCAGGAGAAGCTTCATCGTCTCCAGGCCGAATACGTTGCAACCGTAGTAATCGGACACTTTCGCGGCTCCGGCGGGCGCGGAAGCCGACTTGGCGGCGGTCTTGGCGGTCATCTCGGCGAGCACTCCATGGGGCATGAGTTTTTTCTCTCCATGCGGTCGGTTGGGCGTCTTCGCGGGGCCTTTCCCGCGGCGGCTTGTATCGCCGCGCACGGGCCTTCTCCCCGACGGAGAGAGGATACTTTTCTCGACGCCTCCAAGTCCAGTACGAGAAAAACCCCGGGCGCCGCGCGCCCGGGGTTTTCCGACGCCGACGCGCTCAGGGTTTGAAGTAGTAGCGGAAGCCCGTGGTGAAGTTCATCACGCTGCCCATGAAGCCAAGGCCCGTCTCGCTGGACGCGCCGCCGCCGGGCGAGTAGATGTTGAACGACAGCGGGTTCCACTCCGCGTAGACGGCGAGGTCCGGCATCTCCGCGAGCGCGTGCTCGATGCCGAAGCCGCCCTGCAGGGACATGAAAAACGGGCTGTAGCCTGCGCCGGAGCCCGAGCCAAAACCAGGCATGAACTCGCCGTCCAGGTAGAACACATCGTGGCGGGTCTCCTTCATCGCGAACATCCCTTCCGCGCGGAAGACGCCGACGAATTCGCTGTTCGGGCTGACCTGCGGCAGGCCGAAGCCCGCGCCCAGGTCCACGCCGAACTTATCGTTCGCCCAATAGCGGAGATCGACCGTGCCCAGGTTGGTTCCGGCCAATCCGTAGTTGTTGGGAGAGTCCACCAGATCCAGCGACGGGCCCACCCCCGCCTTTTTGATGTTGATGTAGTCGTCGGCGCGAGCCCCCACTGCGGCGAACGCGGCGACGGTCAGAATCAAGGCGGAATAAAGCGTCTTTCTCATCGTTTCTCCCTAGTCATTAGAATGGTAAGTCTCGGCGGGGAGGAATTAGAAAACAAAGAGCGCCGTCTTGTCAACGCGGCGCCGGCCGCGTCGACTGGGGAAGGTCGACGAGCGAGAGCACGTCCAGCAGAGAACCGCCGATCTTGAAATTGTCCAAATACGAAACCGGGATGTCGTGGGGCGCCGGCGGGGCCGGCGGCTGGCCCAAGGCGACCGTGGTCTTTTGACCCGCGGACACAAGGACGGTCTTGCCCTGCGCGGTCACCGAGATCACATGCCCGAAGCCGGCGTAGGTCGTGGTCTTGGCTTCGTCGCTTTTTCCCCAGAACAGCGTGCCGCGTACGGCGGCCACCGCCGCCGGCGTGCGGACCTGGAACGTCTGGCCCTCGGTCAGGGCCCGGCGCAAGCCGATCAAGAATTCCCCGAAGCGGAAGTTCAGCGTCGTGCGGTCCGCGTCGCCAAGCAGCGTGAACGAGGAGTTCCCCCGCACCAGGACCGCCCCGCGGCCGCCGAGCGCGATCTGCGCGATCGCCCCCTCGCCGCAACGCACATGGTCTCCGTAGGCGAGGTCTTGGCCGCGTTTGGCGCGGGAATAGGACTTCGCCCCCTTGGCCAGCACGTAGACCTGTCCCTGCGCCTGCACCAACACCGCGTCCGCCGCCGCCGCGGACGCCGCCGCCAGAGCCACGACGGCGGCCGCCAGGATCGCGCGCACGGCGGTCATCACATTGTCGCTGTTCATGTCTTTCGCTGATTCCAGCGCCGACATATTACATCAAAAATCCGCCTTGACGCACGGCCCTCTCCGGCGCTATACTGTTGATACGCCGTCTCAATAGAGGAAACGATGCTGACCCTGACCCCGAAGGCCGTCGAGAAGATCAACGACTTCATCAAGACCGAGGACGCCGCGCGCGGCAAGGCCCTGCGCCTGAAGATGGCGCCTTCGGGCTGCGCCGGTTACGAGTACAAGATCACCTTCGACGACAAGGCCGACGGCGACAAGATCCTGCCGCAGAGCGGCTTCGACGTCGTCGTCGACGCGCAGACCATGCCCTTCGTCGACCAGGCGACCATCGACTACGCCGAAGACGAGGCGAGCTCGGGCTTCCGCATCAAGAACCCGCTGGAAAAAGGCTCCTGCGGTTGCGGAAAGTCCAAGCAGTTCTGATGATCACGCTGACCGAGCGCGCCGCCAAGAAGGTGGCCGACCTGGCCGCCAAGAAGAATCGGCCGGCGGTCCTGCGCGTGAAAGTCGGCGCGGGCGGCTGCTCGGGGCTCAGTTACGAGTTCGTCGTCTGCGACGATTTGCGCGAAGACGACGCCGTCAGCGAGACCGCCGGAGCCAAGGCCGCCGTCGACGCGAAAGCGGATTTCTTCATCGGCGGCTCGGTCGTGGACTGGGAGGAGAGCCTGATGTCCTCGGGCTTCGTCGTCAAGAATCCGCACGCGGCGTCCACATGCTCCTGCGGGAAGTCATTTTCCACGGAATCGTGACGCGGCCTTCCGCTTACAAGCGGTAGAGCATCCAATAAACGGTCACGCCCGTCACGGAAACATACAGCCACACGGGAAACGCCCACCGCGCCGCACGGCGGTGTTCATCGAAACGCCCTCTCGCCGCGAGGTAGAGCGCGCGCAGGATCATCGGCACGACCGCGACGGCCAAGACCGTGTGCGTGCCCAGAAGCGCGAAGTAAAAATCCCGGATCGACCCCGTCTTCCCGTAGCGGGTCACGCCGTGATGCGCGTGGTAGTAAAGATAGCAGGCCAAGAAAACCGACGATGTCATGAACGCCGCGATCATCGTCCAGCGATGCGCCTCGCGCCTTCCGGACTTGATCAGCCCCCAGCCGACCAGCAGCAAAACGGCGGTCGCGGCGTTGAGCGACGCGTCCAGGGCCGGGAAGGCCGACAACGGCATCAGCCGACCTCTTCGACCTCGACTTCGGCGTGCCGCCCCGACGACGGCGCGGGTCCGGAATTGAAGCGCGGCTTGTGCTTGGCCACGAAAGCGCCGGCGATGTCCTTAAGCTCGTCGGCCTCGGCGATGTCGGCGGCGGCGACGTAGTCGAAGTAGACGTCGGGCGCCGCGGCGAAAAGCTCAGCGCGCGTCGGCGAGGCCTTGTCGTTCCAGTGCTCGTCGAGCGCCTGGTAGACGGATTTGTCGAGCGCCACGCCGACGAAGAGCACCACGGGATTGCGCTGGGCGTCGAAGGTCACGAACTCGTAGACGCCGGGCTTGTGCGGGGCATGACTGGGCAGGGCGTCGGGCTTGAAGCGGAAGCAGCGCTCGCTCATCGCGACGCGGAACTTTCTGGTCACTTGGAAGCCTCCGGGACGGGCGAGCGCCAGACGGCGCGCCCGACGAAAAAAGGACCCAAATTCTCAAGATACTCCGAAGTCTGCACGGTCGGGCGCATCGCCTCGACGAGTTGCGACAGCGCAGCCAACTGCCGCCCGATGAGGCCGATCACGAAATCATTGTCGTTCTTATCGAGTCCGTGGCAGGCCAGACGCATGTCCTGGGCGACTCCCGCGTCTCCGAAAAGCCGACCGATGTTGCCGTGCTCCTTGAGCATCTGCATCTGCTCGGCGCGGGGCAGGCGCGCGAAAGCGCCGGTGCGTCGCAGCGGATACCAGACGGCCCACGGCCAGGCCGGATCAAGACAGACGCGGCGCGGGCGATGCAAAAGCCAGTCCTCCAGGCGCGGTTCGTAGCCCAGCGAGTAGGTCCGGCCGAGCATCGCGTATTCGGGCTTCGGCGACAGCCCGGAAAAAGCCGCGGAGTTGAGGTCGCGGCGATGGCGAGTCATCAGCAAGTCCGCGTCCTCGCTCATCGCGAGGATGGCGACGCCGGAAGGATCGTTGGCGTCTTCGTAGACGACGCGCTCGACTCCGGGCGCCGCGCCCAGCGCCGCGCCCAACGCCGCCGCGTCGCGGCAGCCGCCGAACGCCGTCAACTGCACGAACAGCCGGCGATCCATCGCCTGGACGGCGCCGTCCTTGGGCGCGCCCTTCTCGCGCAAATCCAGGGCGGGCGCGGCCGCCGCTTCGGGGTGGCTCATCGCCGCATTCTAGCTATTGCGGCGGCGGCGGCGCCAGGCGCTCGATGGCCACCAGGCAGTCCAGGTGCTCAGGAGAATCCGCGGGAGACTCCTCGACGCAGCGCGTCCACAGGCGCCGGGCGACCGCGTCGTCGCCTCTGGCGTGGGCGTCTTGCCCCGCGCGGTAGTCCTGGATCGGGGTGGGCGCCTCGGCGGCGGGCGTCGGTGGGGCGTCGCCGGGAAGTTCGTCGTCGAAACCCATGCCCGCGCAGCCGCACGCGCAGACAGCGGCCACGAGAAGCGCCCATGCTCTCATGCGTACAGAGTAGAGCGCGCGTGTTGCGGATTTAGGTCAGCAGCCGGTCGACCGAGGCGGCAAGCGCTCCGATCTCGAATGGCTTCTGCAGGAACTCGTCCACGTTCTTGGACAGGAAGTCCTGCTGGGCCGAGGTGAGCTTGCGCCCGGAGATGGCCACGATCTTCATGTCCTTGGTCGCGGGGCTGGACTTGAGCACCTGGCAGACCTGGAAGCCGTCCATGACCGGCATCATCAAGTCCATGACCAGAATGTCGGGCGTGCGCTTGCCGATCATGACCAGAGCGTCGACCGGGTTGTTGGCCACGCGCACGGAGAACTTGTCCTTTTGCTTGGCGAAGCCCTTCTCGATGAGCCGCGTCATCATCGGCTCATCGTCGAGGATCAGCACGTGCCGGTGCGGGTCGTCGATGTCGGCGGGCACCGGCATCCCGTACTTCTTCATGAAGGGCACCAGTTCCGAAAGCGGAATGCGTCTGTGCCCGCCGGGGGTCACGCGCGCCTTCAGCTTGCCCTTGTTGACCCAATTGATCACGGTCGTGTGGAAGACTCCGCACAGCCGCGCGACTTCAAAAGTGGTGAAGGTTCTTTCGCCGTACTGCTCGCTCATGAACGCAAGATAATATTTCTTCGCCCCTCGGCGCAAGACGGCATCTTTTGATAGAGTCCCGCGCGATGCAAAACCGCGGCCGATCCGACGCGCCTTCCGTCCTTGGCTTGGCGCCGACGGCCGCGGCCTACGCGGTCGCGGCGCTGCTTGTTTTCGCCGCGACGCGCTGGGTCCGCCTGGACTACGACGAATACGCCAACGCCCACGCCGCCTGGCTGATCTCGCGCGGCGCGCGGCCCTTCGTCGACTTCCAGGCGATGCACGCGCCCTTTTTCTGGTTCCTGCTCGCGCCGGCGCTGACGCGCCTGCCGGAGGCGTTCTCGTCGCTGATCGTCCTGCGCGCGCTCAACGCCGCGTCGGCCGCGGCGTTGCTGGGCGTTTTGACCGCCCTGGCGCGGGAAACCATCCCGGACGAGGAGTCTCGGCGCTGGCTGCCGGCTGCGTTTGCGATCGCCGTCTTGCAGCCCCAGGTCGTGGCCACGCTCGCCCAACTGCGTCCGGATCACCTTTCCACGGCGCTGATCCTGGCGGGAGCGCTCGTCTTGCGCGGCCGCCGCCCGAACTCGGTGTCCGCGCGCGCGGCCGTCTTCGGCGCGCTGACGACGCTGGGCCTGGCGCTGAGTCCGAAGTTGTTCCTGCTGCCGCTGATGATCGTCCTGGCAAGAGCCATGCCCCCCCGCGCGCGCGGCGAAAATCCTCTTCGGTTTTTCGCGGCCGCCGGGGCCGCAGCGGCGGCCGCAGCGGCCGCGCTGGCGCTGGAAAGCTTCTCGCGCGGCGTCGACCCGCGCCTAATCCCACGCCTGGCCTTCGCCTTCCAGGCGCGCCTGCTCTCGGGGTTTCCGCCGTTCGAACTGCTGAGCGAGATGGGCCGCCAGATCGCGGCCGCGCCGCTGCGCTTGGGGCCGATCCTCGTCTTCGGGCTGTGGGGACTATGGCGCGCACGCGGGGCCTGGCGCGACGAACGCCGCGACGCGTTGGTCGTCGGCGCCTTCATCCTGGTCCAGGCAGCCTGGGTCAAATTCCCGTTCGCGCAATACAGCCATACGCTCTACCTCCTCTGGGTCTTTCCGCTGGCGCTGTTCTACGACCAGGCACGCCGCGTCTGCTCGCGGCGCCTTCTGCTGGTTTTGACCGCCGCGCTGCTGACGGCCGACGGTCTGGCGCTGTGGTCGGCGGCGAGCGAAGGTTGGAAATGGGGCGAGGAACTGCGCGCGCAGACGCGGCTGGGCGACGCGATGCTCTCTCTGGCCGCGGCGGGCCGGCCCGTCTCGGCCCAACCCTACGCCGACCCGGTCTTCCGCCGCGACTCGACCTACTGGGACTGGTTCGCCTCCAGCTATGCCGAGCCCGACATGGAGAAAATCCTACGCGCGATGCCCGTCCCGGGTTTTACGCGCGCGTTCTCTTACGACGGATATTCGGAGCAGTTGGAGAAAAATCCGCCCTCTCTTGTTGCGCCCAACCCGATGTTTGCCGGTCCCGACTACCTGCGCGCCGTTCACGACTTCGTCGAGCGCAAACACAAGGCGAACTACGCCGAGTTCCGCTCCGGGGGCCTGACCTTCTGGCTACGCCGCCCGCGCGCCGCCCGCTGAGCCCGGGCGACATGGTATGATGCGCCGAAACGGAGGACACATGCCCGCCGCCACGACCCCCGCCGCGTTCGCACTGAGACCCCGACCCGCCGCCTACCTCGTCCCCGATCCCGCGCCCGTGGACTCCCTGGAGCTGTGGGAAGCGATGGACGCCGCCTACCGCGCGTTGTGCGCGATCCTCTACAACTACGCTCCGGGCACCGGCCACCCTGGCGGCAGCATCTCCTCGGGCCGCATCGTTTTCTCCCTGCTCTTCCAGAACCTGCGCTACGATGTGGGCCGGCCGGACTCGATCGACAACGACTTGCTCGTCTACGCCGCCGGCCACAAGGCGATGG
>JAJZQS010000051.1 GCA_021806745.1 bacterium
GTGGCGCTCGCCGAGCAATCGCGTGGAGACCAGACAGACGGCGCCCGTCGGCACGCCGCGGCGAAACTCCGTGGTCAGGCTCGCGGTGAGCGAAGGGATGCCCGCCAGCCACGCCGCCGCGCCCAAGGACTCGTCAAGCGCCGTCAGGATCGCGCCGCCGTGCACCAGCCCCGGCGCGCCCTCGGCGCGGGGCCCGAAGCGCGCCACCGCCGCAAGCGAACCGTCCGGGCGGCGGTAGTAGCGCAAGTCCACCTTGTCGGGATCGGTGGTCATGCCGGCGAAAGCCCCACGCGCCGCGGTGAACGGGAACGGGGAGACCTCGCGCCAGTCGTCTTGAGGTAGGCGTTCGATGCGCGTTTCTAGCATTTGCGCCGCCGTGCGTTCTATAATCGCCGCGATGGGCTTGGAAAAGGCGGCCGAACAGGACGGTCGAACGGTTTGGCTCGCGGCGCTGGAGCGCCCGGGCGAGGCCGCGGCATGGCGCGAGAAAGTCGGCCCTCGCGCGGGGATACTCGCCTGCCTGGACGGCTGGTCGCACGCGGAGCTCGCCGAGTTCTGCGCCGCGGCCGCGGCGCTTGCACCCTGCGAGGTCGCCTTCTTCGGTCCCGGGGCCGAGGCCGCTTGCCGCGCCATGTCCGCCGCCGCGCCGAAAGTGCCCGTCTGCGCGCGCGGGGAAGAGCCGCTCGACGAGTCGGTCTGGTACATGTTTTTTTCAAACGAAGAGCCCGACCCCGTCACGCGACGCCCGCCCGCGCTGATCGTGGCCTTTCGCGGAGGCGACGCGCGCGCGGAGGAATTCCGCGAATTGGCCTCCCGATTTTCCGAGGCGATGGACGAAGTCCTTGAGCGCGAATAGACCGCGGCCGCGTTTGCTATAGTCGACCCATGACCGACGGCGAGAACCCCTCCCCCGACGAAGATTTCGCCGCGTTGCTGGCCGACTCCCAGCGCGCCGCCCACAAGGAGTACGCGCCGGGAGACCGCGTGCGCGCGCAGATCATCAGTCTCGGAGCCGAGGACGCGATCGTGGCGCTGGGGCCGGGGCGCGAGGGCGCGGTCGCCGCGAGTGAATTGGCCGGCCTCACGGCCGGCGAGAGCGTGGATCTTTTCGTGACCTCCGTGCGCCCCCACGAGACGCGCCTTTCGATCCATCCCACCGACAAGAACATCGCCGAGGATTTGAAGGAAGCCTTCGAGACGCGCCGGCCCGTGGAGGGCCGAGTCGTCGAGGTCTGCAAGGGCGGCGTGCGCGTGTCCGTGCGGGGAAAAAACGCCTTTTGCCCCCTCAGCCAGCTCGACGCCAAGCGCGTGGAAACCGGCGCGGAGTTCGTGGGCCGCGCCTTTGCCTTCCGCGTGACCCAATGGAGCGAGGAGGGCCGCAGCGTGGTCTTGTCGCGCCGCGCTCTGCTCGAAGAGGAACGCGAGCGCGCCGCCGCGGCCTACTTCGAGGCGCACCCCGAGGGCTGCGTCGTCGCGGGCACGGTGACGCGGCTGGAGAAATTCGGAGCCTTCATCGAGCTTCTGCCCGGCGTCGAGGGACTGGCGCACGTCTCAGAGCTGGCGTGGTCTCGCGTCGGCTCTCCCTGCGACCTGCTGAAAGTCGGCCAGTCCGTCGCGGTCAAGCTCCTCAAGCGCGAGATCGTCGATGGGCGCCTGAAGCTTTCGCTGTCGCTCAAGCAGGCGACCTCGCGCCCCGAAGCACCCACCCCCGCGCCGATCGTCGACCCGTGGACGAAGTACGCTCCGGGCCAGGTCCTTACGGGCAAGCTCGTGCGCAAGCAGCCCTACGGCGCGTTCATCGAACTGGAGCCGGGAGTGGTGGGACTGCTTCACCAGTCCAAGTTCGAGGACCGCGCCGACTTCGACTTGCCTCGGCGCAAGCTCGGCGAGACCGTCGCCGTCGAGATCGTCGAGGTACGCCTAGACGAGCGGCGAATCTCGCTGGCGCTGCCCCGCGACCCCGACGCCGACCAGTGGCGCCAAGCTCAGGAGTCCGAGCCCCCGCCGCCCGGCGCGCTGGCCCAGAGCCTGCGCCGGGCTCTCGACAAGCGCCGCTGACGACGGCGAGCGCGCGCTACTGCGGCAGGGTCGGCGGTTTGATCTCGAGCTTGTCGCCGTTGAGCGCGCCCAGGAACGCGATCAGGTCCTTTTTCTCGGAGCGGCTCAAGTGCAGAGGATGCAGCCGCGCGTCCAGCCAGGGATTTTTATCTCCGCCGCGGTCGTAGAGCTCGACGACATCGGCCAAGGTCTTCTCCGAGCCGTCGTGCATGTAGGGCGCGGTGTCGGCGAGGTTGCGCAAGGTCGGCGTCTTGAACGCGCCGCGATCGGAGTCCTTCTTGGTCACGGCGAAGCGCCCCAAATCCGGCGACTTGGCGTTCATGCCCACGCCGAGGTTGTGGAAGCCCGAGTCCGAGAAGTTGAAGCCGCTGTGGCAGAACTCGCAGTCCGCCTTGCCCTGGAACAGCGCCAAGCCGCGCTTTTGCGCCGCGGTCAGCGCTTTCTTGTCGCCGGCGACCCAGCGGTCGTAGGGCGAGTTGCCGGTCAGCACCGTGCGCTCGAAGCTGGCGATCGCCTTGACGATGCGGTCGATGTCGACCTTGTCGTCTCCGAAGGCCGCCTTGAAATACGGCGCGTAGCCCTTGATCGAGGCGATGCGCGCCGACGCCTCGGCGTGAGTAAACCCCATCTCCACGGGGTTTTCGATGGGGCCCTTGGCCTGCTCCTCCAGGCTCGCCGCGCGACCGTCCCAGAACTGGAGGTCCATGTAGGCGGCGTTGAGCACCGTGGGCGCCGAGCGAGTGCCGTGCTGGCCTTTGATGCCCGTCGACACCGGAGAGCGGTCCGTCCAGCCCTTCTGCGGATCGTGGCAGGTCGCGCACGACACCGTCGCGTCGCGTGAAAGCCGCTTGTCGAAGTAGAGCCGCTTGCCAAGCTCCACTTTCGCGTCCGTGATCGGATTGTCTTCGGGCACCTCCGGGGCCGACTTCAGCCCCAGCGGCAGCTTGTACGGATAGGACGGCCCGGAATCGAAATCATCCGCGCGAAGCGGCGAGGACGCGGGCCCGGCGGCCAACGCGAGCGGCAGGAGCAAAACAAGCATAGGCACCTCTTTGATAATATTTATCCGACGCATAAATTTAGCATGCGGGAAAATTGCTGTCAAGACGCGTCACCCCGGCGGTTTTTTTGTTCAATACCCGTAGGCCGCCCTGTTGCGACCTAGCGAGGATTTTCCATGACCACAGCCTCCCTTCCCGCCCTTCACCCAATGCTACAAGAATTCCTCGGCCGCCGCGTCCACAAGCTCCTCATCGACGGCCGCGCCGTCGAGGCCTCCTCGGGACGGACCTTCGCGACGCTCAACCCCGCCACCGGACAGACCCTGGGGATCGTCGCCGAGGCCGATGCCGCCGATGTGGACCGGGCCGTCGCCTGCGCGCGCGCCGCGCTCTCCGGCCCGTGGTCGAAGATGTCGCCCGCGGAACGCGAGAAAATCCTCCACAAGGCCGCAGACCTCATCGAGGCCCGCGCCGAGGCCTTCGCCCAGCTCGAGTCTCTCGACAACGGCAAGGTCATCCGCGAGGCCAAAAGCGGCGACCTGCCTCTTTCCGTGGCGCTGTTTCGCTACTACGGCGGCTGGCCCACCAAGCTTCACGGCGAGACCACCCCGGTGTCCGTTCCCTATTATCCGGGCGCCAAGTTCCTCCACTACACGGTGCGCGAGCCCGTGGGCGTGGTCGGCGCGATCATTCCGTGGAACTTCCCGCTGCTCATGGCGGTGGAGCGACTGGCCCCGGCACTCGCGTGCGGCAACACCGTCATTCTCAAGCCCGCCGAACAGACGCCGCTGTCCGCGCTTTGGCTCGGCGAACTGCTGCTGGAAGCCGGAGTCCCCCCGGGCGTCGTGAATGTGCTTCCCGGTTTCGGCAAGACGGCGGGCGCTGCGATCGCCGCGCACATGGGCGTCGACAAGGTCACCTTCACCGGCTCCACGGCCACCGGCCGCGAGGTACTGAAGGCCTCGGCCGGGAACATGAAGCGCGTGACGATGGAACTCGGAGGCAAATCGCCCAACATCGTCTTCGCCGACGCCGACATGGAGGCCGCGGCGCGCGGCATGTTCATGGGCATCTTCTACAACCAGGGCCAGACCTGCTCGGCCGGCTCGCGCGTGTTCATCGAGCGTCCGGCCCATGAAAAACTGCTGAGCGCGCTCGCCGAGCGCGCCAAGACCATCCGGATGGGCAATCCGCTCGATCCCAAGATGCACATGGGCCCGTTGGTCTCCGATCAGCAGCGCCGGCGCGTGCTGTCCTACATCGACAGCGGCAAGGCGGAAGGCGCCCAACTCCTGACCGGCGGCGCCGCCGCGCCGGGAGAGGGCTTCTTCGTCCAGCCGACGGTGTTCGGCGGCGTGAAAGACGGAATGAAGATCGCGCGCGAGGAAATCTTCGGCCCCGTCGTTTCCGTGTTCGCGTTCGACTCCGTCGACGAGGTACTGGAGCGCGCCAACGCCACCGACTACGGGCTGGTCGCCGCGGTGTGGACCAAGGACGTCAAGAAGGCGCACCTGGCCGCCGCGAAACTCAAGGCCGGCACGGTCTGGATCAACTGCTACCAGTTCGTCGACGCGGCCGCGCCCTGGGGCGGCGTCAAGCAGAGCGGCTACGGCCGCGAGAAAGGACCGTGGGCTCTGGAGAACTACACCTCGCTCAAATCGGTCTGGGTGGACTTGAACGCATGAACGCGCAGCCCGAACCGGAAGTCCAAGTCGAGCGCGACGGGGCCGTCGCGATAGTGACGCTCAACCGGCCGCGCGCGCTCAACGCACTGTCGTCGACGCTGATGAAGGCGCTCGCCTCCGCGCTCGACGAACTCGAGGCTTCGCCCGACATCCGGGCGATCGTGCTCACCGGAGGCCCGCGCGCGTTCGCCGCCGGAGCCGACATCTCCGAAATGAAGGATCTGGCCTCGGGCAAGGCCGCGCGCGCGGCGCTTTCCGAGCACCTGGCGCGCTGGGACCGAGTCGGCCGCCTGAAAAAACCCGTCATCGCCGCGGTGGCCGGCTACGCGCTGGGCGGCGGGTGCGAACTGGCTCTGGCCTGCGACCTCGTCGTCGCGGCCGAAGACGCCGTGTTCGGCCAGCCCGAGGTCCAGCTCGGAGTCATCCCCGGCGCGGGCGGCACGCAGCGCCTGACCCGTGCGGTGGGCAAGGCGCTGGCCATGGACATGGTGCTGACCGGCAGGCGGCTGGCCGCGCGCGAGGCTCTTGAGCGCGGACTCGTCAGCCGAGTGGTCGCGCCGGAAGTCCTGCTCGACGAGGCCAAGCGCCTGGCGCGGCGGCTGGCCGAGCTTGCGCCGCTGGCGCTGCGCGCGGCAAAGCTCTCGGTCGCCGCCGCCTGCGACCGCGGCCTGGATTCCGGCCTGAAAGCCGAGCGCGAGGCGTTCTACGGCTTGTTCGACACGAGCGACCAGGCCGAGGGCATGCGCGCGTTCGTCGAGAAGCGCCCGCCCGTCTTCGAGGGAAAATGAACGAACCCTCTTCCGACGCCGGATTTCTCTCCGAGCGGCGAGGCGCCGCCGTGCACCTGACGCTCGACCGTCCCGACGCGCTCAACGCCCTGACTCGCGAGATGCTGCTCGGGCTGACACGGGAACTCTCGCGCGCCGCGCGCGAGGCGTCCGTGCGCGCGATCGTGCTCTCCGGCGCCGGCCGGGCCTTCTGCGCCGGCGCCGACCTCGGGCGCGTGCGCGAGAGGCAGGCCCGCGGCCGCTTCGAGCACGGAGACGAACTGCGCGGCGCCTTCAATCCCCTGATCGTCGCGATCCGCCGCGTCGAAAAGCCCGTCATCGCCGCGGTGCGCGGCACGGCCGCCGGCGCGGGCGCGAGCCTGGCCTTGGCCTGCGATCTCAAAATTTGCGCGTCCGACGCGAAGTTCATCAACGCCTTCGCGAAGGTGGGCCTGGTGCCGGACTCCGGCATGAGCTGGATGTTGCCGCGCGCGATGGGCTTGTCGGCCGCGCTCGAGCACGCGTGGCTGTCGCGCAGCATCGACGCCGAAAAAGCCCTGCGCCTGGGGCTGGTCAACCGCGTGGTGGCGCCCGAGGATCTCGACGCCGCCGTCGTCGAACTCTGCACGGCGCTGGCCGCGGTGCCGCCGCTGGCCGTCGCGCTGACCAAGCGCGCGTTCAACCGCGGACTTGAGAGCTCCTCGCTCGAAGATCAACTGGAATACGAGGCCCAGCTCCAATCCCATCTTGGACGGACCAAGGACCACGCCGAGGGCGTGGCCGCCTTCCTGGAAAAACGCCCCCCCGCCTTCAGAGGAGAATAGTATGAGCCCCGAGCCCAACCGCGTACGCGAAGAAAAGCTTCTGGAGAAGATCGCCGCCGGCGGAAAAATCGAGACGATCGAGGAGATGTCCGACGACTATCGCGGCCACCTCACCAACCTGATGATGATGCAGGCCGACTCGGAACTGGCCGGAGCTTTCGGCTACGTGCCCTGGATTCAGAAGTCGCCCGACATCAAGGAAACCCTGCAGGTCGCGCAGATCGTCAAAGACGAGGTCCGCCACGCGCGCGTGATGTATCGCCTGCTCGAGGGCCTGGAGGTCGACGTCGACGAATACTACCGCAGCCACAACTTCAACCTGCGCGTGGACAAAGACGACATCGGCACGCTTCGCGCCGCCGACGACAAGCGCGTCAACATCTTCTACTACCCGATCGAGCGGTGGTCGGACTTCATCATGTTCAACTTCTGCATGGACCGCGGCGCCGGGCATCAACTGGAGGACAGCCTGGACTGCTCCTACAAGCCCTGGTGCGACGGCATGGAGGGCATCTTCAAGGAAGAGGAGATGCACATGGCCCACGGCGACCAATGGGCCAAGCGCCTCTCCCAAGACGACAAGACCCACGATGACATCCAGGCCGCCTTCGACAAGTGGTATCCGCGCACGATGAACATCTTCGGCCGCGCGAACTCGCCCAAGAACGCGATCTACCGCAAGTACGGCCTCAAGAAGCGCGACAACGACGAGGTGCGCCGCGCCTTCGCCGCCGACGTGGCCGCGAAAGCCGCCGCGTTCGGGCTCAAAGTGCCGGACTGGAAACCCGTGGCCGCGCAGATGAGCGATGAGCCTTTCATCCCCGGCTAGAGAGATTTTCGCCTCCGCGGCCGCGCGCGCTCGCGCGCGCCCGGCGCTGTTGCTGCCGCCGCTGCTCGGCGTCGCCGCCCAAATCTCGATGCAGGCGGCGCTCAACGGAGAGGCGGGCCCGCGCGTCGGCGCCGCCGCCGGAGCCGCGGCCACCGTCTTGGCCTGCGCGGCGTTTTCCGAACTGTGGCTGGCCGAACCGGCCTGGGATTGGGCGCGCTTCGGCGAGGGGCTGCTTCTATTCACATTCCCCGTCGCCGCGCTCATCGTCGTGGGCCTGGCGTCTTCGGCGGTCTTCATCTCGCTGTCGAGAAACTCCGGTCTCGCCGCGCAAAACTTCCTGCTGGCCACTTTCGCCGCCTCCAAGCTCGTCTCCGGGGCGACGACGGTCTTTGCCGCGCTGTGTTTGGGCGCGCCGCGCTCGCTGAGCGTGCCGGGGCGCTGGCGCGCGGGCCTGCGCGCGTGGGCGCTACGCGCGTGGTTATGGCTGGCGCTGGTGGCCGCGTCCTGGGCGGCCCAGGAGGCGCTGGGCTTCGGACTGCAAGCGCTGTTTCATCTGCTGCCCGCCTCCACGCCGATGCCCGCGCGCCGGACGCTGGCGGTTCTCGGTGAAGCGGCCGCGAGTCTCCTGGTGCTGGTCGCCTGCGTCGCGGTTCCCCTTGAGGCCGCGCGCACGGACGCCTCGTGATCGAGCGGGTCGCGATCGTCGGCGCGGGCACGATGGGCGCGGGCATCGCCCAACTCTGCGCGCAGTCGGGGCTTTCGGTCGCCGTCCACGACCCGATCCCCGCCGCGCTCGCGGCCTTGACCGGGCGGCTGTCCGCGGCGTTGGCATCGGCCGTCTCCAAGGGCAAGCTGACGCGAGCCGACGCCGCGCGCGCCCTCGAGCGCGTGCGCACGGCTCCCGCGCTCGACGACCTGGCTGGATCGCAATTCGTCATCGAGGCCGCCCCCGAGGATTTGGCGCTCAAGCAGGAACTCTTCGCGCGGCTGTCGCGCGCGCTGCCGGAGGCGATCCTCGCCACCAACACCTCGTCTCTGGCGGTGCGCGACGCCCTCGCCCGCGTCGAGAGCCCGGAGCGGGCCCTCGGACTGCACTTTTTCAATCCTCCCGCGGCGATGCGCCTTGTCGAGCTCGTACGCGCTCCGGCGACCGGCGAGTCGGCGTTCGCGCTCGCGCGATCGTTCGCGCAAGACGCGCTGGGCCGCGTCCCGGTGGAGGTCGCCGACACCCCCGGCTTCATCGTCAACCGCGTGATGCGGCCCTATTACGTCCGCGCGCAAGCGTTGCTCGGCCCCTCGGCCGGGGTGCACGCCGTCGACGCGGCCTGCCGCGAGCTCGGCGGCGTGCCGATGGGCCCATTCGAATTGATGGATCTCATCGGTCTTGACGTCAACCTCGCGATCACCCGATCCATCTACGAAGCCCTCGGCCGCCCCGAGCGCTTCACGCCCCCGACTCTCCAGGCCGAACTCGTCGCGCGCGGCGCGTTGGGCCGAAAGTCCGGGAGAGGCTTTTATCTCTACGACGCCGGACGCAAGGTCGGAGAAAATCCGCAGGCGCGTCCGCCGCGGCCGGGCGCGGCGTCGCCGGCTCAGGCCTGGCGGCAACTGCGCGACGCCCTCGCCGAGGAGGCCGACCGCCTCGTCGCCGAGGGCGGCGCGACGCCGGAAAGCGTGGATCGCGCGATCACGCTGGCGATGAACTTCCCCCGCGGACCGTTCCAATGGCGAAGAGAAGGCGCGTCGGCCTAGCGCGGCGCGAGCCGTTGCTCTTCGAACTGCTCGCTCGAGACCGCGAGCGCGTGCTCGAGGTCCTACGCCGCCACGGCGTCTACTTCGACGCGGGGACCGTCGTCACGCTGTGCTCCACGCCGGAAAAGGCGGCCGCCTACCACGCCGTTCCCGATCCGGCCGGGTTCGCGCGCGAACTGAAGGCCCGCGTCCGGCGCCGGAGCTAACGCCGGAAATCGGCCACGCGCAGGACCTCGGCGTGAAGCGTCGCCGGCCGCCCCGAGTGGCGGGTCTCCAGCAGGAAGTGGCGCGCGCGAGGAAACGCCTCGCGAAACAAGTTGGCGTGCAGCGGCTCGTTTTCGAAGGTCGCCGCCACCTCGCCCCACGCGGCGAGTTCCTCCGTGACCGCGGCCTTGAACTCGGCGTCGGGCGTGTCGAAGCGGGGCTTGAGCTTCAAGCGCACGGAGCGGCCGTCCGGCGCGGGGAAGCCTCGCAAGGCCAGCGACCTCTCGGTGCCCGCGCGCATGCGCTCGTCTCGGCCCGTGGCGTAGACGATCGTCGCCCCGCGCCGCAGGGCCTCGGCGCAGAACTCCGGCGCGCCCGGCGTCGGAGCGTCCTCGAGCAGGTACTCGTTGCGGAAAAAACGCGCGAACCAGAACTCGCGCAGTTCCCGGAGAATGTCCTCGTCGTCCACGCCGGCGGCCCGGGCGGTCTCGACGATCTGATAGCGCAAGTCCCGCGCGTGCACCGCGCTCAGAAGCTTCGCCGCCCGCGGAGCGCGGGATTGCAGTCGGGCGGCGTACTCGGCGAGGATGCGGCGATGGCGGTCTCCGGTCGACAGCAAGGTGTCGTCGATGTCGAAGACGAGCAACGAGCCGGGCGCGGCCGCCGCGGCGTCGAGCGCGGCGTCGAGCAGCGCTCGCTGGCTGGTGTCGTTCACGCTTCGAGTGTGACCTTGGTGTTGGCCGGCGTGGCGTTCCACAGCGTGGTCATCAGGACGGCGCCGATGAGCGAGAAGGGCATGATCGCGTAGGTCCAGATGCCCCAGCCGTGTTTGTCGAGCAGTCCGCCCAAGACCACGCCGGTGAGTCCCGAGGCGAGGTACTGCACGCCGTCGAGCAGGCCCGCGACCGTGCCGGCGGCTTTGGTGCCGCCGAAATCCATCGACGCGGTTCCCGAAAGCATCCCGTGCACGCCGAAAATCCAGGTACAACAGAAACCGATCAGAAAACAGGCGACCGCCGGGTCGCGCACGACGCCCAGAGCGAACAGCGCGCCGATCTGGGCCAGGTAGAAGAGAAAGGCCACCGGCGCGCGGCGGCTCTGGAAGAGGCGGTCGGACATCCAGCCGCACAGCAGGCCGCCGACGACTCCCCCCACGGTGATGCCGCCGGTCGCAAGGGAGAAAAGCCAGGTGCCGGGATTGACCCCGTGGACTTCCTTGAGAAACGGCACGAACCACAACATCAGGCCCTGGCGCACGAAGCCGGTGCAGAACTCCGCGGCGGTCAAGGTCAGGATGACGCGGTTGCGAAAGACGTGAGTCACCAGGTAGGCGAAGTCCACGGGCACGTCCTTGTCCGCGGCCTCGCTGGTGGCGTCGCCGGTGTCGATGTCGGCGTGGCCGGCGTCATCGGGCGTGTCGGCGACCAGGAAGTAGTCGACGGCGAGCATGGCCGCGATCGCCGCCGACGGCGCCAGGAACACGACATACCACGGGAAGCGCGCCAGCAGCCAGCCGCCGACGGTCAGCGCCAGGAAGTAGCCCGACGAGATCATGATGCCGAAGATGCCGCCGAACACGCCGCGCTCGCGGACATGGAACCAGTGCGAGTTGACCTTGACGATGGACAGCGCGCCGAAGGATTGGAAGTATTGATTGAGCGCGTAGAGCAGGGACATGCCGACCAGGACCTTGGTCTGCCAGCCGGACAAAAACAAAAGGCCGATGACGAGGTTCATCAACGCGGTGCCGGCCGCGGCGAGCAGAATGGCGCGGCGTCCGCCGAAGCGGTCGGCCAGCGGACCATTGAAGATCACCGCCAGCGCGTAGGTCCAGAAGCCCGCCGTCGCGATGGTGCCGAATTGCGCCTTCGAGAAGCCGAAGGTCTTCATCATCGTGCTGGAGACCACGTTGAGGTTGTAGCGGCCCATGTAGAAGGTCGCGTAGGTCAGGCCCAGCGGAAACCAGTTCAGGAAGCGGCGGCGGCGAAAGGCCGACGCGTGCGCGGGGGCGCGCCCGTCGGTCGCGGTCGCGACCGTCTCGGCGGCGATCATGGGATCGATTGTAGCGTTAAGGACACGCCGCGGGGAATAGGCCTTTCGCAACCCGCCCGGCGGCGCAAGGCCTACCGCGAGGAGCGCGGCGAGAAATGCGCGAGCAGCGCGCCCGCGACCGCGCGCGTGAGCGCGTGTTCGTCCACGGGCCGACCCAGGACGGCCTGCAGCGTCGTCATCGTGTCGGACTCCAGGCGGCACGGATGCACGCGCCGAAACCCCTCGAGGGAATTGTTGGCGTTGAGGGCGAAGCCGTGATAGGAGATCCCCCCGCGCACGGCCACGCCGATGGACGCCAGCTTGCGCCGCCCGACCCACAGTCCGGTGAAGCCGGGCAGCGTTTCGGCCTTCACGCCCAGCGGCCGCACGGCCTCGGCCAGAACCGCCTCCAGCGCGCGCAGATAGGAGCGCGCGCCCAATCCGTGCTCGGAAAGCTTGAGAATCGGATAGCCGACGATTTGCCCGGGGCCGTGCCAAGTGAGGTCGCCGCCGCGCTCCACTCGGTGGACGGGGTCGGGGAGGTTTTCGGGCACGGGCTGGCGGGAGGAGCGCCCGATCGTGTAGACCGGAGGATGCTGGCAGAGCAAGACCGTGTCCGGCGTCTGTCCCGAGCCTCGCTCGAAAACCAGGCGGCGCTGCAGGTCCCAGACCTCGGCGTAGTCGCGCAAGCCGAGGTCGCGCACGAGCATCTACGCGGCGACCGTCGGCGCCTCGCGTTTGATCTGCAGGATGTGGATCGGGTGGCCCAGCGCCGCCTCGCACGCCTCGGCGAAAGTCTCGTTGAGCGTCGGGTGCGGGTGCACCGTCTGCGCCACCTGCGTCAGCGTCGCGCCCAAAGACACCGCCAGGCACGCCTCGCCGATGAGGTCGGCCGCGTTGGAGCCGACGAAGCCCGCGCCGAGAATGCGGCCGGTCGCCCGCTCGGCGACGACCTTGCAAAAGCCCTCCGTCTCGCGCACCGCCTGCGCGCGGCCCGAGGCCGCGAACGGGAACTTGCCCACGACGACCGAGACTCCCGCGGCCTTGGCCTCGGCCTCGGTCTGGCCGACCCACGAGATCTCGGGGTCGGTGAACACCGCCCAGGGCACGGCCCCGCGCGGCTCAAGCGGGCGGCCCGCGATGGACTGCGCGGCGAGGATGCCCTCGCGGCTGGCCTTGTGCGCCAAGTAGGGCTGGCCGACCACGTCGCCGATCGCGTAGATGTTGTCGACGCTGGAAAGCATCTCGCTGTCGACGACCACGTGCCCGCGGCGGTCGAGCTCGACGCCGAGCTTCTCCAGCCCCAGGCCGTGGCTGCGCGGCACGCGGCCCACGGCGAGAAGAATCTTGTCGCTGGCTATTTTCCTCTCTCCCTCGGGCGTCTCGACCGAGAGTTCCAGGCGTTTGCCCTTCTTCATCCACGCCTTCGCCTTCGAGCCGAGCAACACCTCGACGCCGAGCTTGGCCAGGCCACGCGCGACCACCGACGACATGTCGCGCTCGATGACGGGCAGCAGCGCGTCGGTGAACTCGACGACCGTGACCTTGGTCCCGAGCTTGGCGAAGAAAGTGCCGATCTCCAGTCCGATCACGCCCCCGCCGATGACCGCCAGCGCCTGCGGCGCGCGCGTCAGGTCCAGAGCTTCCTTGGAGCCGAGCACGCTCTCGCCGTCAACGGCAAACCCCGGCACGCCGGCGGGCTCGGAGCCGGTGGCGACGATCGCGTGCTCGAACTCCACGCTCTCGGAGCCGTCGGTCTTGGCGATGATCGCCGTGTGGGCGCTCGTGAACTTGGCCGAGCCGTTGATGAACTCGCACTTGTTGCCCTTGACCAGGACCCCCACGTTCTTGACGAAGCCGCCCACCATCTGGCCCTTCCAGGCGACGACCTTGTCCCAGTCGATGTTGGGCACGGAGTCCTCGAAGCCGGCCTCCTTGGCCTTCCTCGACTTGTGCACGCTTCCCGCCGCGGAGATCAGCGCCTTGGAGGGAATGCAGCCGTAATTCAGGCACTCGCCGCCGAGCTTGTCGCGGTCGACGAGCACGGAGCGCCGACCGAGTTGTCCGAGCTTGATGGCCGCGACGTAGCCGCCGGGCCCTCCGCCGATGATCAGAACGTCGGTTTTGATGGACATGGGGTCTCCGGTGTCAAAGAAGCGTGCGCGGATTCTCGAGATGTCTGATGATCGCGTTCATGAAGCTCGCGGCGTCGGCGCCGTCGACGACGCGATGGTCGAACGACAGCACCAGGTTCATCATGTCGCGGATCGCGATGCCGCCGTCGCGCGCGACCGGACGCTTGGCCAGCTTCATGAGGCCGAGGATGGCGACCTCGGGATGATTGACGATCGGCGTGGCGAAAAGGCCGCCGATGGGTCCGATGTTGGTGATCGTAAAAGTACCGCCCTGCAGGGAGGCCACGTCGATCTTGCCCGATCGCACCTTGTCGGCCAGCGCGTTGACCTCGGCGGCCAGGCCGAAGAGGTCTCGCCCGTCTGCGCCCTTGATGTTGGGCACGACCAGGCCCTGCGCCGCGGCCACGGCGATGCCGATGTTGTAGTGGCGCTTGAGCACGATCGTTCCCTCGGCCTCGTCGAGAGACGCATTGAAGTTCGGAAACTCCGCCAGGCTCTTGGTCAGCGCTTTGATGACGAAGGGCAGGAAAGTCAGCTTGACGCCCTTCGCCGCCGCCGCCGGCTTGAGCTCCTCGCGCAGCGCCAGGAGCGCGGTCATGTCGCACTCGTCCATGTGCGTGACGTGCGCGACCGTGCGCTTGGACTGCGCCATCTTCTCGGCGATCTTGCGCCGGATGCCGACGAACGGAATTTTCTCCTCGCCCTGGGACGCCGCCGCGGGAACGGACAACGCCGGCGTTCCGGGCGCGGTTTTGGCCGCCGTCGCGGGCGCCGCGCCCTTGGGGGCCGCCGCGCGCACATCGCCTTCGACCACGCGCCCGCCGGGCCCGGTGGCGCTCACGCGCGCCAAGTCCACGCCCAACTGCGCGGCCAGAGCGCGCACGGCCGAAGTGGCCCTGACCTGCGACGCGGGCCGTGCCGCGGGCGCGGCGGCGGCGGCCGGAGCGGCAGGGGCGGCCGACGCACGCGAAGCGAACGCACGCACGTCGGCTTCCAGCACCCGGCCCTGGGGCCCGGAGCCGGGAACCAGCGTCAGGTCCACGCCCAGGTCACGCGCGAGCTTGCGCACCATCGGCAGGGCCAAAACCGCCGCGCCGGACGGCCGGGCCGCGGGCGCGGGAGCGGACGCCGGCGCCGCGGACGCGGCGGGCTCGGCGTGAGCGGCCGCGACGGCCGAACCGCTCGAGACTCCCGAAAAAGTCACCAACGGCGCATGGACCTTCACTTTTTCTCCGGGCTTGGCGTGGAGAACGGCGATGGCGCCGGATTTGGGACTTGGAATTTCCACTTCGGCCTTGTCGGTGAGCACCGCGGCGACGGGCTGGTTTTCCTCCACGGTCTGTCCGACCTTCACATGCCACTTGACGAGTTCGCCCTCGACCAGCCCCTCGCCGATGTCGGGAAGCATGAACACGAAGCTCCCCGACGCGGGCGCGGCGGCGGACACGGCCGCGGCCCTCGGCGGCTCGGCCACCGCCGCCGCGGATTTGGCCGCCGAGGGGGCGGGCGCGGCAGCGGCCGCAGCGCGCGCCGGCGCACCGCCGTTGCCGCCGACTTCGAACATGGCCAGCGGCGCGTGCACCTTGATCTTCTCGCCGGGTTTGCCGAACAGCTTCAAAACTTTCCCCGATTTCGGGCTGGGGATTTCCACCTCGGCCTTGTCGGTCAGCACCGAGGCCAGGGGCTGGTTTTCCGTCACCGTGTCCCCCTCCTTGACGAACCACTTCACGATCTCGCCCTCGACCAGGCCTTCGCCGATGTCGGGCAGCTTGAATTCAAAATTCATGTCGATCTCCTAGAAGCTCAGCGCTTTTCGCGCGGCCAGCAGGACGCGGTCCGCGTCCGGGATGTAATACTGCTCAAGACGAAACAACGGCATGCGGATGTCCCAGCCGCCCACGCGCTCCACCGGAGCCTGAAGCTTGAGCAGCGCGCGTTCGGCGATCAGCGCGGAGAGCTCCGCGGCCCAGGAGCCGGTGTTCGGGGCTTCGTGCGCGATTACGCAGCGGCCGGTCTTGCCGACGGAGGCGAGGATCGTTTCTAAATCCAACGGCGACAGCGTGCGCAGGTCGACGATCTCCACGGACGCTCCGTCTTCCCTCGCGAGCGTGTCCGCGGCCTTCCGGACCGTGACCGTCATGGCGCCCCAGGTCAGGATCGTGAGGTCGTTTCCCTCTTGCACCAGGCGCGCCTTGCCGATGGGCACGGTGTAATGTCCGGCGGGCACCTCGCCCACGGCGGAGCGATAGAGAAGCTTGGGCTCGAAGAAGACCACGGGATCGGGCGAATCGACGGCGGCCAGTAAAAGGCCTTTGGCGTCGTAAGGCGTGGACGGGATGACCACCTTGATGCCGGGCGTGTGGCAGAAGTAGGCCTCGGGACTTTCCGAGTGATGCTCCGGCGCGTGGATGAGGCCGCCGTGCGGCGCGCGCAGGATCAAGGGCACGGAGAGCTTGCCGCGCGAGCGGCTGCGGATGCGGCCCAGGTGGCAGACCACCTGGTCGAACACGGACGGCATGAAGCCGTCGAACTGGATCTCGGCGATGGGCTTCATGCCGTTGACGGCCAGGCCGATGGCGCTGCCCATGATGCCGATCTCGGCCAGAGGCGTGTCGACGACGCGCTCGTCGCCGTATTTCTTCCACAGGCCGTCGGTGGCGCGAAAGACGCCGCCGTTTCGGCCCACGTCCTCGCCCAAAATCATCACGCGCTCGTCGGACGCGAGAGACAGATCCAGCGCCTCGTTGACGGCGGTCACCAGGTTCAGCGTGCGCGTCTTGGCGGGGGCGGCGGTCTTCACGGAAACCTCCCTTCCGTCGGCGGAAGTTCCGTCAAGATCTTCGCGCCGCCCTTGAACTTGAGAAGCTCTTCCAGTTGGGCGCGCTGTTCCACCAGCGGCCAGGTCGCGCGTTCGTAATTGTTGGCGAACATGTCCAAGGGGTTGGGCGGCGGCGTCTCCTCGTAGGCCTTCACCTCGCCGTCGATCCAAGTCTTCGTCTCTTGCGCCAAATCCTTTTCCTTCGCTTCGCTCCACAGCTTGCGCGCGGTCAGGAATTTCTTGAACCGGGAGATCGGGTCCTTCTTCTTCCAGGCCTCCACGTCCTTGGCGTCGCGGTAGCGCGTCGCGTCGTCGGCGGTGGTGTGGTGGCTCATCCGGTAGGTCTCGCACTCGATGAGAGTCGCGCCTTCGCCGCGGCGCGCGCGCGCCACGGCGTCCGCCGTCGCGGAATAGACCGCGAGCGCGTCGTTGCCGTCCACCTGGAGGCCGGCCACGCCGTAGCCCCACGCCTTCTGCGCGAGCGTGCGGCTCGCGGCTTGGCGGGCGCGCGGCACCGAGATGGCCCAGCCGTTGTTTTCGATGATGAACACGGCCGGAAGCTTGAATTGGCCGGCGAAGGTCAGCGCCTCGTGCAGGTCGCCCTTCGACGAGGTGCCGTCGCCGCAGTAGGTCAGCGCGACGCCGCCCTTCTTCTTGAACTTCTCGCCCCAGGCCAGGCCGGCGACCTGCGTCAGGTGCGTGCCCACCGGGATCGAGAAGATCATGTCGTTGTTGCCGTCGGGAAAATGCGTGCCGCGGTCGTCGCCGGCCCAGTAGAGAAGCGCGTGGCGCATCTGCATGCCGCGCGCGAAATAGACCCCCCCGCCGCGGTAGGTGGGCACCACCCAGTCCGTGGCTCTCAGCGCCAGCGGCGGCACGCACTGCGTGGCCTCCTGCCCGGTGATCATCGGGTAGGTGCCCAGGCGCCCGGAGCGCTGGAGCAGGATCGCGCGTTCGTCGAACGCGCGGATCTGGAACATGAGACGGTACATCTTGAGCAGGAGGTCATCCTTGACCTTCGGCATCCGCTGAGCGTCGACGGTGCCGTCCGCCGCGAGTATTTCCAGGCGCTGGACGGCGAGGGTGGCGAGCGTTTTAAGCGGCAACGGTGTTCTCCAGGCGGCCTTTCAAGAAAAGCTCCGCGGCGCGATAAGAAGAGCGCACGAACGGGCCGGAGGCGACATACAGAAAGCCCATCTCCCTGGCGACCTCGCCCAGCCGCTCGAACTCGTCCGGCGGGACGAAGCGGTCCACGGGGAGATGGTGGCGCGAGCCGGTGGGCTTGAGATATTGGCCGAGGGTGAGGATGTCGACGCCGACGCGGCGGATGTCCTTGAACGCCTGAATCAACTCGGCTTCGGTTTCGCCGAGACCGAGCATCAGAGAGGTTTTGGTCGGCGAACTCGGTCGATGGGCTTTCGCGTGGGCCAAAACATCGAGGGATTGACGGTAGCCCGCCTTCGCGTCGCGCACCGAGGAGGTCAGGCGTTCCACGACCTCGACGTTGTGGGCGATCACGTCGGCGCCGGCGTCCAGCACGAGCTCCAAGAGGGTCTTGTCGCCGCGAAAATCCTGGAGCAGCATCTCCAGCTTCATGGTCGGGCAAACGGTTTTCACTTCGCGGATGCACGCGGCCAAATGAGACGCGCCCTGATCGGGCAAATCGTCGCGGCAGACCGTGGTCAGCACGGCGTACTCCACGGCCATTTCTTTTAAAGTCTGGGCCAATTTCGACGGCTCCTGCGGGTCGGGCAAAGACGGCCTTGCGGCCGTCGCGACGGAGCAAAAGCGACAGCCGCGGGTGCAGGTGTCGCCCATCACCATGAAAGTCGCCGTACCGCCGCCCCAGCACTCCGCCAGATTCGGACAGCGCGCCTCCTCGCACACCGTGGACAGCCCGCGCGAGCGCGAGGCCGTTTTCAGCCGTGCGACGTTGGGCCCGGTCGCAAGTCCGACCTTCAGCCAGGGCGGGAGCGCACGGCGCGGCGCGTCCGCGGTCATGTCAGTGGTGGCCCTGGTCGGCCAGCCAGCGCTCCGCTTCCAGCGCGGCCTTGCAGCCGGCCCCGGCCGCGGTGATGGCCTGGCGGTAGCGAGAATCCATCACGTCTCCGGCCGCGAACACGCCCTCCACGGAGGTGCGCGTGCGGTCATCGGCGACGACATAACCGTTGTCGTCGAGCTTCAATTGGCCGCCGAGGAAATCCGTCGTCGGCTTATGGCCGATGGCCACGAACACGCCGTCGCACTTCAGGGGCGAAACGGCGCCGGACTTCAGATTCTTGAGTTTGACGCCGTCGACTTGGCCGTTGCCGGTCACCTCATCGACCGCGGAATCCCAAATGAAGGAAATCTTCGGATTTTTCTGCGCGCGCTCGGCCATGATCTTGGACGCGCGCAAGGATTCGCGCCGGTGCACGACCGTGACCTTGGCGGCGAATTTGGTCAGGAAATTCGCCTCCTCCATGGCCGTGTCGCCGCCGCCGACCACGACGACCTCCTTGCCCTTGAAGAAGAAGCCGTCGCAGGTGGCGCACGCGGACACGCCGTGGCCCATCAGGCGCTTTTCGCTGTCGATGCCCAGCCACTTGGCGTTGGCGCCGGTGGCCACGATCAGCGCCAGCGCCTCGGCCTTCGTGCCCTCGGTCGATTCCACGAAAAAAGGCCGCCTCGACAGGTCCACCTTGGCGACATACTCGCGCACGATCTTCACGCCCAGGCGCTCCACCTGCTTCTGCATCCGCTCCATCAGTTCCGGCCCGTTGATGGGCTCCGGAAAACCCGGGAAATTCTCCACGTCCGATGTGATCATCAACTGCCCGCCCATCGCCACGCCGCCGAACACAAGCGGATCCAGGCTGGCGCGCGCGGCGTAGATCGCGGCCGTGTAGGCGGCCGCGCCCGAGCCGATGATCACGACTTTCCTCCGTTCGATTTCCATGGGCCGATTATAACAATTTGATTCCGGCCCGAATGGGACGGGAGCTTTCAGCCGCGCGGAAGCATCCGGGGGACGGACAGTTCCACGCTGACCGTCCACAGCCGCTCGGCGGCCGCGTCGTCCACGGCAAGCGAGGACGCCGGCTTTTCCTTCAGTTTGTCGAAGTAGCGGCCGGTGACGCCTTCAACATCGGCATCGCAACACAGCCGCACGAGAGGCTGGGCGCCTTTGGCCGGCGTGGACAGCACCAGGGGCAAAAGCGCGCGGATGAACCGGGGCATCTCCCGCGACAGGCCGGTCGCGATCACGCCGGGATGGACCGCGTTGACCGTGACGCCGGTTCCGGCCAGACGCGCGGCCAGCGCGCGCGTGAACAGCACGTTGGCCAGCTTCGAGTTCGAATACGCTCGGGTTCCGTCGAAATCCCTTTCCATTTGCAGATCATCCCAGTCCAGTCGGCCGCGGTAGTGCAGTTCGGAGCTCACGTTGACGATCCGCGCCGGAGCCGACGATTTGAGCGCGTCAAGCAGGAGCGTGGTGAGCAGAAACGGTCCCAAATGGTTGGCCTGGAAGGTCTCCTCCAGCCCGTCCTTCGTGATCCGGCGCGCCCGGCGCCAGACGCCCGCGTTGTTGAGCAAGACGTGCAGACGCTCATGTCGCGACTTGAACTCCGCCGCCGCCGCGCGCACCGAGGCCAAGTCGGCCAGGTCGCACGCCAACAACTCCGCCCGAGAGCCGGTCTCGCGCGCAATCGCCCCGCGCGCCGCCTCCCCCCGCGCCGCGTCGCGCGCCGTCAGCACCACCGCCGCCCCCCGCCGCGCCAATTCCAGCGCGGCTTCGTGGCCGATCCCGCTGGTCGCGCCCGTCACCAGACAGACTTTGCCTTCCATGGTTTTCATGCCGATTCAATCTACCATAACGAAGCCGCGCTCGCCGCAAGACTCGCGGATTGATAGACTCTCGGCATGAGGCGCGACGCGATCTGGTTGAT
>JAJZQS010000052.1 GCA_021806745.1 bacterium
AGACGCCCCCCGCGGCAAGGGCGCGGCCGTGCGCCGCGGCCTGGCCGCGGCCACCGGGGATTTCGTGCTGATCCAAGACGGCGACCTCGAATACGACGTGGCCGAATACCCGCGCCTCATCGAGCCATTGCTCGCGGGGCGCGCCGACATCGTCATGGGCTCGCGCGAGCTCGGCTCGCCGCGCAGTTGGCTGTTTCGCGATCCGGCGCGCGGCGACCGCGCCTACGCGCTCTTCGTCAACTCCGGCGGCGCGATCCTGACGGCGCTGTTCAACTTCCTCTACGGCACGAATCTCACCGACGGCGCGACGATGTTCAAGTTCTTCCGCCGCGCGGACTTGGCCGCGCTGACCTTGCGCAGCGACGTGTTCGATTACGATTGGGAAATCATCGCCAAGCTCGCGCGCCGCGGCAAGACCTTCCTGGAACTGCCGGTAGGCTACCGCGCGCGCAGCCGCGCCGAGGGCAAGAAGATCCGCGTCTGGCGCGACGGCCCGCGAGTGCTGCTGGCGATCCTGCGCTATCGGTTCCTGGATTAGGGCGCCGGCGGCCAGGCCTCGTCGCGACGTGTTCCAGACCGTTTCCGGAACGAGCGGGGGCGCGAGCGCGACCATCGATGGGCTCAGCAAAGCGCCGGCCTAGGCCAGGTCGATCCAGTTCCAGCGGCTCTGGTAGAGCGCGAGCAGGCGGCGGCGCAGCAGCGCGTGCGCGGGCTCGCGCAGGGCCGGGTCGTCGCTCAAGAGCTTCGCCGCGTCGGCGCGCGCGTCGGCCAGCAATCCCGCGTCGCGCACGAGGTCGGCCACCCGCAAGGACAACTCGCCCGACTGCGCCGTGCCCAGAAGTTCTCCGGGGCCGCGCAGCTTCAAGTCCTCCTCGCCGATGCGAAAGCCGTCCGAGGTCGCGGCCAGCGTCGCCAGCCGCGCGCGCGCGCCGTCCCCGGCCGCTTCGCCGACCAGGAAGCAGTAGGACTGCGCGGCTCCGCGGCCGATGCGCCCGCGCAGTTGGTGCAGGCTGGCCAAGCCGAAGCGCTCGGCGCTCTGCACGACCATCACCGTGGCGTTGGGCACGTCGATGCCTACCTCGATGACCGGCGTCGCCACCAGCACCTGGACGCGCCCCGCGGCGAAGTCCTCCATCGCGCGCGCCTTCTCGCGCGCGGGCAGGGCGCCGTGGATCAGACCCACGCGCAGGTCCGGAAAAACCTCGGCCGACAGCCGCGCGTGCTCGGCCTTGGCCGAGCGCAGGTCCAGCGCCGGCGACTCCTCTATGATCGGATAGACCACGTAGGCCTGACGCCCGGCGGCGACCTCGCGGCGCACGGCGGCGAACGCGGCGCTTTCGTCGGCGAGTTCGGTGCGCACCGGCACGCGCCCGGGCGGCATCTCGTCGATCGTCGAGATCTCCAGGTCGCCGTAGAGCGCCAGAGCCAGAGTGCGGGGAATGGGAGTGGCCGTCATCACGAGCAGGTCGATCAGGTCCGCCTTGCGGCGCAGCGTCGTGCGCTGGCGTACGCCGAAACGGTGCTGCTCGTCGACGACGGCCAGTCGCAGGCTTTTGAAGCGAACGTCCTCTTCCAGGAGCGCGTGCGTGCCCACGAGCAAGTCGATCCCGCCGGCGGCGGCGGCGGCCAGCGTCTTGACCCGCGCGGCTTTGGGCGTGCGCGAGGTCAGGGACGCCACGCGCACCGGCAGGCCCTTGAGCGTGCGCTCGAGCGTCGCGCGGTGCTGGTCGGCCAGAATCTCGGTCGGCGCCATCAGCGCGCCCTGGCCGCCGTTTTCGACGGCGAGCAGCAGCGCCGAGACGGCGACGACGGTCTTGCCCGAGCCAACGTCGCCTTGGAGCAGCCGCGTCATCGGCGAAGGCCGACGCAGGTCGTCGAAAATCTCGTTGATCACGCGCTTTTGCGCGGCGGTCAACTCGAAGCCCAGTCCCGCGCGAAACGGCGTCAGCAGGCGGCGCGTGACCTCGTAGCGATGCGGCTTGGCCAGGCCAGCGGTCTGGCGGCGCTTGAGTATCCAGGCCAGCTCCAGCAAAAGCAGTTCCTCGTAGGCCAGGCGCGCGCGCGCGGCTTCCAGTTCCGCCGCCGAGCGGGGGAAGTGCACGCCGCGCAGGGCCTGCGGCGCGGCCAACAGGCGGCGGCTTGCGGCCAGTTCGCGAGGCACGGCGTCGGGCGCGGCGTCGGCCGCGCGAGAGAGCGCCGCGTCGACGAGCTCGCGCAGGAAGCGCTGGCCGATTCCTTCGGTCAGCGCGTAGATCGGCGTCAGGCGGCCGACGTGCAGGCGCCAGCGCTCGTCGGCAATCGGGTAGTGCTCCTCGACTCGGATTTCGCGCACGCCGACCAAATCGGGGTCGGCGCGGCCGACCACCCACAGGTCGGCGCCCTCGGCGACTTCTTTCTTGAGCGAGGCCAGCACGTCGAAGCGGCGGCTGAGATGCTTGAACCAGACGCAGTCCACTTTGCCGTGCGCGGTGGCCAGCGTCGCCTTGTAGATCGACAGACTCGGGCCCGCCGCGCGCGCGCCGGCGCGCAACACGCGCCCGCGCACGACGACGACCTCGGCCGCCGAGGGCAGACTCAAATCGGCGGTTTCGCGGCGGTCCTGCCAATCTCGGGGATAGTAATGGAGCAAATCCTCGACCGTGCGAACGCCCAGCCGCTCCAGCAAGGCCGCGCGGCGAGGACCGACCCCTTTCAGGTACTGGATGCCGAGCTCGGCGGGCGAGCTCATGCGGTTGCGGCCGAGGGCCGCGGTTTGCTAGACTCGGTCAACGATATGTCTTTCAAATGTCAGATTCCGGGTTGCGGAAAGGGCCCTAAGACCGGCTTCAGTTACAGCCATTCGAACCGCGCGACCAAGCGCGTCTTCCGGCCGAACCTCCAGCGACAGAAAGTCGTCATCTCCGGCCGCACGATGACCGCTTACGTGTGCACGGACTGCATCAAGTCCGGGCGCGCGCTCCGTCCGACCCGATAATACCGAAAGCCGGCGCCTCTCTGGAAGGGAGCCTCAGGGCCTGGGCCTACGCCTTGGCCCTCGTCGTTTTGGCGTTGCCCTTCTTCAATCCCGACGCGTTCTGGCAATTGGCGGCCGGGCGCTGGATTTGGGCGCATCGCGCGATTGCTCGCGCCGACGAGTTCAGCTTCACGCGCTTGGGCGCGCCGTGGATCGATTTCGAGTGGCTGACCCAGGCCGTCTGGTACGCCGTCGAGCGCGCCTCCGGCTTCTGGGGGCTGTGGTCGCTCAAGTGCGCGCTCATCGTCGCCGCGTTCTGGCCCGTCGACGGACTTCTGCGCGACAAGGGCGCGAGCGCGCTTGCTCGCGCGGCGGCCGCGGCGTTGTGGGCGGCCGGGGCGCTGGGCGTGGCCGACCTGCGCCCGGACTTGGCCACGCTGATCTTCTTCGGCGTTCTTCTTCGCCGTCTTGAATCCGGAAAAGGGTCGTTTCTGTTCGGCTTCGCGCTCTTCGCGGCGTGGGCCAACCTGCACGGCGGCTGGCCGGCGGGGCTTCTCCTCTACGCGCTCTACGCCGTCGACGCCCGTCTGGACGGCCGTCCGACGCGCGCCATCGCGGCGCAGGCGTGCGGCGCCGCGTGCGGACTTCTGCTCAATCCCTACGGCCTTGGCCTGCTCGCGATGTTCCGCGCCCACGCCGACCCCGCCGCGCGCCTGATCATGGAATGGAAGCCGCCGAGCGTGTACCGCGGTTTTCAACTCGGCCTGATCGCGGAGCTGGCGGTCGTCCCGGCGTTGGTCGCGGCGGCGGCGCTGTCCGGGCGCCGCGTCCCGCGCGCGCCGGCCGCGGCGGCCTTCGTTTTCGGCGCGGCGTCCGCTTTCAGCGCGCGCTTCGGCGGGTTGTTCGCCACATGCGCGGCCGCGCTCGTCTTTTCCGTTTTCCCCGACCCCGCGCCGTCGGCCGTCGCCTGGGGCTTGGCCGCGCTGACGCCGATGATCCCGTTCTACCGCGGCCCCTGGTCCTACCCGTTCCACGGCAATTACGTCGACGTGCGCGCGGTCGAGTTCGTCGCCCGGGAGCGCGCGGTCCTGGGGAACCTCCGCTTGCTCAATCAATACGAGTGGGGCGGAGCGCTGGAGTGGCGGCTCGGCCCGGGCTGGCGGGTCTTCGACGACGGGCGCTACCTGTTCGCGCGGCAGTTGGCCGAGACCCAAGACGCGCTGGACAGCCCGGAGGCTCTCGCTGAGCTCGCCCGGCGGCGGCGGCTGGACGGTTTTTTGATCGCCGATTATCCCGCGATGATGCGCACGGTGCGCGTCGCGCCGGACGGCTCGCGTCGGGAGATGTCGCGGCCGTGGGACGCGGTGTTTTTCCCGCGCGGGCGCTGGGCGCTCGTCTATTGGGACGGCTCGGCCGTACTCTACGTGGATCGCGGCCGAGTCCCCGCGGCGTGGCTGGCCGCCCACGAGTACCGATGGTGGCGACCGCGCGACGGCGCGGCGCTGGAAGACGCGCGCGGTCGCGGCGAGGTGCCGGAAGCGGCGCTGGCCGCGGAGCGCAAACGCCAGCGGGCCGAGGCGTCGCAGCCGGCGCGGCTTTCCCGGAATTAGCGGGCCCGCGCGGCGCTCGTCGACGCGGCCGCGGGCGCGTCGGGTTGCGGCGGCAGCGACGAGTCGATGACCGCGCCCGCGCAGCGGATGCTCTCGACTTGGTCCGCGGCGTCGAGCACGCTGACGTGATCGGGGCTGGGCATCTCGGGCGGATTGTTCCACTCGTAGGCGGTCCGCCCGCGCAGATAGTCCGGGGTCTTGCCCTCGACGAAGGGCTGGACGGAATCGGGCGGGCCCATGAATTTCAAGAGCTCCTCCCGCGTCATGCCCACGCGCAGG
Organism: bacterium; assembly: GCA_021806745.1. GTDB lineage: Bacteria > Elusimicrobiota > Elusimicrobia > UBA1565 > UBA9628 > GWA2-66-18. The sequence continues at coordinate 4,843 of JAJZQS010000052.1, forward strand.
CGCAGGCAGCGGCGGTAGTTGCGGTCTTCGCGGCGCGAACAACCCGAGGAGGCGAGCGCGGCGGCGACGACGGCGGCGACGAAGGTCTTCATTCGATGAGTCCCCGCTCCCTAAGCCAGTGGCGGATCTTGGAGCGCGCGCGCGCGGTGCGCGCCAGCGTCAGCCAGTCCTTTTTGGGCGTCGAGCCCTTGCGCGTGACGATGCGGCAAATGTCGCCGGACTTGAGCGGGTGGTCGAGCTTGACCATCTTATTGTTGACCACCGCGCCCACGCAGGCTTCCCCCACCTGCGTGTGCACCGCGTAGGCGAAATCGAGCGGCGTCGCGCCCTCGGGCAGGACTTTCACCTCGCCGGCGGGGGTGAAGACGAAAACCTGGTGGAACTCCAGGTCGGTCTTGAGGCTGTCGAGAAACTCGCGCGGGGAGTTCAAGTCCTGCAGCCACTCCATCCACTGGCGCAGCCAGTTCATCTTCTCTTCCAGGTTCGCGTCCTTGGCCTGCTCGCCCGTCTTGTAGCGCCAATGCGCGGCGATGCCGTACTCGGAAGAGCGGTGCATTTCCTCGGTGCGGATTTGGATTTCGACGGCGTCGCCGGCGGCGCTGAGAATGGTGGTGTGCAGCGAACGGTAGAGATTGAGCTTCGGAGTCGAGATGTAGTCGGTGAAGGTGCCGGGCACGGGCCTGAAGTGGGTGTGGACGATGCCGAGCAGCGCGTAGCAGTTGGCGACGGTGTCGGTGATCAGGCGCACGCCGAGGGCGTCCTGGATCTCCTCGAAAGGTTTTTTTTGCCGCTCCATCTTCTTGTAGATCGACCACAAGGTCTTGGTGCGCGCGAGGATGCGGCAGGGGATGTCGCCGCCCGAGAGGACCTTCTCGATCTCGGCGCGGGCGGCCTCCAGGCGCTTCTCGCTCTGGGCCAGGCGCGCGTCGACCTTGGACTTGATCTCGGCGAACTCGGCCGGGTGCAGGTAGGAAAACGAGAGGTCCTCCAGCTCGCTTTTGAGCTTGAACATGCCCAGCCGATGAGACAGCGGCGCATAGAGCGCCATCGTCTCCGCGGCGATGCGCTCGCGCTTGTCGGGCCGCAGGTAGGTCAGCGTCTTCATGTTGTGCAGGCGGTCGGCGAGCTTGACCACGATCACTCGGATGTCCTTCGCGGTGGCCAGCAGCATCTTGCGCCAGTTCTCGGCCTGGGCGTCGTCTCGCGATTCGAATTTGAGCGCGTCGATCTTGGTCACGCCCAAGACCAGCATGGCGATTTCCTCGCCGAACTCCGCGCGCAGTTGGGCCTCGGTCGTGGCGGTGTCTTCGATCGTGTCGTGCAGAAGCCCCGCGCAGACCGAAGGCAGGTCCATGCGCCAATCGACGAGCGATTCCGCCACCGCCGCGCAGTGCGTGATGTAGGGGTCTCCGGAGGCGCGCGACTGGCGGGCGTGCGCCTTCTCGGCGAAGTCCCAGGCCAGCTCGATGGGCAGGGGATCGACGTGCGGCGAGTACGCGGAAAACCGCGAGATCAGGTCGCGGCGCGAGGTCATGCGGCCTCCTTCGTGGAGTCGGGGGCCGACTCGAAGAGGCGGCGGTAGAGACCGCGCGCCGCCATCAACTCGTCGCGCGAGCCGAACTCTACGAGGCGCCCCGCGTCGAGAACAGCGACGCTCTCGGCGCCGGCCAGCGCGCGGGGATCGTGGGCGATGACGACGACCGTGCGTCCGGAAAACGCCGCCTCGAGCGCCGCGGAGACCTCGCGCGCGGACTCGGCGTCCAGATGCGCGGTGGCCTCGTCGAGAATCACGAGTTCGGGGTCGCGCAGGAGAGCGCGCGCGAGCGCGATCTTCTGGCGCTGTCCGGCCGACAGGGCGAAGCCCCAGTCCCCGAGCAGAGTCCGGTAGCCCTCGGGAAGGGCCTCGATGAAATCGGCCGCGCCGACCGCGCGGCAGGCGCGTTCGACCTCGGACAGCGAGCAGACCCCGCGGCCGAGCGCGACGTTGCGAAAGACGCTGTCGTTGAAAAGTCCGCCGTCGGCCGTGACCAGCGCGGCGCGCGCACGAAGCGAGCCCGCGTCCCAGCCGCGCGCGTCGCCTCCGTCCAGCAGAAGGCGTCCTTCGTCGGGATCGCGCAGCCGCAGCAAGAGGCGGCCGAGGGTGGATTTCCCGCTGCCGCTGGGTCCGACCACGGCCAGGCGCGAGCCGCGGGGGATTTCCAAGTCGAGTCCGCGCAGCGCCCAGCGGCGAGCGCCGGGATAGCGCACGCCCACGCCCTCCAGGCGCAGAGACGATCGCAGCCCGGGAAACGCCGGCAGGGTCTTGGGAGCGTCGGCGCCTTTTTCGTCGAGAAGGTCGAACAGGCGCCGGGCGCAGGCCCAGGCCCGCTGCAGTTCGGCGTTGGTGCGCGCGAGGTTCTTGATCGGGGCGTAGGCGGCCAGCAGGCCCGCCAAGAACGCGAAAAACGCGCCCGGCGTCATCCGGCCAAGGATCACTTCGCGTCCGCCCACGGCCGTGATCGCCGCGACGGCGACGGAAGCGCCGACTTCGAGCAGCGGCGTGCTCAGCGCGACGGCGCGCAGGTAGCGCATCACGGGCTGGAAAAACGCGTCGTTCTCCTCCTGGAAGCGCTCGATGGCGGCGGGCTCGTCGTTGTAGGCCTTGAGCACGGCCATGCCTTGCACGCTTTCCTGGAAGCGGTGGTGGAGGCGCTCGACGGCGAGCTGGGCCTGGCGGCTGGAGGCGCGCATCTTGCGCGAGAGCACGTAAAGCCCCGCCAGCGAAAACGGCGAGGCCAACGCCGCGAGCGCGGCGAAGCGCCAGCTCAAGTGGATCAGCGCGCCGGTCAAAAACACCAGGGTCAGGCTGTCGCGGATCGCGTAGACCGGCAGGGTCGTCAGCGCGGACTGCACGATCGCCAGATCCGCGCTGACGCGCGAGAGAACCTGCGAGCCGCGGCGGCCCGAGTAGTAGTCGAGCGGCAGTTCGTGCAGATGCCGGAACAGGTCCTCGCGGATCTGTTGGACCGTTTTCTGGCCGATCCAGCTCGTCAGGTAGTTCTGCGCGTAGGACGCGGCGGATTTGAGGATCGCCAGCAGGGGCAGGCCCGCCACCACGAGCCGGAGCATCTGCAGGTCCTTGGCGATGAACAGGCGGTCGATGATCGGCTTGATCAGCAGGACCGAGAGGCCGTTGAACGCGGACACGATCGCCATCGCCAGCACGGCCCAGGCCAGGCGCGAGCGATGCGGGTGCAGGTACGCGGCGAATCTGGCGGCGGTCGTCATCTTGGCGCCTGCGCGGATAGGTCCGCCGAGATCGCCTGGGCCGCGCGCGCGTAGGCGCCGGCAGAGCCCAGCCCCCGCCGCACGGCCAGCAGTTGATCGCGGGCCGACGACCAGGCGGCGGGATCGTCGAGAAATCTCGCCGCCTCCAGCGCGACGCGCTCAGGCCGCGCGTCGCGCTGGATGAGTTCGGGCACGACGGTCGTGCCGGCGAGGATGTTGGCCATCGCGATGTGGCGCACGCGCACGAGGGCGCGCGCGATCGCGTAGGTGGGCCAAGAGAGCTTGTAGACGACGACCATCGGCACGCCGAGCAGCGCGTTTTCCAGCGTGGCCGTGCCCGAGGAGCACAGGGCGACGTCGAGTTCCCGGCGCCGCGCGTAGTCGCGCTCGCGCACGAGCCGCGCGCCCTCCGGCAGGCGTCCGTAGGCGCGATCCGGCTGGGCCACGGCGGCAAAGACCAGGCCTTGGGCGCCGGGGCGCGCGGCGCGCAGGCGCTCGAAGGCGGCGTAGAAGATCGGCAGGTGGCGGTGCAGTTCCGAGGCGCGGCTTCCCGGCAGAAGTCCGACGGCGGGCGGGTTTTCCGGCGCGGTCTTGTCTTGCGGCGCGGGCAGAAGGTCGAGCAGCGGATGGCCGACGAAGGTCGCCGGCACGCCCGCGTCCCGGTAGAGCGCCTCCTCGAACGGAAAGATCACGAGCATGCGCCGCACCAGGCGCTTGAGGACCTTCACTCGTCCCGGACGGCTCGCCCAGACTTGGGGGCTGACGAAATAGAACGCGGGAACGCCCGCGGACTTGGCCAAAGCGAGGACGCGGCGATTGAAGCCGTAATAGTCGACGCAGACGAGCGCGTCGGGGCGGCGCGCGGCGATGAACGCCTTCAGCCGCGCGCGCAGGCGCACCAGGAACGGCAGCTTGAGCGCCGGCTCCAGAAATCCCGTCACGCCGCGCGAGGCGAGGTCCTCCAGGAACTCGTCGGCGGCCTCGCGGCACAGAGGTCCGCCGACGGCGGCGACGCGCGCCCCCGGCTCGCGGCGTTTGAGCGCCCGGATCAGGTTTGCGGCGTGCAGATCCCCGGAAGGGTCGCCCGCGACGACGAGGATCAGGTGTTCTTTCAAGGGGGAGCTACAGTTCCGTGTATTTCAAGGCCCGCCCGCGCGCCTTGCCCACCGGGTATTTGCGCGCGCTCTTGCGCAACTTCCGTACGGCCGCGTCGATCAGGTCGATGTCGTAGTGCGCGGCCAGGCGCAAAAGATAGATGTAGGTGTCGGCGAGCTCGTCGGCCAGGCGCGCGGCGTCCCGGGGGCCGAGGCGGCGGCTTTGCGCGTCGGTGAGCCATTGAAAGATCTCGACGACCTCGGCCGCTTCCACGGACATCGCCATCGCGAGATTTTTGGGCGTGTGGAATTGCTCCCAATCGCGCTTGCGCGCGAATTCAACGAGAGCCGACTTCAGCCTTTTAATTCGGTCTTGCATGAAGACTTCTTTTTCAGGGGACTCGATGGCGCGCGGCGATTTCGCGCAGGGACTGGGAACCGGCCGGTCGAAAACTCACGGGCTGTGATCAAGCGATCTTCGGGACTAACCGCGCAGGATGTCCTTGCCCACCGACTTGGCGAGCTTGCCCAAGTCCTGAGCCCAGCTCGGGACCAGCGAGCGCGAGCCGGCGTGCCCGGAGAGCTCGTAGCGCTCGAGTTCCTCGGAAACTTGCAGCGCGAGCTTGAGCGCCTCCACGCCGCGCTCGCCGCTGGGCCACGGCTTGCGGTTGTGGCGGATGCAGTCGAGGAAATGCGTCTGTTCGTTGCGCAGCGGGTCCATCCCGGTGAGCTTCGGCGCGAGGATTTCGACGTCCTTGAGGCTTTTGATGGTCGGCGCCTTCTTGCGGTAGATCTTGAGCGAGCCCGCGCCGTAGTCCAGCGAGACATAGGAGTCTTTTTGGAACGCGCGCAGCTTGCGGCTGCGGCCCAGCGAGATGCGGCTGGCGGTCAAGTCGGCCACGCAGCCGGTCTTGAAGCGCACGCGCACGTTGGCGATGTCCTCGTGGCCCGACAGCAGGTGCGCGCCGAGCGCCTCCAGACTCTCGACTTCGGAGCCCACGAGCGTCAGCAGGATGTCGAGGTCGTGGATCATCAAGTCGAGCACGACGCCGATGTGGCTCATGCGCGGGTCGTAGGGGCCCAGGCGCTCGACGGTGATGTAGCGCGGGTCGCGGATGTGCTTGACGGCCTCAAGAACCGCGGGGTTGAAGCGCTCGATGTGGCCGACTTGGAGCACGAGCTTGCGCGACTCGGAAAGCGCCAAGAGCTCGCGAGCCTGTTCCACCGAGGAGGCGATGGGCTTTTCGATGAGCGCGTGCGCGCCCGCGTTGAGCGCCGCCAGCCCCACCTCGTGGTGCATCGGCGTGGGCACGGCGATGACGACCGCGTCCACGCGGCCGAGCACGTCCTTGTAGTCGCGCACCGCGACGGTGTTGGACTGCCAGGCGGCGAGCTGCGCGCGCCAGACGTTGGTGTCGCAAACGCCCACCAGGTCCACGCCGGGCGTGCGTCCCAGGATCTTGGCGTGGTAGGTGCCCATCTTGCCCGCGCCGACGACGGCGACGCGGATGTTCGAGGATTCGGTCATGAGCGGGGTCCTTCCGGAGGAAATCCGGCGACGGCCAGGCCGACGGCGTCGGCCTGCGCCGCGAAGCGTTCGCGGTCGAAGATCAGCGTGGCGCCGGCCTCCAGCGCCAGCGCGCGCGCGCCGCAGGCGCGGAAATTCTCGAGAGTGTCGAGCCCGACCACGGGCAAGTCGAAGCGGAAATCCTGGCGCGGCTTGGCGACCTTGACGACGACCAGAGCCGGCTCGCGGCCCTGGGAGCGCGCCAGGTCGGCCGCGCGGCGCACGCACGCGTCGGTGCCCTCCATGCCCTCGACGGCCACGATCGCGCCGTCTTGGACGACGACGGTCTGGCCGATGTCGAAGCCGGCCACCGCCTTGGCCGCGCGCCAGCCCAGCGCCGCGTCGCGCGCTTGGCCCGCGTCGAGCGCGCGGCGGGTGACCTGCCCCGCCGGCGCGAGCAGGTGCTCGAGATATGTCGCCGAGGAGACGAACTCCAGGCCGTCTTTCTCGAACTCGGACACCACCGCGCGCAGGATCGTGTCGGTACGCTTGTCTTTCAGCCCCAGAAGCAGCTTGGCCGCACGCCAATCCGGCAGCACGCCGCCGAACAGCGACACGTGCTGGACTTTTCCCGCCATCACCACGCGCCGCACGCCCGCGTCCTTGAGAGTCTTGATCGGCGCGTCGATCTGGCCGAGCTTGAACCAGCGCAGGTTCCCCGCCGCGGCCTCGAGCGCCGGGTCGGTCACGCCGGGAATGCCCAGGGCCACGACGGGCACGCCGCGCCGACGCGCCTCCTCGGCGACGAGAAGCGGAAAGCGGCCCGAGCCGGCGACCAAGCCCAGCGGCTCGCTCAGACGCCGGCCTCCTCGACTTGCGTCGCGTCGGCGGCCGGGCGCATCACGCCGCGCTTGCCCGCCGACTCGATGAACGCGATCCACTCCTGCACTTCCGCGACCGGCGAGGACGCCTTGAGCTTGGCGACGTTGTCTTCCAATCGCCCGCCTTGCAAAAACAGCGTCTTATAGGCGGACTTGACCGCCGACATCGCCTCGCGGCTGAATCCCCCCCGGCGCATGCCCAGCGCGTTGAGTCCGCGCAAGACGGCCCGGTCGCCCTGCGCGGTGGCGAAGGGCAGGATGTCGTGGCCGACCATCGAGCCGCCGCCGATCATCACGAAGCGTCCGATGCGCACGTGCTGATGGATCGCGCAGATGCCGCCGAGCACCGCGTAGTCTCCCACGTGCACGTGCCCGGCCAGCGCCACGGAGTTGACCAGGATCGCGCCGTCGCCGATGCGGCAGTCGTGGGCGACGTGCGAGTAGGCCATGAACAGGCAGTTCGAGCCGATGCGCGTGAGCGCTCCGCCTTGCGCGGTCCCGCGGTTCATCGTCACGCACTCGCGCACGGTGTTTTTGTCGCCCATGACCAGGCGGGTCTTCTCGCCCGCGTACTTGAGGTCCTGCGGCGGCGTGCCGACGAAGCAGCCGGGGTGAAGCACGTTGTCGGCGCCGAGGGTGGCGTGCTCGACGACCGCGTGCGCGCCCACCTTCGTGCGGGGGCCGATGACGGTCTCGGGCCCGATGATCGCGTAGGGCCCGATCTCGGCGCTGGGGTCGACTTTCGCGGACGGATCGACGACGGCGGAAGGGTGGATGGCCATGTCGCGTCAGCCCTGCGCCTTGTCGACCAGCGCGAAGGTCATCGTCGCCTCGGCCGCCATCTTGCCGTCGACGAACGCCTCGCCGCGGAACTTTCCGGCGCGGCCCAGGCGCAGGATCTCGATGTGGTGCTTGAGCACGCAGCCGGGCAGCACGGGGTTGCGGAACTTGGCCTCGTCGATGCCCATGAAGAAGGCGATCTTGCCCGTGATGCCGCCCTTGCTCAGCAGCATCGCGCACGCGGTCTGCGCCATCGACTCGACGATCAGCACTCCCGGCATCACCGGCTGGCCGGGGAAGTGCCCCTCGAAGAAGTGCTCGTTGACGGTCACCATCTTGGTTCCGACGCAGTATTTGTCCTCCTCGATCACGTCGATGCGGTCGACGAGCAGGAACGGGTAGCGGTGCGGGATCGCCTTCTTGACCCCGGCCGTGTCCAGCGAGCGGATGGGAGCGGCGGTGAAAGGATCGACTTTGACGGCGGCGGATTCGGCGTTCATTTTGCCTCCAGGATTCGGGTTCGCGGCTTGCGCAGGGTCTTGGCGGCGGCGTCGAGTTTCTTGGCGAACTCGACGTTGTGCGCGTGGCCCAGGCGCTCGGCTTCGATGCGCATCTTGAACAACGGGCGGCCCAGCAGCGTCAGGTCGCCGATGAGGTCGAGCATCTTGTGGCGCACGAACTCATCGGCGTAGCGCAGGCCCTCGGCGTTGGTGTGGAACTGGTCCTTGCCGATGACGATCGCGTTGTCGAGCGATCCTCCTTGGGCCAGGCCCTGAGACTTCAAGTAGGCGACCTCGTGCTCGAAGCAGAACGTGCGCGCGCGCGCGACCTCGGCCAGGTAGCCCTCGCGGTCGACGGTCATCGACAGAGACATTCTGGGCATCATCGGGTGGTCGTGGATCAAGGTCGCCATGATCTCGAACTTGTCCGAGGGGACGGCGCGGTAGCGTGCGCCGTCCTTGGCTTCGTAGACGACCTCGTGCGGCAAATGCAGCCAGCGTTTGGGCGCCTCCAAGTCGACGAGGCCGGCGCGCAAAAGAGCCTCGACGAAAGGCAGGGCCGAGCCGTCCATGATCGGGGGCTCGCCGGCGTCGACGAGGACGTCGAGGTTGTCGACGCCGAGGCCGGTGCAGGCCGACAAGACGTGCTCGACCGTGTGCACCTTGGCCTCGCCCAGGCCCAGGTTCGTGCCGCGCACCGTGGTCACGACAAATCCCAGACGCGCCGGTATCATCGGGATGCCGGGAAGGTCGGAGCGGAAGAAGCGGATGCCGGTGTTGGCCGGCGCGGGGCGCAAGATCAGCCGTGATTTGCTGCCGGTGTGCAGGCCGACGCCGTCGAGGGCGACCTCCTGTTTGATCGTGGTCTGCAGCGGATTTTCTTGGTTCATGGTTCCTCCGAAATCATCGGGCCGCGTCCTTGCCGCCGAGCCCGAACTTGGCCTCCAGCGCCTTCAGGCGCTCGAAGATTTCCGGCAGGCGGCCGTAGAGCGCCTGCAGCTTGAACGCCTCGCGGTGCGGGCGGCCGGGCGAGCCGAACAGCACCGCCTTGGGCGGCACGTCGGCCATCACGCCCGTTTGCGCGGTGATGACCGCGCCGGCGCCGATGTTCAGGTGCCCGGCCACGCCGGCTTGGCCGGCGAAGATCACGTGGTCGCCGACCGTCGTCGAGCCGGCGATGCCGGTCTGCGAGACGACGAAGCAGTGGCGGCCGATCTTGACGTTGTGGGCGAGCTGGACGAGATTGTCGACCTTCGTGCCCTCGCCGATCACCGTCGAGCCCAGCGTCGCGCGGTCGATGGTCACGTTCGCGCCGATCTCGACGTCGTCGCCGACGACGACGTCGCCGATCTGCGGGATCTTCGCGTGGCGGCCGGTCTTGCGGTCGGTGGTGAACCCGAAGCCGTCGGCGCCGATCACCGCTCCGGCGTGGACGATGACGCGATCGCCCAGGCGGCAGTCCTCGCGTACGACGGCGTGGGGGTAGAGCAGGCAGTCCTTGCCGACGGAGGAGTTCGCGCCGAGGAACACCTGCGCGACGAGCGTCGTGCCGTCGCCGACGCGGGCGCCGGCCTCGATCACGCAGAAGTCGCCGACGCTCACCCCGGCGCCCAGCCGCGCGTCGGGGTGCACGCTGGCCCTCGGGCTGATCCCCGGAGTCCGGACCGAGCGCTTGTCCGCGTCGATGAGGCCCAGCAGGACGGCGAAGGCGGCCTGGGGGTCGGCGACGACCACGCGCGAGCGGGCCGCGCACGGCGCGGCTTCCGCTTGCGGGGGGATGAGCAGGCAGCCGGCGGCGCTGGCCGCGGCTTCGGCCGCGTATTTCATGTTGTGGAAGGTCGCGGCGTGCTTGGGCGTCGCGGCCGAGACCTCGGCCACGGCCTCGACGACGTGATTCTCGTCGCCGAGCGCGCGGCCGCCGACCAGGCGGGCGATCTCGGCGGCGCTCATCGGCTTGGGCAGATTTTTCATGGCGCGGAGCTCCTGAGGTATTCGAGGACTTTGTCGGTCAAATCGACGCCTTCGTGGCCGTAGAGAATGGAGCCGCGGTCGATGACGATGCTCAGGCGCTCCTCTTTGGCGACCACCGAGATCGCCCGATAGATGCGTACGAGCACTTTGTCGGCCTTGCTGCCCTCGATGCGCACCAAACCGCGGTCGGTTTCGCTGCGATCGTGGGCGAGGTCGTCTTCTTTTTTCAATATCTCGGCTTGAAGCTGGATGATGCGGGCGTCTAGATCGAGCACGCGCACGGCCGCGCCGCCGGGAGTCGCCGCCGGAGCCGAAACCGCGGTCGCGGTCGAAGCGACGACCGCGGCGGCGGCCGTGGAACGGGAGATCGCGGCGATCGGAGGCGACGGCGCGGCGGTCGTCGATTTCGACACGACGGGGACCTGGGCCGAAGCCGCGGCGGCCGGGGGCGCCAACGGCGAGGCCGAGGGTATGCCGGCCGGACCGGGCGCGGCCAAGGCAAGACGCGCGAGCGAGGTCGTGCCGGGCGCGAGGGACTGCATGGAAGACGCGGGCGGCTGGCCTTGCGGCGCGGCGGCCGAGGAGACGGCCACCGCCGCCTGCTTCGACAAGCGAGCGCGCTCGGCCTTGACTTCATCGAGTTCGCGCTGCAGGCGCAGGAGAGCGACCTTCTTGAGGTTCACGCGTTCCTCGGCCGCCCGCACGATGGCCGTGAAGCTCTCCTTGGCGGCCGCGGCGTCGGGGCTCTCGGCGAAGATGCGCTGCATGTCCACGTAGCCGACGGTGCCGCGCTGCGTCTGCTCGTCTTTCAGCGACAGTTCCAGCGCGCGCAGCGGCGCGGCCAGCGCGAGCGCGGCCAGCAGCAGCGAGGAGGCTTTCATCAGAACAGAGGTCCCATGCCGAAGTTGATCTGGTAGGCCTTCTGCCCGGGCTGGTGGTTGAGGCCGTAGCCGTAGTCGAGACGGATCGGGAAGGCGGGAGTCACGAATCGGATCCCGATGCCGACGTCGCTTTTGAGGTTTTGCGGGTCGCTGCCGAAGCGGTCGGTGATGTTGTGCATGCTGTCCCAGGCGCTTCCGGCGTCGGCGAAGACGACGAGCTTGACGATGCTCTTGTGGTGCTCGCGCGCCACGGGGAAGCCGAACTCCAGGTTGGCGACGTCGTAGGCGATGCCGCCGTCGGGCGCGCCGGCGTCGGCGGCGGGCAGGTAGCCGCGCAGGCTGTCCTGGCCGCCGACGAAAAATCGGTCCTGCACGTCGACCGACTGCGAGGAGCCGAACGGCGTCACGTAGCCGCCGCGGTTGTAGAGCGACATCACGAACGGCCATTCCTCGGCGGTCTGGAACAGCGTGAAGTGGATTTGGTTGGAGTAGGTCGGCTTGATGAAGTTGACGTTGCCGAACAGCGGGCCGCCGGACAGCTGCGCGCCGATGCCGTTGCGCGCGCCGTGCGTGGGGTCGATGATGCTGTCGCGCGTGTCGCGGGCGACTTCGATGTTGGCCGTGGACTGGATGCTGGTTCCCGGGGTCAGCAGGCCGTTGAAGTTCATGGTCGGGTCGATGTTTTCGACGCCGATCTGCTGGAGCGTGTAGGTCATGTTGACGACGTAGCGGTCGTCTTCGAACCGGGGTCCCAGGCGCACGTCGCCGCCGACGCGGCGCATCGTGTAGGCCGACAGGTCGCCGTAGAACGGCGTGATCATCATGCTGTCGAAGGCGTCGAAGCCCAGGCTCGTGGGGTGGTCGCCGACCCAGGGCTCGGTCCAGCTCAACTGCAGGTCGTTGACGCGCGCGCCGAAAGACCAGTTGATGCTGACGCGCTGCGCCAGTCCGAAGACGTCCATGTGCGACAGCGACAGCGTGCCGATGAGGCCGTCGATCGACGAATACGCGGCGCCGGCCGTCAGCATTCCGGGCTTGCCCTCGGTGACGTCGTAGGTGAGGTCGACCTTGTCTGGGTCGGTCGGCGAGGGCTGCAGGTCCGGTTCCACGTCGTCGAGAAAGCCCAGGTTCATCATGCGCTCGCGGCAGCGTTTGACGCGCGCCGCCGAGAAGCGGTCGCCGGACTTTATCGAGCATTCGCGGCGCAGCACGTAGGTCTTGGCGGCCTTGTTTCCCTCCACGTCGACGTGGTCGACGTAGGAGACGGGACCCTCGATGATGTCGAAGCGCACGTCCATTCGGTCGGAGCGGGGGTTGAGCGTCTTGACGGGAATCACCCGGGTGCGCAACCGGCCGACGTCGGCGTAGAGCTCCTGGACGGCGCGGATCGTGTCCTCGTATTTCTGCTCGTTGAAGCGCTGGCCGGGCTTGAAGTCGACGACATGGTAGAGCTCGGAGGACTTCAGCACGATGTAGCCGGAAAAAGAGGTCTCTCCGAAGGTGTAGGAGCGGCCCTCGACCACCCCGAGCGCGATGCCGATGCGGGTTTTATCGGGGCTCAAGCTGACCACGGGCGTGCTGATGCGCACGTCCAGATAGCCGGCGTTCTTGTACGCGGCCTCGATTTTCTTGACGTCCTCGGAAAGCTCCTTCTCGGTGAAGACTTTGTGATACTTGTTTTTCATCAACCCCTGGAGTTTCTTGGGCTTGAAGGCCTTGACGCCGGAGATCTCCACGAGTTCGATGCGCGATTTTTGGGCCTCATCCACGTCGAAGGCGATGGTGACTTTCTGGGTGGTCGTGTCCAGGTGCACTTCGGTCTTGACGGCGGCGTCGAGATAGCCCTTCTCGTGGTACTTGTCGACGAGTTTTTTCCGGTCTTCCTCCAGCTTGAAGCGGTCGTAGGGGTCGGCGACCTTGAGCGTGACCACGTCCATCAAGGTGCTCTTGGACAGGCCTTTGTTGCCGACGATGTCGATCTTGTGGATGATCGGCTTCTCTTTGACCACGAACGTCAGCCGGATTTCGCGGTCGGTGCCGGCGACCTTGCGGAAATTGGCCGGGATCGGCTTGTCGAGAAGCGTGATTTCCGCTCCGACGCGGTCGAACTCGCCCAGGCCCAGCAGGGCCTGGATGTCCTTGTCGAGATCGGGGCGGTCGTAGAGATCGCCCTTGCGGGCCTTGATTTGGGCCCGCAGCGTGCTGAATTTGACGTTTTTGAGACCTGCCGCCGTGACATCCCCCAACACCCACGGCCGAGGCACCAATTCCGGAGACAAGGACTGGGGCGGCGGCGCGGCGGGCGGCGTCGAGACGGCGGGAGCGGAGAAGGCGCTGGTGGACGCGACCGGAGCGGCCGACGGCGAGACCGCGCCTTTGGACGCGGTCTGCGCGGAGGCGGAAGACGGAAATAACGCCGCTAGGAGGGCGCTCATGAGGAACCGGTTCACCGCTGGCTCCAAGTATACAAAATAGGGTTTCCCGGGCTCAGCGATAAAACGGCCTTCTTCTTATATTCCGGAAGAAGGCCGTCGGTTCGGGGCTGAGACGGCGGCCGCCGCGGTCAGCGGGCGGCTTTTGCCGCCCTTCGCCGCGCGGCCGGACGCGGGGCGGGGAAGGAGGGGGCGGCGCCCTTTTGGGCGTCGTAGTAGTCCAGACCCGAGTGGTCAAGCACTTCCTCGCCCATCAGTAGACGCAGGGTGTTCTTGAGTTTTAGGTGCTGGATGAACAAATCGTGCTCCGGCTTGAGGTCTTCGCGGCATTGAGGGCTCTTGAAGTAGAAGGACAACCACTCCTGGACGCCCTTGAGCCCGGCGCGCTGGGCCAAGTCCAGGAAGAGGACCAGGTCAAGGCATATCGGGGCCGCCAGGATCGAGTCGCGGCACAGGAAGTTGATCTTGATCTGCATCGGCATGTCCAGCCAGCCGCGGATGTCGATGTTGTCCCAGCCCTCCTTGGCGTCGCCGCGGGGCGGGTAGTAGTCGATGCGGACCTTGTGGTGATATTTTCCGTAGAGGTCCGGGTAGCGCTCCGGCTCCAGGATCGAATCGAGCACGGACATCTTGCTCTTTTCCTTGGTCTTGAACGAGCCGGGGTCGTCGAGCACCTCTCCGTCGCGGTTGCCCAGGATGTTGGTCGAATACCAGCCGGTCAAGGCCAGCATGCGCGCCTTGAGCATGGGCGCGACCGTGGTTTTCATCAGAGTCTGGCCGGTCTTGAAGTCCTTGCCCATGATCGGCACTCCGGCGTCCTCGGCCATCTCGACGAGTGCGGGCACGTCCGCGGACAGGTTCGGCGCGCCGTTGCCGTAAGCGACGGCGCATTTGATCGCGGCATACGCGTAGATCATCGACGGAGGAATGGCGGGGTCGCTGTCGCGCAGGCCCTGCTCGAAGGCCTCGGGGCTCTCATGGCAGGCCGAGCGCTCGGGCAAAATTTCCGTGGACCCGCACCACAACATCACCAGGCGCGAGCAGGAATTCTTCTTGCGAAACGCCTCGATGTCGGCGATCACCTGCTCGGCCAAGTCCATCTTGCTTTTGCCGCTCTTCACGTGAGCGGCTTTCAGGTTGCGCAGATAGGCGGGATCGAAGACCGCCGGCATCGGCTTGACGGCCGCCAACTCCCGGCGGACCGCGGCGAGTTGATCCGGGCGCAGCACCTCGGCCTTGCTCGCGGCCGTGAACGCGTCGTCTGCAAACAAGTCCCAGCCGCCGAACACGAGCCGCTCCAGCGGCGCCAGCGGCACGAAGTCCTTGATCAGCGGCGCGCGGTTTTCGTAGCGCTTGCCCAAGCGGATGGTCTGCAGTTGGGTCAGCGAGCCGACGGGGCGGGCGAGGCCCTTTTTGACGAGTTCGACGCCCGCGATGAAAGTGCTGGCGACGGCGCCCATGCCCGGCAGCAGGACTCCGAGGGTTCCCTCAGCCGGCGGGATGCGGCGATGGCGATGGTGCATGTTCGATTCTCCCCAGGTAGAGCATCACGGCGAAATAGAGAGCGCTTCCCGCGGCCGCGGCCCAAAGGAATTCATAGGTCAGCCCGAGC
>JAJZQS010000163.1 GCA_021806745.1 bacterium
ACAAGGGACTCGACGAGTCGCTGGAACTCTTCGAGAAAGGCGTGCTGCTCTCCAAGGATTTGGCCAAGCGCCTGGAAGACGCCAAGACCAAGGTCGAGGCTCTGTCGAAGGAAGGCGGCCGGTTAGTCAAGAAGCCGTTCCCCGACGCCGAAGGCTGAAGCGGCGGCGCCGCTCAAAACAAGGTGTAGACGAACGGCGCGACGGCGGGGCTCGAGCCCAGCACGATCAGCGCGCCCACGGCGATCAGCGCGATCAACAGCGGGATCATCCACCACAGCCGCTCGCGCCACAGAAATCGCAGCAGTTCCCCTACCACGCCCAGCCGTCGGACGGCGTCTCGGACGCGGCCCATGGTCTCCTCCTCGCCTCGGTTTTCCCGCTCGGTCGACGCGCGACCAAAAGCGGCCCCAGCGCCAGCGCGTCCAGGCCGCTGGCCGCGAAAGTCGCGATCGCGTCCTCGGGCGTCTCCACGATGGGCTCGCCTTTCAGGTTGAACGAAGTGTTGAGCACGGCCGCCGTCCCGGTCAAGTCCCCGAAGCGGCTGATCAGCCGGTGGTAGAGCGGCAGGCGTCCGCGCTCGACGAGCTGCGCGCGCGCCGATCCGTCCACGTGCGCGGCCGCGCCCAGGCGCGCGCGCGCCGCCTCGCGCACCGGGGCCACGGCCAGCATGAAGCGGTAGGCATCGGGCACGGGCGAACCCGCGTCGAAGAGCTCGCCGAAGGACTCCTCGACGGCCGACGGCGCGAAGGGCCTGAACAGCTCGCGGAACTTGATCTTCTCGTTGAGCGTGCGTTTCATCTCCGCCGGGCGAGGGTCGGCCAAGATCGAGCGCTGGCCGAGCGCGCGCGGCCCCCATTCCGAACGCCCCTGGTGCCAGCCCAGCGTTTTACCCTCGGCCAGCAACCCCGCCGCGCGGGAGCACAGCTCGTCTTCGCCCCTCATCTCCTCGAACGCCAGCCCGGCGCGGCGCAACGCGTCGGCCGCCTCGGCGGTCGAATGCTCGGGCCCCAGATCCGCGCGCGTCATCTCCCAGCGCGGCGGACGCCCCAGCGCGTGCGCGGCATAGAGCGCCGCTCCCAGCGCTCCCCCCGCGTCTCCGGCCGCGGGCTGGATCCAGATGCGCTCGAAGCCGCCCTCGCGCAGGAGCCGCGCGTTGGCCGTCGCGTTGAGCGCCACTCCCCCCGCCAGGCACAGGTTTTTCGAACCCGCGCGCCGCGCGGCCTGCCGCGCCATCGCCAGGACCAGTTCCTCGCACACGAGCTGGACGCTGGCGGCCACGTCGCAGAACCGGGCGTCCTCGGCCGGGTCGCCCGCGCCCGGCGCGCGCGCGGGACCGAACTCGCGCTCGAAGCGCGCGGCGAAGGCGCGCGCGGGATCGCGGTGGAAGGCGAACCAATCCAGATCCAGCCTAAACGAGCCGTCGCCGAAGGGCGCGAGCATCGCGCGCACGCGGTCGGCGAAGCGCGGGCGGCCGTAGGGCGCCAGCCCCATGACCTTGTACTCGCCCTCGTTGACCTCGAAGCCGAGGTAGGCGGTGAAGGCCGAATACAGCAGACCCAGCGAGTGCGGGTAGCGCTGTTCGGCGTCGAGGGAGAGTTCCCAGCCGCCGCCTTCGGCGCGCCGGCCGCGCCCCAAGGACGCCGTCGCCCACTCGCCGACGCCGTCGACGACGAGCACGGCCGCCTCGTCGAACGGCGAGGCGAAGAACGCGCTGGCCGCGTGGGAGAGGTGATGCTCGCAAAACAAAATCTTGGACGGCGGCACGCCGAGCGCGCGCTCGATGCGCGGCCCCACCCACAGCCGCTCGTCGAGCCACGCGCCCGCCGCGCGGCGAAACATCGCCGCCGAGCGCGGGAAGGTGGCGATCGAGCCGGCGAGTATGCGCGTCAGCTTGCGGAAGGGCTTCTCGTAGAACACGATGGCGTCCAGGTCGCCCGCGTCGAGATTCGCGCGCGCCAGGCACCAGCGCGCGGCGCTCTCGGGAAGGCGCCGGTCATGCTTGACGCGCGTGAAGCGCTCCTCCTGCGCGGCCGCGACGGGAACGCCGTCCACGACGAGCGCCGCCGCCGCGTCGTGGTAGTCGAAGCTGAGGCCGAGAATCCTCATCCCGCTTTCGTCAGCGTCTCGCGCGCCGGCCCGGCGCGCCGGGCGATCCAGCCCGTGCGCGCCGCGCGCCGAATCGACAGCGGATCGGCGCCGAGCGCGCGCGCGAGCAGCGCCGCCGGGCCGATCACCAGGAAGTAGGCGAGCGTCAGCAGCGCCGCGGCCTGCGCGCGGGCGGCCGCGCGGCCGGCGCGGGCCAGCGCCTCCTTCGCCCGGACGAAAAATCCCGCCGCCGGCTCGCTCTCCACGCCGGGGATTCTACTTCATCGGCCTCGCGACATTTGCTAGCTTGGCGCGGTGACGCGATGGTCGGCGAGACTGGCCCTGGCCGCGCTCGCGCCGCTGTCCGTGCTCGCCGCGGCCGAGTTCGCGGCCCGCGCCCGGCCGGACTCGGCCCCCACCGACAGCGAACTGGCGCTGCTCTGGGTCGCCGGGACGCGGCCCGCATTCGACTGCGACCCATCCGGAAACTGCCGGACGAACCCGGAGCTCGTGCGCCTGTCCAATCCCGACGAGCGCTTCCGCGCCGCTCCCGCGCCCGGGACTTTCCGCGTCGTCTGCGTGGGAGACTCGACGACCGCCGGCTGGCCCTATCAGCCGCGCGGAGGCTACCCGGAGAGGCTGGCGCAGGTCCTGCGCGCCGCGCTGGCGCCCAGGCGCGTGGAAGTACTCAACCTCGGCGTCCACGCCTGGGACGGCGCTCGGCTTGAAACGGTGTTCGGCCAGGCTCTGGCCTTCCACCCCGACGCCGTGCTCGTGCGCGTCGGCTACGACGACTATCCGCATTTCCTCTTGCGGCACCCGCGCGGGGGAGCCGTCGGGCGCATCGCGCAATCCGCGCGCCTGTTTCTTTTGTCGCGCAGCGCGGCATTCCGACTGCTGTCGCGCGGATTGGGACCTGCACCGCGGCAAGGCATCGTGGCGTCCCCGCTGATTCGTCTGACCGCCGACGAGGAAGACTTGCTCGTCGCCGACCATCGCCGCCGCTTGGAACGGCTGGCGCGCCGGGCCGCGTCCGCGCGCGCGCCGCTGATCGTTCTCGGACTGCCCTACTGGGCGGGATTCGCGCCGCGCTACCCGGGCCTGTCGGCGCTCTCGCGCCAGAAAAAAGAGACCGCCGGCGCGGCGAAGGCGCTGGGCCTGCCGTTCGTCGCGCTCGACGACTTGCCGGAGTCGGAATTCTTGGACTTGATGCACGCCGACGACCGCGGCGAGGCGCGCGTCGCGCGCGACGCCGCGCGCGCGCTTGAGGCCGCGGGCCTGCCCGTGGGCGCGCGCTGGCGCTGGAGCCGGGTTCCCACAGACGCGGCGATCGCGCGCGCGCTGAGGCTCGACGAGGCCGACTACCGCGCGCACTTGGAGGCGCGTCTGGCGGCGTTTTTCGCCTCGCACGGGCTCATGGCGCGCGCGCAG
>JAJZQS010000053.1 GCA_021806745.1 bacterium
GTCACCAGACAGACTTTGCCTTCCATGGTTTTCATGCCGATTCAATCTACCATAACGAAGCCGCGCTCGCCGCAAGACTCGCGGATTGATAGACTCTCGGCATGAGGCGCGACGCGATCTGGTTGATGGGAATCGACTGCCGCTGCCGCGTGGGCGTGGAAGCCGAGGAGCGCTCGCGGCGGCAAAAAATATCGATCGACCTGTGCCTTGAGGTCGACGCGCGCGCCGCCGCCGAACGCGACGACTTCCGGCTCGCGGCCGACTATTGGGCCGTCGAAAAATCCGTGCGAGCGCAAGTCCAGGCGGGAGACTGCGCGCTGCTCGAGACCTTGGCGGAGCGGGCGGCGCAGGCGGCGCTGAAGGCCGCGCCGGCGGCCGCCGCCGTGACTGTGCGCGCGCATAAAAAACCCGCGGTCATGCCGCGCACGCGCGAGGTCTGCGTGGAAATACGGAGGCCGAGATGATCATCCGAAAACTCTACCGCTTCGAAGCCGCGCACATCGTGCGCAACTGCTCTTCCGACCGCTGCAAGTACTCGCTGCACGGCCACAGCTTCCGCTGCGAACTGGAATTGACGGCCGACCGCCTGGACGCCGGTCAGATGGTCTACGACTTCGGCCTGCTCAAGCGCCACGTCAAGGATTTTCTCGACGCCTTCGACCACGCGACTTTGTTCTGGGAACGCGAGTCCGCGCAATTCCGCCGCGCCGTCGAGCGCCATTCGCGGCGCTGGATCCGCATGCCCGTCTCGCCGACGGCCGAACAACTCTCGCGCGTGATCTTCGTCGGCGCGCGCGCGCTTTTGGCCGCCACCGAACGCGCCAACGGCGACGAGGCCGCGCGCGTGCACTCGGTGACCCTTCACGAGACCGACACCGGCTGCGCCCAGTGCTTCGAAGACGACGCAGACAATCCCGCGATGGGCGTCGTCGATCCCGCGCGGATCGCGTTTTCCCCCGCGGTCAAGGCCGAGTGGCGCGATCCTCGGATGTGGGACAAACTGTTGTCGGGCGCGCGCTTCAAGACGCCGCGGCCCGCCGTCCAGATCGCGCGCCGGGCCTAACTCGGCGGCGGCGCCGAGAAGTCGTTGCACAGCGGCGCCCGGCGCCCGCTCATTCCGACCGCTTTACCGGTTCCGAGGCCGGCCTCGACTCCGGCCGTGATCAAGTCCACGGGCAGCAACGCCGTGTCGGCGGCGAAGGAAAACAGATAGTCGACGCCGGAATAGATCAACTGCGTCGCGCGCAGCGCCTGAGACAGCGGCCCCCAGAAGTCCTCCGTGCCCACGCAGCGCACGCCCGAGTACGGCCGCCCCCAGGAGCCCACGCTCTTGGACGACAGCGTCGCGCATGACGACAGCGCCACGGCCAAAACGCACGCCGTCGCCGCGCGAAAAATCCTCAAGAGATCAGCCTCCCGCCATCGACGCTCAACTCCGCTCCGGTGGTGTAGTCGGCCGATTCGGCCAAGAACACGCACGCGCGCGCCACGGCCTCGGGCGTGCCCAGGCGCTTGAGCAAAGTCGCCTCGGAGATTTTTCTTTTGTCGGTCTCACCCATGTCTTGCGGGGGCAAGACGGGACCGGGCAGGATCGCGTTGACCCGGACTTCGGGCGCGAGGGCCTTGGCGAGGATTTTGTTGACGCACAGCAGCGCCGCCTTCGACGCGCAGTAGGGTCCATAATCGGCGTACGGCCGATGGCCCGACCAGTCGGCCACATTGATCACCACCCCCGCGCCCGAGCGGCGCAGGTGCGGCGCGCAGGCGCGGGCCAGGAAAAACGGCGCGCGCGCGTTGACCGCCATCTGCCGCTCCCAACTCGCCGGGTCGACGTCGTCGAACGGGGTGCGTTCGTAGAGCGAGGCGCAATTGACCAGAATGTCGAGGCCGCCGAAGCGGCGCGCAACCGCGTCGGCGAGTTTGTCCGGCGCGCGCTCATCGCCGAGGTCGGCGCGGAAGACCTCGGCGTCGGCGCCCGAGAGCGTCTTGACCGCCGCGGCCACGCGCCGCGCCTCGCCCGCCGACGAGCGGTAGTGCACGGCCATGCGCGCGCCCTTGGCCGCCAGAGCCAAGGCGATCGAACGGCCCACGCGCCGCCCGGCTCCGGTCACCAGAGCCACCCTGCCCTGAAGGCTCACCGCGACCCCGAGGAACGAGGCGCAGGCGGCGCGGGCGCGGGCGGCGCGGCGACGGCCGACATCAACGACAGCGCCAACTGCTGGATGCGCGCCACTCGCCGGCTCATTTCCGCGGGCGGGACCGCCCGGCCGGAAGCCATCTCGTCGCGCAGTTGCTTGATCATCGCGTTCATCTCGAGAAACTGCGCCTTCTGCGCCCGCGTCATGCGCGCGGTCACCTGAGGATTGGAGAGCATCGGCGTCATCGCGTCGAGCATGCCCACGGCGCTCATTTCGGCGCCTCGCGCCTGAGCCTGAAGGGCGGCCGGCGCCGCCGCGGGCGCAGCGCCCGGCACGGCCGGCGCGGTCGGCGCGAAGGCGGCGGCGCTCTCGGGGGCGGCGGGCTCGTCCGCGCCGGTCCGCACGAGGTCCAACCCGGAAACTCCGGCCGGCGCAGCCGCTTGCGGCGCCCCCGGAGGCGGCGCGGCGACAGCGGGCAGCGCCGCCTGCAGGCTCGCCTCGACGCGCGTCTGCCCGCGCGCCGCCTCGGCCGCCGCGGCCAGGTCCGGCGCTCGCGCCGACAGCGCGCGCGCGAACGCCTGCACGCCCACCGCCGCCGCGGCGAACAGACCGCACAGAGTTCGCGCCGCCAGGCGCCTGGCGCCGAACAGACCCGTCAGCGCGCCCGCCGCGACCCAACCCGCCCACAACGCCGGCAAGGGCCAAACCCACGGCAGCGCGTTGGCCGCGGCCTGCACGGGAGCCAATATGCTTAGTACCGTCGCCGCCTGCACGCCGCGCGAGAAATCCCCGCGCCCGCCCAGGGCCAGACCCGACGCATAGAGGATCACCCCAGCCGCCAGCCACGCGCTCGCGAACGCGCCCAGCGCCGCCGCGCTCACCGCCGCCGCGAACCACGCCGGATAGCGGGACAACATCCTCGGCTCGGCCACGACGAGGGCGATCGCGTTGACGCCCAGCGCCAGCGCGCCGCACGACATCGCCAAGCTCGCCGCCGCCGCCAACGGCGGCGCGGGGCGGGCCGCGGCGGCGGAGAACACCCCCGGCGCGTCGCCCAGCGCCAGAAGGGACTGCTCAAGAAGCGCCGGAGCGCCGACCGGCGCCACCGCCGGCGGGGGCACATGCCCCGGCGGCGGAGAGGCGCTTTCGTGCATGCGCGCAGTATAGCCGAAATTCGTAAGATGAGCCAGTTCCGACATGCGCCTGAGCCAATCCCTCGCGTTGACCTTTTTTCTATTCGGCGCGCTGATCACCGGCGGGCTGGTGGCCCGCCACGTGACGCAGGCGCGCGCCGAGGCTTACGCGCGCACCCGGCGCCTGGGAGCCGTGACGCTGGAGGCCGTGCGCTCGCTGGTCCAAGCGCAGGCGCGCCAAGGCCGCTTCCTAGAGCTGGGACGCGACCTCAGCGGGCTGGTGCGCCTGGCCGACGTGGCCACCGTCGTGGTCTACGACGGCCGCGGCCGCCGCCTTCTGGCCCGCGGCGACGACGCCGCGCTGCTCGCGCGTCTGCCTCCTCCGGGCCGCGGCGCCCCGCCCGACGGCATTTATCTGGCCTCGACTTCGGTGGCTCTCGGCGCGCGCGGGCGCGGCACGCTGCAAGTCGGCTTTCGCACCGCGTCGCTGGAGGAGCGTCTGCGCCGCATCGCGGCCGAGGGCGTGCAGGCGGGCGTGACCGCGTCGCTGGCCCTGGCGCTGGCGGGCTGGCTGATCGGCCTGTTCGCCGGCGAGCGCATCGAGCGCGTCGTCGCGCGCATCGAAAAGCTCTCGGCCGAGCCCGAGCGCTTCCGCCCCCTTTCTCGCGGCTCCGGCGGCGACAGCGAAGTCTCGCGCCTGGCGGCGGCCTTCAACCGGATGGGCGCGCGGCTCAAGGCCGCCACCGAGGCGCGCCGGCGCCTGGAAGAAGAGCGCCGCGAACTGACCGCGATGCTCGTGCACGACCTAAAAACCCCGCTGACCGTCATCCGCTCCGGAGTTTCCTTGCTGGGAGAAATCGCCCCGCGCGGTCCCGACGGACGCCGCGAGCACGAGCGCACCTACGAACTGCTGGAACTGTCGACCGAGCGCCTGCAGCGCATGGTCGAAGACGTGCTTCAACTCGCGAAGCTGGAGGAGGCCAGCGAACTCAAGCGCGAGGAAGACGTGGCGCTTGACGAACTCGCGCGCGCCTGCGCGAAGGACTTCGCTCTCGTCGCCGGCGGGCGCAGGCAGACGCTGGCGCTCGAGCTTCCCGAAACTCCTCTTGCGCCGGTGCGCGGCGACGGGCGCCTGCTGCGCCGCGTGCTCGACAACCTGGTTCACAACGCCGTCGAACACACGCCGCCCGGCGGAACCATCACGCTGTCGGCGCGCGCGGAGGGCGGCGGCGTGCTCGTCGAAGTCAGCGACTCGGGACCCGGCGTGCCGCCGGAGGCGCGCGCGGAAGTGTTTCGCAAGTTCTTCCAGAAAGACGTCAAGCGCCACGTCGGCAACGTGGGCCTGGGCCTGGCGCTGTGCGAGAAGGTGGTCACGCGCCACGGCGGGACCATCGGCGTCGGCGACGCGCGGCCGCGCGGCGCGCGCTTCTACTTCTCGATCCCGGCCGCCTGAGCGCGCGCCAAAAGCCGCCGCACCACGCGCATCGGCAAGCCGACGACGTTGTCGCGGTCGCCGACGATGCGCTCGACAAGGGGATCGCGGCGATCCTGGACCGCGTAGCCGCCGGCCTTGTCCATGTGCTTGCCCGCCAGGCGCTTGAGACGCTGCGCGTCCAGACGCCGCGCCTTCACCCGCGACACGCCCACGCCCGTCCACACCCGCCGCCCGCGCGCCAGCGCCACGCCCGTGTAGACCCTCTGCCAGCGGCCGGACTGCAACTCCAGCATGCGCAGCGCGTCGCGGGGGCTTTGCGGCTTGTTGAGTATTTCTCCCGCGCAGACCACGGTGGTGTCGGCGCCCAGCACGAGGCGCCCCGGATGGCTTGCCGCCACGGCCAAGGCCTTCGCGCGCGCGAGCTTGAGCACCAGCGCGCGCGGCCTGGACTCGCCGATGTTTTCGTCGACGCCGCTGACCGAGACCTGGAATCGAATCCCGGCCGCGCGAAGAATGGCGCGACGCCGGGGCGAGCCCGAGGCCAGGATCAGAACAGGTCGCTGTAATCGCCCCATTTCTCGGCGCGAACGCGCTCGGGCGCGACCGAGCGCGCCAACAGCCCGTCGCGCAGTTCCGCGACCATCTTGTTGGGCCCGCACAGATAGTAGACCGCCTCCGGGTCGCCCGCGATCGCGGCCACGTCGGCCGCGCTCCAGCGTCCGACCGGCCCCTTCCAGCGGCGGGAGGATTCTTCGGGGCGGGTGACGCGCGCGACCACCTCGGCGCCGCCGCGTTGCCAGTCGCCGTACTCGTCGCGAAAGGGCAGAAGCTCGGGCGTGCGCGCCGAACAACAGACGGTCAGCCTCGCGCTCGCGCCCGCGGGCAGGCCGGCGCGCCGCAAGGCCATCGCGCGAAACGGGGCGATGCCGGTTCCGCCCGAGACGAGCACCGCGTGAGGTAGCGAGCCGTCGTAGGTCCAGCGCCCGAAAGGTCCGCTGACCGTCAGCCCCGGCTCGCCGCCTGGAGCCAGGCGTCCGAGCCTCTCGCTGAAGGCGCCGACCATGCCGACGGCGACTTCGAAGTATCGGCCCGCGTGCGCCGGATCGCCGCAAAGCGAGTACGCGCGCTTGGTCTTGGGGTCGTCGCAAAACCAGAACATCAAGAACTGCCCCGGGACGAATGAAAAACCCTCGGGCGACGAGAAGCGGAACAGCCGCATCCCCGCGACCACATCGCGCGCCTCGAGCAGCCTCGGAGAAAACGTCGGGTGCACCGTGCTCATTTCGTTTGAGCCTCCAGCCACGCCAGATACTCGCGCGAGCCCGAGGACGCGTCGAGCACGACGAATTCGGGCGTCTCGTAGGGATGGCGAGCCTTGATCCAGCGCTCCAGGGCCTTCACGCGCGCGCGCGTCGTCTTGATGACGAGCAGGCTCTCGGCGTCGCGGTGCACGCGCCCCTTCCAGCGGTAGATCGACACGACCGAGGGCAGAATCGACGCGCACGCGGCCAACCTCGCCTCGACGGCGCCCTCGGCGAGGCTTTCCGCCTTTCCGCCTTGGGGCACCGAGACCAGGACGATCCGCGCCGAACTCATCGCCGCCTCAGCGATAGGTCAACGAGCCCACGACGTGGACCTTGAGCATGTTCGAGGCCTTGTGCTTGGCCGTGCCTCCGGCCGTCACCAAGGTGGTCTCGCCGTTTTTGACCAGTCCGTTCTTGAGCAGGATGCGCTCGCCGTAGCCGAGCATCTCGTCGGTGGTCTTGCCGAGAGGGCAGAGCATCGGCGCGATGCCCCAATGCAGCGCGAGCTGATTGTAGGTCGCTCGCAGAGGGGTCATCGCGATGATCGGCGCGCGCGGACGGTATTTGGACATCACCCGCGCCGACCAGCCGGTCATCGTGTAGACGACGACCACCGACGCCCCGGTGACCTCGCACGCGTCGTGACAGGCGCGCGCGAGCGCGTGCGCGAAGCCCGTGTCCGGACTGTCCTGCAGGCCGTGCGGGATGAAGCGGTAGCGAAACGGCGAAGCCTCGGCGCGGCGGATGATGTCGGTCATCACCGACACGGTCTCCACCGGGTAGAGGCCGACCGCCGACTCTCCCGACAGCATCACCACGTCGGCGCCGTCGTAGATCGCGTTGGCCACATCGGAGGCCTCCGCGCGCGTCGGGTGCGCGTGGCTGATCATGCTCTCGAGCATCTGCGTGGCCACGATCGAGAGCTTGCCCGCGTCGTTGGCGCGGCGCACGAGCGTTTTTTGCAGCGCCGGCACCTCGGCGGGCGAAAGTTCGACGGCGAGGTCGCCCCGGGCGACCATGATGCCGTCGGCCGCGTCGAGGATCTCATCGATGCGCTCGATGGCGTCGGGGTGCTCGATCTTGGCGATCACGCGCGTGGGCAGTCCGGCCTTCTGGATCAGGCGCCGCGCGCGCCGGATGTCATCGGGCGCGCGCACGAACGACAGAGCGACGTGGTCGATGCCGAGCTTCAAGCCCATGTCGAGATCGCGCAGGTCTTTGGGCGTGAGCGCCGGCAGGTCGATGCGCGCGCCGGGCAGGTTGATGCCCTTGTGTTCCTTCAAGTTTCCGCCGATGACGACCTCGCAGTCGACCCAGTCCGAGCCGGTCTTGAGCACCGAAAGCACGATCGTGCCGTCGTCAAGGCGGATCTCCATGCCCTTGCGCACGGTTTTGGGCAGCTTGCGGAAGCTCGTGGAGAACTCCTCGGCGGTGCCGGGAAGGTCGTTGGTGGTGATGCGCACGCGCGCGCCCTTCTTGAGCAGCACCGGTTCGCCGTTGCGCAGGCGCCCCACGCGCAGGCGCGGGCCCTGCAGGTCCATGACGACCGCGACGGCGCGCCGACTGCGCCGCGACGCCGAGCGGATCAAGTCCACGCTGCGGCGCAAGTCTTCCATCGACGCGTGCGAGCAGTTCAGGCGAAACGCATCGACGCCCGCGGCGATCAAACCGGACATCACCTCGGGTTTGGCCGAAGCCGGCCCGAGTGTGGCGAGGATTTTCGTCAGTTTCGGTCGGAGCGCGTCGGCGCCGCGGCCGTTCAGGTGTTCTTTCATCGCGGAGACATTAGCTTTTTCAGGCCCGCCTCATCCGCAGGCGAGACGACGCCGCGCTCGGTGACGATCGCCGTCACCAGAGAAGCCGGCGTCACGTCGAAGGCGAAATGGCGAGCGCGGGCGCCGCGCGGGGCGATCGGCGCGCCGAAGATTTCCAACACCTCGCGCGGCGAACGCTCCTCGATGGGAATGCGCGCACCGTCGGGCGTGGCCATGTCCACCGTCGAGGTCGGTGCGACCGCGTAAAAAGGAACGCCGTGGTGGCGCGCGAGTATGGCCAGCGCGTAGGTACCGATCTTGTTGCAGACGTCGCCGTTGGCCGCGATGCGGTCCGAGCCCACGATCACCGCGTCGACGCGCTCGGTCTTCATCACGTGCGCGGCCATGCTGTCGGTGATCAGCGTCGAGGGGACGCCGGCCTTCATCAGTTCCCACAGCGTCAGTCGGCTGCCCTGCAGGTAGGGCCGAGTCTCGCAGGCGTAGGCGTGCGAGAGCCTGCCGGTCAGCCAACCCGCGCGGATGACGCCGACGGCGGTGCCGATGCCGGCGGTGGCCAGGGCTCCGGCGTTGCAGTGCGTGATCACGCGCGAGCCGGGCGCGAGAAGCCGCGCGCCGAACTCGGCCATGCGCGCGTTGGCCTCCAGGTCGTCTTGGCGGTAGCGTTCGGCGGCCTCGGCCATGCGCGCGGCCAGCGTCGACTCGGGACCCGAACGCGCGACCGCGAGCATGTGGTCGAGGGCGTGCATCAGGTTCACCGCGGTCGGGCGCGCGGCGCGAAGCATGGGCTCGGCGGCCAGCACCTCGCGCAAGCGCCCGCGGCGGGCCGCCAGCGCCATCGCGTAGGCGGCCGCGCAGCCGATGAGCGGCGCGCCGCGCAGAACCATGTCGTGCGTGGCGCGCGCGACGGCGCGGGCGTCGCGGCAGGTCACGAAGACCGCGCGCCGCGGCAACAGACGCTGGTCGAGAACTTCGAGTCGGTCCTTACGCCAGACGATGTGTCGGATCGGGTCGCGGCGGAGGGCGGCGCGCTGGGATGGGGTCATGGCTCTCCTCAGGTCGGCGTAAAACGGAACGAGGGCGGACGAGGCCGAGGCCTCGTCCGCCCTCGCGCGGCATCCGCGAAGCTCGGGTCTTAGGGAATGGACTCCATCACCCGCTTCAACTGCTCCTCGGTCTTGCCCACGATCTCGACGGTCTTCTCGCGGCCGTTGGCGCCGCGCAGGATGCTGACGCGCTTGCCGGGCACCTCGAAGAACTCGGCGAGGTAATCCTTCAGCGCGGCATTGGCCTTTTCGTCCACGGCCGGGGCGGCGACCTTCACCCGCAGCACGCTTCCGATGCGGCTGACCACTTCATTGTCGTCGGCGTTGGGAATCACGCGCACTTTCACGATCATTCTGGGGCCTCCAGTGATGCCGGACTAAGTTGCGAGAAAATACGGGTTCCGATGCGGACCAGATCGGCGCCTTCTTCGATTGCGATCTCGAAATCGCGGCTCATGCCCATGGACAGCAACCCGCCGGGCAAGTGGCGGTCGCGCAGTTCGCGCAACTCGCGAAAGAACGGACGAACGGATTCGACGGGCTCCGCGTGCGGTGCGATCATCATCAACCCGTCCAAGCGCAGGCGCGACTGAGAGCGGACGAACTCGATGAGCGCCGGAAGCTCGACGCACGAGACGCCGTGCTGGGTCTGACGGTCGGAGAGCTTGACTTGAATCAGGACCGGCAGGATTTTCTCCCCGCCGATCAGCGCCGCTTCCAGGGCTTGAGCGGCGCGCTCGCTGTCGAGCGAGTCGACGGCATCGAACAGACGCGCCGCCGCGCGCGCCTTGTTGGTCTGCAAGTGGCCGATCATGCGCCACTTCGCGCGCCGGGCCGCCGGGCCCAGCTGCGCGATCTTTTTTTCCGCGTCCTGCACGCGGCTTTCCCCCGCCTCGGAGATCAGCTCTGACTCCAAGGCCTCGCGCACGGACTCGAGCGGGGCATATTTCGTCACCGCCACCAGGCGCACCGCGTCGGGGTTTCGTCCGACCCTCGCGGCCGCGGAGCGCATGCGCAAGCGGATTTGGTTGAAGTTGTCAATGAGCACCGGACGAGACATTATAGCACAAAACGAGCAAAGTGACGCTTCGACGGGCCCGAAGGACCCAGACGCGGCGAAAGCCTCCGCGGCCTTGACGCGCGCGCGCGCGGACTTTACGCTTGCGGCATGGCCGAACGCAAAACGATCGCGCCGCTGGCGGCGGCCCTGCTGCTGGCGGCGGCGGCCGCGGCGCGCTGGTTCCTCTCAAGAAGCGCCGAGCCGCCGCCTCCGCGAGGCGACCTGGCGCTCAGCCCCGCGGAAAGCGAGGCCGTCGCGCGCATCGCCGCGCGCGCGGCGGCCGTCGAGCAGGCGCAAGCCGAGAGCGCGCCGCTCGTGCGCAGCCCCGACGCCTCCGCTCCGCCGCCGCCGGACGGCGGCCTGCCGCCTCCGCTGCAACTCGCGCCGCCGCCGCCCGCGCCCGCGCCGCTTCCCGGTGCCGCCGCGTCCATGGACACGCGGTCGGCGTCGGCCGTTTCGCCGCTTCTTGCCGCTCAAATCGCCGGGCCGGGGATCGAGCCATCGCTCGGGATTTCGTCGTCGCCGACGGTCTCGGCGCAGCCGGGCGCGCAAGGCCCCAAGGCTCTCGCCGCCCCGGCCGACGGCGACGAGGCCTCCGCCGCGCCCGCGCTGCCGACGCAGGAAGCCTCCGCCCTTCTCTCGCGCACGCGCGCGATTCTCAGTTCTCTCGGCGGCGCTTCCGCGAGCATGCGCGCTCAGCGCGCCCTGGCGGCCGCGCTGATCGACGGCGTCGAGCGGGACCACCGCGTCGAGACGCGCCTGCGCTCGGCGCTGGCGCGCCTCGGTCCGGATGCCTCCGACGAGCAGCGAGCCAATGCCGCCGCCGCCGTCCTGCGCTCCGAGCGCCTGGACGCCTCGCCCGAGGCCGCGTTGTCCGCGCTCGCGCGCGCGAGCGCCCCTCTGCGCCCGTTCCCCTCCCAGGAAAAACTTTCCGCCGCCGCCGCCGACATCGTCTCCCACCCTCCCGATCCCGCGACCGTCGCCGAGGTCGTCGCGCACGAGAACGATCCGCCCCAGATCATGAGCATTCCCGAAGGCGACGCTCCCGATTCCCCGCCGCCCCCGAACGCGATCGCCGCCTACCGTCGCTACCAAGGCGTCCTCGATCAGGCGCAGGAGCAATACGGCGTGGCGCCGTCGGTGATCCTCGGCATCCTCAGCGTCGAATCGGACTTCGGCGCCGACACCGGACGCAAGCCGCTGGTCCCGGTGCTGCTGGCGCTGGCCCAATCACCCAGCGCGCCCAAGCGCGCGCAGGCCGCTTCCGACTTGAAGTCGCTGACCCTGCTGGCCGCGCGCGGCGATTTGGGCGGCAAGACTCCTTCGCAGATGGTCGGCAACTACGCCGGAGCCTACGGGCCGCCGCAGTTCCTGGCCTCAAGCCAACTCGCCTACGGCCGCTCCGCCGACGGCGGAGGGACCAACCTCTATTCGCTGCCGAACTCGATCATGTCGGTGGCCAATTACCTGAAAATGAACGGCTACGACCGCTCGGTCTCCGGCTCCATCTTCCGCTACAACCACTCCCAAGACTACGTGAACCTGGTGCTCAACCGCTCCCGACGCATCGCCGCCGCGATCAAGTCGGCCCCCCCCTCCTCGCGTTAAAAACACAAGCCCCCCGGCTCGCGAGAGCCGGGGGGCCGTTGCGTCTTCCGGGCGCAGGCGCGAGGCCCGCGGACCGGGTTCAGTACATGTCGCCGCCGTGGTTGTGCGCGCCCGCGCCGACCGGCTCCTTCTTCTCCGGGATGTCGGAGACGAGGACTTCGGTGGTGAGGATCGTGCCCACGATCGAGACCGCGTTTTCAAGCGCGGTGCGGGTGACCTTGAGCGGGTCGACGACGCCGGCCTTGAACAAGTCGACATACTCGCCGGTGGCGGCGTCCAGGCCGAAGCCCGCGTTGGAGCTCATGACCTTCTGCACGACGACCGAGGCCTCGAAGCCCGAGTTCTCCGCCAACTGGCGGATCGGAGCCTGCAGGGCCCGGCGCACGATCTGGCCGCCGGTGGTCTCGTCGTCGTTGTCGCCCTTGAACTTATCGAGGGACTCGGAGGCGCGCAGCAGCGCCACTCCTCCGCCCGCGATCATGCCCTCTTCCACGCCCGCGCGGGTCGCATTGGAGGCGTCCTCGACCTTGGCCTTCTTGGCCTTCATCTCGGTCTCGGTCGCGGCACCCACGTTGATGACGGCCACGCCGCCGGACAGCTTGGCCAGGCGCTCCTGGAGCTTCTCGCGGTCGTAGTCCGAGGTCGTCTCCTCGATCTGCCGGCGGATGCCCTCGGCGCGCTTCTTGATCTCGGTCTTGTCGCCCAGGCCGTTGACGATGGTCGTGTTGTCCTTGTCGATGACCACGCGCTTGGCGCGGCCCAGCATGTCCAGGCCGACCTTGTCGAGCTTGTGGCCGAGGTCCTCGCTGATGACCTGGCCGCCGGTGAGGATGGCGATGTCTTGCAGCATCTCCTTGCGGCGGTCGCCGAAGCCCGGGGCCTTGACGGCGGCGCACTTCAGGGTGCCGCGCAGCTTGTTGACCACGAGGGTGGCCAGAGCCTCGCCTTCCACATCCTCGGCGATGAGCAGGAACTGCTTGCCGGACTGCACGATCTTCTCGAGCAGGGGCAGGATGTCGTTCATCGCGGAGATCTTCTTCTCGGTGGCGATGATGTAAGCGTCCTCGAGCACCGCCTCCTGGCGGTCGGCGTCGGTGATGAAGTACGGAGACACGTAGCCGCGGTCGAACTGCATGCCCTCGACGACTTCCAGGGTCGTCTCGGCAGACTTGCCTTCCTCGACCGTGATCACGCCCTCGTGGCCGACCTTCTCGACGGCCTGGGCGATCATGTTGCCGATCGCGGAGTCGTTGGCGGAGATCGTCGCGACCTGCGCCTTCTCCTCCTTAGTCTTGACCGGGCGGGACGCCTTCTTGAGCTCCTTGACGACGACCTCGAGGGCCTTGTGCATGCCGCGCTCGATGCCCTTGGCGTTGGCGCCGGCGGTGATGTTGCGGATGCCCTCGCCGAGCAGGGACTGCGTCAGCACGATGGCCGTCGTCGTGCCGTCGCCGGCCTTGTCGTTGGTCTTGGTGGCGACTTCCTTGACGAGCTGAGCTCCCATGTTCTCGTAGGGATCCTGCAGTTCGATCTCCTTGGCGATGGTCACGCCGTCGTCGACGATGACGGGCGAGCCGAACTTCTTGTCGAGGACCACCGAGCGGCCCTTGGGTCCGAGCGTGACCTTGGTCGCGTTGGCGAGCTTGTCCACGCCGTCCTTCATCTTCTTGCGCGCGTCGTCCGAGAAAAGAATCTGCTTAGCCATGTGGGATTGTTCCTCCTAAAGGATGTTACTTCGCGCCCAGGATGCCGACGATGCTGTCCTGGTGCATGATCATCAGTTCCTCGTCGTTGAGGCGGATTTCGCTGCCGCCGTACTTCTCGTAGAGAACCTTGTCGCCGACCTTGACGTCCATGGGCAGCACCTTGCCGTCCTCGGTGACCTTGCCCTTGCCGCAGGCCACGATCACGCCTTCCTGGGGCTTGTCCTTGGCGGAGTCGGGGATGATGATCCCGCCGCGCTTGCTCTCCGTCTGCTCCGACGGCTTGACCAGAACGCGGTCGCCGAGGGGCTGAATCTTGACTTTCGTCATCGTCGCTTCGGCCATCTGTGTTTCCTCCTGTGTTGTCGCTTCAAAACATCGGGAGTGAGTTGGCACTCGTTCCCGTGCGTTGCTAATTCTAGCACGCGCGCGGGAGAGTTGTCAATCATTTGGGACGATTGCCAATTCAGGGAGCGACGACGGACCGCGGCTCAGTGCGGGCGGCCGGGCAGGAAGCGCTGGAGAAACGCGGCGAGCGCCTGGTGAGGCTTGGCCGCGTCCGCGGCGCGCGGAGGCTCCAGCGGGCCGGGAGCGGGCGGCGGCTCGTCGGCGGTGACGGCGGGAAGAGGCGCGGCCTCGGGAGGCGGCGCGACGGGAACGGAAAGCTCGTGCACCGGCGCGGCCGGCCCGGGCTCGCGATCCGCCTCGGCGGGCGGCGCGGGAACAAAGCCCGGCAGCAGGCGATGGAGGTCTTCCTCCAAGCGCCGGATCACGCTCATGGCCTTGGCCAACGCCAGTTCCTTGTCGGCCAAATCCTTGGAGAGCTTGTCCACCAGTCCATTGCGCACGGACAAATCGTTGACCGCCTCGGCCTGGCGCCGCCGCGTGGCCTCAAGCTCGTTTTTGGCACGCGCCAGCGCCAACCGAGCCTCGTTGAGCTCTTTTTCGCGCGACTGGAGGTTGGAGCGCAATGTTTGTATCGCGCCCTGGTCGCGAACGGCCGCGTCCTCGAGCTCCTGCAGGCGGGAGCCTCGCAGTTCCAGCATCGCCGCGCGCTCCTGGGTCTTGGCCAGTTCGTCTTTCAACGCCGAAATCTGCCGTTGCAGCGAAACGACGAGGGCTTTTTCCTCGCGACGGGACTCAAGCTCTTTCATCAGGTCCGCGACATGGCCGAACAGGCGAGTGCTGGCCGAGGAGAGCATCTCGTCGAGTTCGCCGGCCGGGACGGCCGTCGGCGCGGCGACGGCCGGGCGCGCCGCCGCCGCCGCGTCTCGCGCCGCCAGCGCGCGCGCGACCTCCTCGAACTCGCCGGCGCGCCGCCAGCTCTTCTCGTCGATCTCGCCCTCGGCGGGACAAATCAGGGTCGTGCCGCTGACTCCCTGAGCCGCGGCCAACTGCTCCGGACTGAAGCTTCCCGGCACCTCGCCGTTGATGTAGGCCCAATATCTCATCGCGTCTCCCCGTGACCGTCTTCCAGCCGCTGAAACTTGGCCAGGAACTCGCGCAGTTCCTGGCGCAGAAGCCGCACGTCCTCGTCGGTCAGCGCCTTGGCCCTCAGCAGACGGTCGTTTTGCGCGGCGGCCTGCGCGCGAAGCTCCTCCGCGCGCCCGGCCAGTTCGGCGGCCTGCGCGCGCAGTCCGTCGGCCTGCGCCTCGCGCTCGGACAGTTTGCGCCTGGCCTCGACGAGGGAGCGCTCGGCGTCGGCGCGGCGCTCGCGCTCCAAGCGCAGATCGGCCTCGCGCGAAGCCTCGCGCGCGGCCGCGCGCGCCAATTCGTCGCGCGCCGCGGCCAACTCTCCCGAAAGCCGCTCGCGCTCCAGCGCCGCGTCGCGCAGCTTCGACTCCGCCTCCAAAACCGCGCCTTCGTAGGACGACGCGGCCTCCGACAGCCGCCGCTCGAAATCGCCCGACAGCCGCCCCAGCTCCGCCAGCCGCGCGCGCAACGTCTCGTTTTCGCGCGCGAGCTCCGCCAGACGGGGATCGGGCGAGGGTTCCGGCTCCGGCGTCGGCCGCCGCGGCGAGCCGGTCTCGGAGCGCTCGACGACCGGCGCGCGCGCCGAGGCGTCGGGCATAGGCGTCAGGCGCGGATAGCCGCGCCAGTTCAAATCGTCAAGCCAGGCGCCGTCCTCGGGCTGCATGCTCTCAAGCATAACCCGCGCCTGTTACATAATCAATACGGCCCGGTCTCGGCGCAACGGGCCATAACAAATCCTTAAACACGGCCGGGCGCGCATCCGTTATGATGTCTTCATGCAAGCTCCCGGACGCCCGATTCAGGAGGCGCGGGAGCGCCTGCAGGCGGCCGCGCGGGCGCTGGAGTCGCTTCGCGCGGCGGCCGGAGCCGCGCCGACGCCCGCGACGCCCGCCGCCGAGGAGTCGACGGCGCTGCGCGCGGCGCTGGCGCAGACCCGTCGCGCGCTGGAGGAGAAGTCGCGCGAGGCCGCCGAGGCCAATCGGCGCGCGCGAGAACTTGAGCGCGCGGCGCCCCCGCCCGCGGCAAGCTCCGCGCTCCAGGCTCCAGACGACGCCGCACACGAGGAGCGCCTCAAGCAGGTCCGCGCCGGCGCCGCGCAAGAAAATGCCGCGCTGGCCGGGCGCTCGAGCCTGCTGCAGGCCGAGATCGTGCGCCTGGAGTCCTTGCGCCGCAAGGCCGATGAGGCCGCGCACGAGGCCGAACGCACCCGTCGCGAGGTGGAAACGACCCTGCGCCGAGAACTGCGGCAGGTCCACGCCGCGCTCGACCGCGCCGCAGCCGAGGCCGGCACGCGCGAGGCGCGCGCGCAGGGCGACGCGCAAGCCGCGCACAAGCGCCTGGAAGCCGCGCTGCAGCGCCTGCGCCAGCTTGAGCGCGAACGCCGCGTCGAGGCGGAGCGCTCGCGCGCGCAAGCCGAACGCCTGGCCACCGCTCTCCAGCGCGCCGCCGCGGTCAACGCGGCCCTACGCCGGGACATGAAGGAGGCCGCCGAGGCCGCCGACGCCCGGGAGCGCGCGCTCTCCGCTCGCATTGAGGAGCTCGAACGGCGCCTGCGCGAGGGCCGCGGCGGGTCGGCGGGCGCTTAGATCGAGACGACCACCCCTTCGACGCGCGTAATTGCCCTGCGCGGCGCCGGTGGTCAGCGCGGTCTTATCCTTGAGCCTCATGTTTTCCTCCCGGCGCGCGGCGCGCGAGGAACTCGCGCGCCTCACCCAGCCCCAAGACGGCCGTGACGCACAAATCCTTGTCCTTGAACCGCTCCTCCCACTGGGCGGCCGTCGCCCCGCCGAGGACGCGCTCCAGTTCCGCCGTCAGGCGCGGCGCG
The DNA here is from genome assembly GCA_021806745.1 of bacterium. GTDB lineage: Bacteria > Elusimicrobiota > Elusimicrobia > UBA1565 > UBA9628 > GWA2-66-18. The sequence continues at coordinate 16,498 of JAJZQS010000053.1, forward strand.
TTGCCCAGCGGATCGTCCGCCAACGGACGCAAGTCCGCCAGGCCCAGCGCGTCCAGCAAGGAGAGCGCGAAGCTCTTCTCAAGCGCCGCGACGGCCAGCCAGCGTCCGTCGGCGGCGCGGTAGAGGCGGTAGAACGGATGGGCGCCGTTCCACCAGCGCGCGCCGTCGGGGTCGCGCCCCTGCGCGCGGGCCTCCGCCTGCGGGACGGCCAGCAGCGAGTGGACGGTCTCGGCCATCGAGATCTCCACCCGCTTGCCGCGGCCGGTCGCGCCGCGCTCGACGAGCGCGGCCAGCACGGCCGCGGCGGCGGCCAGGCTCGCGGAAAGATCGGCGATTTGCGTCGGGGGCACGCGCGGCGCGCCCGCGGCGGCCTCAAGACCAAGGAAGCCGCTGACGGCCAGGAAGTTGAGATCATGTCCCGCCTTGCGCCGCCAAGGGCCTTCGCTGGGATAGCCTGTCAGCGAGCAGTAGATCAGGCGCGGGTTGAGGCTCATGAGCTCCTCGGCGCCCAGACCGCAACGGTCCATGAGCCCCGGACGGAAACCCTCGACGAGCACGTCGGCCTCGGCGGCCAGCGCCCTGACTCGCGCCAGGCCCTGCGGCTTGCGGAAGTCCACCGACAAGAATTCCTTGCCGCTGTTGACCGCCGCGAAAAGGGCGCCGACGCCGCCGACCAACGGCGGCATGCCTCGCGCCTCGTCCGGGAAGTAAGGCAATTCGACCTTGGTCACGCGGCAGCCGAGGTCGGCCAGCATCCGCGTCGCGAAAGGCCCCGGCAGAAGCTTGGAGAAGTCGAGCACGCGCAGGCGTTCAAAGCCGGCGCAAGGCTCAGGCCAGCTTCCAAGACAGCGCCGGGGCACCGACGCGCCGCTCACGGCGCCGCCTCGCGCAGGACCTCGCGGGCGATCAGCAGGCGCTGTATCTCGGAGGTCCCCTCGTAAATTTCACCGGCGCGGGCGTCCCGATAGAACCGCTCCACGGAGAAATCGCGCGAGCAACCGTCGGCGCCGTGGATTTGCACGGCGTCGTGGACGACGCGGTTTGCCGTCGTCGTCGCGAATAGCTTGGCCATCGAGGCCTCCTTCGTGCAGCGCTCGCCGCGCGCGAGCAAGGCGGCCGCGCGCCGCACCAGCAGCCGCGCGGCCTCCACGCCGGTCGCCATGTCGGCGAGCTTGGCCTGGACCAGCTGGAACTCGGCGATCGGACGCGCGAACCGGCGGTGGGCCTTCGCGTAGGCAACGGCTTCTTCAAGCGCGGCCTGTGCGATGCCGACGGCCTGCGCGCCGATGCCCACGCGCCCGCCGTCGAGAAGGCGCATGGCGATCTTGAAGCCGCCGTGCATGGAGCCAAGCAGGGCCCGTCGCGGGACGCGGCAGTCCCGGAAGTGCAGTTCGCGCGTGTCCGAGGCGCGCAGGCCCATCTTACGCTCTTTGCGGCCGATCGTAAATCCCGGGGTTTGACTTTCGACGAGAAAACACGAGATGCCTCGGCTGCCGGCGGCCGGGCTCGTGGAGACGAAAACGACGAAAAGACCGGCGATGCCGCCGTTGGTGACCCAGCACTTGGCTCCATCGATCGAAAAGCCCCCTTCCACGGGAACGGCCTTCGTCGTGATCGAGCCCGCGTCGCTGCCGGAGCCGGCCTCCGAAAGGCTGTAAGCGCCGACGATCTCTCCGGAGGCCAAACGAGGCAGATAGAGGCTCTTTTGCTCCGGCGTGCCGAAGCGGCCGACGGCCGCGCAGACCAATGAGTTGTGCACGCTCAGGCAGCCGTGAAAGGCGGCGCTGCCGCGCGCGATCTCTTCCAGGACGGCGGCGTAGGCGAGCGCGTCCAGACCCGCGCCGCCGTACTCCCGCTCCACGAGCATCCCGAAAAGACCGAGCCGCCCGGCCTCGCGCAGGCGGTCGGGCGCGATCGCCTCGGCCTGCTCCCACTCGCCGGCCAGGGGCTTGAGGCCCTCGGCGAAGGCGCGGGCGGCGGCGCGCCTCTCACGGGCCGCCGCGTCGAGTTCGAAATCCATGGGCGTTGGCGCAACATAGCAAATGAATGCGCCCGCGGCCGTGCATAAGATGTACACTGCGGACATGGAACCTGCGGTCTTGGCGGCGTCGGCGCTCGGCACCGCCGCGGCCGCCGACCTTCTGCTCGGTTATTACGGGGCGGGAATGCTGATGCACCCCCCCGCGATGAGCCCGATGGAGATATTTCCGGATCGCTTCGGCGCGTCTTACGAGAAAATCTCGTTTCCCACGCCGGACGGCCTGACGCTGTCCGGCTGGTTCATCCCCTCGGCGGACGGCGGCGACCGGACGGTCCTGGTCTGCCACGGCTGGGGCGACAACAAAGGCCTGATGCTGGAGCAAACGCTGTTTCTAAGGCGGGAAGGCTGCAACTTGTTCTACTTCGATTTCCGCGGCCACGGTGAAAGCGGTGGAAACCGGGTCACGCTCGGCAAGGAGGAACTGCTGGACTTCTCGGCGGCCGTGGACTGCCTGCGCAGAACTCGCCCGAAATGCGCGGCGAACCTCGCCGTCCTCGGCCAATCGATGGGCGCGGCCGTGGCCGCGATGGGTCTGGCCGCGCACCCGGAGATCAAGGCCGCGGTGCTCGAGAGCCCCTTCGCCGACTTCCATCAAGTCGGCCGCCGCTGGGGCTGGAGCCGCCTGCGCGTGCCGTATTTTCCCGTGATCATGACGGTGATGTACATGGCGCGCCTGCGCACCGGCCACGCGGACATCGACAGCTACAGTCCTGAGTCGTTCCTGCCCGCGGCGCGCACGCCGGTGCTGATGATCGCCGGAGAAAAAGACATGCTGATGCCTCCCGCCGACGTGCTCCGACTCTTCGGCGCCGCGCACGAGCCCAAGGAGTACTGGCAGGTGCCGGGCGCGGCGCACGCCAAATGCCATGAGGCCGCCCCCGCCGCCTACGAGGCGCGCGTCGGCGCTTTCCTGCGCGCCCATCTGGACTGAGCCGGCCGCCGCTTCAGTTCCCTTCGGACATCGACTTCAGCCAGCGCAGCTGCTCGTCGCGCCCGCACGGGCGGTCCAGGCAGTACGCGGCTCGGTCGCGGGTAAAATCGAACGCCGGCAGGTCCA